>JBHJHH010000124.1:0-25061 GCA_050331015.1 Geminicoccaceae bacterium
GATGGTGTTGATTGTCTCGGGCAGATCGATCAGCGCGCAATCGCGGATCGGCTTGCCGCTATCCAGGCTTTCCATGACCGCCAGCTCGCGGCGGTTGCGCTTGATCAGCTTGGCCAGCTCCATGAGCACCTGCTTGCGCTCGGCCGGGTGCAGGCGTGACCAGTGGCCCTGATCAAACGCCTCGCGCGCCTTGGCCACCGCCAGCTCGATGTCAGCCGGGCCGGGCGAGGCAATGCTGGTCAGGGTCTCGCCGGTGGCCGGATTGATCGTCGGCATGGCCGGACCCGTGCCCGGACGGAACCTGCCGTCGATGAACGGTGCGGCCGGCAGATCGAGGTCGGCGGCGATCGCGGCGTACTCGGCCTTGGTTAGCAGATCGCTCATGCGGCACCTCGCTCGATGCGCACCGGCGCAAGGCTGTCGGGCGCGGCCTCGAGCGCGTGCAGCGTGGTCGTCATGGTGCGGATGACCTCGCAGAGCTGGCGGCGGTCATCCTTGTTCAATGGCTGCAAGGGCTTGCGCGGCGGGCCGGCCTCGATGCCGCGCAAGGTCAGGCCATGCTTGATGCACTGGATGAACTTGCCGCCCTGCTCGAGGACGCGCATCAGCGGCAGCATGGCCGACATGATCGCCCGGCCCTTGGTGAAATCGCCCTCGAGCACGCACGCGCGATAGAGCGCGATATGGGCTTCGGGCGCGAAATTGCTGCCGGCACAGACCCACGCGCGCGCACCCCAGGCGAAGAACTCGAGCGCCTGGTCGTCCATGCCGCAGGCGAGCGCGATATGCGGGTAGTCGCGCGCCAGCATGTGCAACCGATTGGGATCGCCCGAGCTTTCCTTGATGGCGCAGAAATTCGCCGAGCGGCCTAGGCGGTCGAGGCAGTCCTCGTCCATGTTGACGCTCATGCGACCCGGGTAATTGTAGAGCATGACCGGCAGATTGGCGGCGCGATCGATGGCCAGCGCATGCAAGGCGATCTCGCGCCCGGTCGGGTAGGCATAAGGCGGCGTCGTGACGAGAATGGCATCGGCGCCGATCTCTCTGGCCGCCTTGGCATAGAGCACGCTGTCTTCGGTGCGGATCGCGCCGGTGCCGACCACCAGCGCCAGACGGTCGTTGATCTCTGCCTTGACCTTGGCCATCAGCTCGAAGCGCTCGTCGGCCGTCTGGGCGTAGTATTCGCCTGTGGTGCCGGCGACGATGAGGCCGTGCACGCCAGCGCCGATCAGGAAGTCGACGGTCTCGGCCAGGGCCGCCTCGTTCAGCGAGAAATCGTCGTGATAGGGCGTCACCAGCGGGGTGTAGATGCCTTCAAACTGCATGGCGGCGCTCCTTGAGGCTGATGACATCGACCGGCAGCGGGTCCGGGCGGACGAAGCGCTCCATGCGATCGCGCGACAGATCCCAGTGCTGCAGGCTGAGATCGATCGCCAGCGCCGGTTCCTGGTTCTCGATCGCGGCGATCATGCCGTCATGCTGCGTCGAGGCGGTGCGCACCAGCGCCTGCTCTTCGGCCGAGGCCGGGCGGTAAAAGGTCTGGCTGAGGCGGGTATGATCGATCAGCAGGCGGGCGAGACAGGCGCTCAGATAGGGATTGTGCGCCATTTCGCCGATCAGTTCGTGAAAGCGATGGTTGGCCAGCGCCAGCGCGCCGCCATCGGCTTGCGCAACCGCGGCGGCGAAGCGCGCCTGCGCCTGCTTCAGGGCGTCGAGCTGCAAAAGCGTGCGATTCTCCGCCGCCAGGCGGGCGATGTTGGCGTACACCATGGGCGCCGTCTGGAAGAACGTGCGCATGGTGGCGAGGTCCATCGAGGCGACCTTGGCGCCGCGATGGCGCTGCAAACGGACATAGCCCTCGCCGGCAAGGCGCTGCAGCACCTCGCGCAAAGGGGTGCGCGACATGCCGTAGTGCTCGGACAGGCTCGCTTCATCGAGATCGGCCCCCGGCGCGAGCTCGGTGGCGAGGATCCGTCGGCGCAGATCGGCGAAGCAGGTTTCTTTGCTGTGCGTCGTCATCCGATACTTCTTGCATACAATGCGTATGCAATCAAGCATCGGCGCGCCGCCATGCCTCGGCACGGCGACAGCGCCGGCCACCCGCCGTGACGACCGCTCCAGCGGTCGGACCCATGGAGAAACAGCGCGTTAGGGGATACGATCGGCGACCACATTGTGCGTCCGGCGCGGCGCAAAGGCGGTTCTTTGCCAATCGAAGGGTGGCCTCCGGCGAGAGGTCGTGCTTTGCTACCGAGCCATGATGTCTCGGCATGCGCGAATGACAGGGAGCGCCGCTGACCGGGACCGATGCCGCTCAAGCACAGCGGGACGCGCTAACAGGAAAGCGGGAGTAGCCATGTCCACGAAGAACCAGATCCTCATCGATCGGATCGCAGCCGAGGCCAAGCTCGGCCGCGTCTCGCGCCGCGACTTCATGCACTACACGATTGCAGCCGGTCTGACCGCGACCACGGCGTCGGGCCTCTGGGCGCGCGCGGCCGCCGCCCAGCCGAAACCGGGCGGCAATTTCCGCTGGGGCCTGCATGACGGCAACACGGCGGATAACCACGATCCGGGCACCTATCTGTCGCGCCAGCAGATCTATCTGGCACACACCCATCGCAGCTACCTGACCATGATCATGGGCGATGGCTCGCTCGGGCCGGATCTCGCGACCAACTGGGAAGCCAGCTCGGACGCCTCGCAGTGGACCTTCGAGATCACCCCGAACGCCAGCTTCCACAGCGGCCGGCCAGTGACCGCCAACGACGTCGTCGCCTCGATGAACCACCATCGCGGCGACCAGACCACCTCGGCCGCCAAGGCGCTTCTGGCGGACGTCACCGACATCACCGCCGATGGCGACACCACGGTTGTGTTCACGCTCGGCGGCGGCAATGCCGACTTCCCCTGGCTGATGACCGACTATCACCTATGCATCTGCCCGGCCAACGAGGACGGCACGATCGACTGGCAGTCGGGCGACGGCTCCGGCCCGTACAAGATCGAGGAGATCGAGTGGGGCGTGCAGATCAACCTCAGCCGCCACGATGGCTGGCACGGTGAAGGCGCCTATTTCGATAGCTGCGACATCCTCGTGCTGAACGATCCGAACGCCCGCCAGACGGCGCTGGTCACCGGCGACGTGCACAGCGTCTCGCTGATCGAGCTCAAGACCATGGGCTTGCTGCAGCGTGATCCGAACATCAACATTTTGAACGTGCCGTCCGCCGGCGCGATCACCATGCCGATGCACTGCGACACGCCGCCTTTCGACGATGTCAACGTACGCAACGCCCTTAAGCTGGCGATTGATCGCGAGGAGATCATCGAGAAGATCGCCTTTGGCGCCGCCACCATGGGCAACGATTTCCACCACTCGCCAGCGCAGCCCTATTGGCCCGAAGGCATCGAGCAGCGCACCTATGATCCCGATCAGGCCAAGTCGCTGCTCAAGCAGGCCGGTCAGGAAGGCCTGTCCGTGAGCATCAGCACGGCTGACAGCCTGTTCTCGGGCGCGGTTGACATGTGCGTGCTCTATGCCGAACAGGCCAAGGCGGCCGGCATCAATGTCAAGGTCGTGCGCGAGCCGAATGACGGCTACTATTCGGAGGTCTGGCTGAAAAAGCCGTTCCAGACGGTCTCCTGGGGTGCCCGTCCGACGCCGGATGTCATGTACACCCTGGCCTACAAGGCGGACGCCGCCTGGAACGAGAGCCGCTGGAAGAACGAGCGCTTCAATGAGCTGCTGCTCCAGGCCAAGGCCGAGCTCGACGACAGCCTGCGCGCCGAGATGTATCGCGAGATGGCCATGATCGCGCGCGACGATGGCGGCACGATCATTCCGTTCTTCAACAACTTCGTCTACGCCGCCCGCTCGAATGTCGGCCTGCCCGACCAGCTTGCGGCGAGCTGGGAGAATGACGGCGCCCGTGCCGCCAGCCGCTGGTGGTTCAACAGCTAAGCGGTCTCGAGGTCAGGCCCGGTGCAAAACGCGCCGGGCCGAAGCTTTTCATGGCCCGTGGCTTGCGTGCCAATCCGGCTTACAAAGGAGCCACACGCCGACAGCCAAGCGCAGCGTGAGACAGCGTGTCGGCGTCAGACCGGAAAGCGGCCAGCCGCTGACCTGGTTCGGAGGAACAAATGGGCGACTTGACACAGCTCGTGCTTAAGCGGCTCGGACTGGGAGCGGTGACCTTGCTCGTCGTCTCGGTCCTGATCTTTTTTGCCGTGGAACTGTTGCCGGGCGACATTGCCGAGGCCGTGCTCGGCCAGGGCGCTACCGAAGAGACCGTGGCCGCCATGCGCGAGCAGCTCGGCCTCGATCAGCCAGCACCGATCCGCTACTTCGAATGGCTGGGCGGCGCGCTCACCGGCAATTTCGGCGTCTCGCTGGTGTCCGGCGAGCCGGTCGGCGCGGCGATCTCGGAACGCTTCGTCAACACGCTGTTCCTGGCGACCTATGCCGCCGTCGTGGCCGTGCCGCTGGCGATCTTTCTCGGCGTGCTGACCGCCTTGTGGCGCAACACGATCTTCGACCGGGTCGCCAATGTCGTCACGCTCACCACGGTGTCGTCGCCGGAATTCTTTCTGGGCTACATCCTGATCCTGTTTCTCGCCGTGCGCGCGGCCATGTTTCCGGCGATCTCGAGTCTCAGCGGTGACATGAGCTTCTGGGCGCTGCTCGAGCGGACCTTCCTGCCCATGCTGACGCTGGTCCTGGTGGTCACCGCGCACATGATGCGCATGACCCGTGCGGCGATCATCAACCTGCTCGCCTCGCCCTATATCGAGATGGCCCGGCTCAAGGGCACACCGCCCTGGAAGGTCATCGTTCGACACGCGCTGCCCAATGCCTGGGCACCGATCATCAACGTCGTCGCGCTCAACCTCGCCTATCTGATCACCGGCGTCGTCCTGGTCGAGGTGGTGTTCGTCTATCCGGGCATCGGCCAGCTCTTGGTCGACGCGGTGGCCAAACGCGATTTCCCGATCGTGCAGGCCTGCTGCCTGATCTTTGCGGCGACCTTCATCCTGCTCAACCTGGCAGCCGATGTCGGGGCGATCTTGACCAATCCGCGTCTGCGGCATCCGAAATAGAGAGGCCCGACCATGAGCACGTTTGTCCTTCTCTATTACACGGCGCTGATCGGCGCTTCGTGCCTGGCGGCCTATTTCCAGCAGCGCTCGACCTTCATGCTGCTGTTCTCGCTGACGCTGGTGTCGTTTGTCCTCGGCATCATCGGCGGTACCGCCGCCTTGCGCTTCGTGGCGACGTCCGCGGCCGCGCTCGCTCTGGCGGCCGGGGTCGCGTACGCCTTTCGCGAGTTCCTCATCCAGGTGAGCTCGCCGAACATGGCCAAGGAGCTGCGCACGGCACCACTGACCGCCGCGTTCGGCATGTTCATCATCTTCACCTACGCCATCGCCGGCATTTTCGCGCCTTGGATCGCGCCCTATGGCGAAGCCGAAGTGATCGGCTCGGCCTTCGATCCGCCGAACGAGGTCATGCTGCTGGGCGCCGACCAGCTCGGCCGCGATATCTTCAGCCGGATCATCTATGGCGCGCGCAACTCGGTCGGCCTGGCCTTGCTGGCGACCATGCTCGCCTTCATCATGGGCGCACTCGCCGGTCTCTACGCCGCGGTCAAGGGCGGCTGGTTCGATCAGGTCCTGGGCCGCATCGCCGATATCATCATGTCGGTGCCATCGCTGATCTTCGCCCTGCTCATGCTGTCGATCTTCGGCACCGGTTTGACCGTGATCGTCATCGTCGTGGCGGTGATCTACTCGCCGCGCGTGTTCCGTCTGACCCGTGCGGTCGCCGGCAATATCGTCGTCATGGACTATATCGAGGCGGCCAAGCTGCGCGGCGAAGGCGACTGGTATCTGATCCGCAAGGAGATCCTGCCGAATGCGACCGCACCGCTGGTCGCCGAGTTCGGCCTGGAATTCTGCTTCGTCTTCCTGCTGATCGCCGGCCTCAGCTTCCTGGGCCTGGGCATCCAGCCGCCCACGGCGGATTGGGGCTCGATGGTGCGCGAGAACGCGACGCTGATCTCGTTCGGCGACATGACCCCCTTGATCCCAGCGGCGGCGATCGCACTGCTTACCGTCGGCATCAATTTCGTCGTCGACTGGATGCTGTTCCGGTCGTCCGGCCTGAAGGAGCAATGAGATGGACAGGTTCCAGGAAAAAGACATCCTGCTGAAGATCCGGGGCCTGAAGATCCAGGGCTATTCCGACGAGACCTGGATCGACATCATCAAGGGCGTCGATCTGACCCTGCACCGCGGCGAGGTCATGGGTTTGATCGGCGAATCCGGGGCCGGCAAGTCGACCATCGGTGCTGCCGCCATGGGCTATGCTCGCGACGGCACGCGGATATCCGAGGGCTCGATCGAGTTCGACGGCATGGAGCTGACCACCGCATCGGAGGAAGAGCGCCGAGCGCTGCGCGGCTCACGCATCGCCTATGTCGCCCAGTCGGCCGCGGCCTCGTTCAATCCGGCGCACAAGCTGATCGATCAGCACACCGAAGCGCCGGTGCAATACCGCATCAAAAAGCGGCTCGAAGCGCAAGAAGACGCCATGGAGCTGTATGAGCGCCTGCGTCTGCCAAACCCGCGCGACATCGGCTTTCGCTACCCGCACCAGGTCTCCGGCGGCCAGCTCCAGCGCGCCATGACCGCCATGGCGATGTCCTGCCGGCCGGACCTGATCATCTTCGACGAGCCGACCACGGCACTCGATGTCACCACCCAGATCGAGGTGCTGGCTGCGATCCGCGACATCGTCGATCAGTTCAACACGGCCGCGATCTACATCACGCACGACCTCGCCGTGGTCGCGCAGATGGCCGACACCATCAAGGTGCTGCTCAAGGGCGAAGAGGTCGAGGAGGCGCCAACCGAGCAGATGCTGCAATCGCCGCGAGAGGACTACACCAAGAGCCTGTGGGCGGTGCGTAGCTTCAAGCGGCCGCAAAAAGAGCGCCCGAGCGATGGCACGCAGCCGGTCATTTCGGTGCAGAACATCGATGCCGCCTATACCGGCGGCGTCAAGGTGCTCGATGACGTCTCGTTCGACGTCTATCCGGGCATGACCGTGGCTGTGGTCGGCGAGTCAGGCTCGGGCAAGTCGACCACCGCACGCGTCATTACCGGTCTGCTGCCGCCGAGCGCCGGCCAGATCCTGTTCAAGGGCGAGGTGCTGCCGCCGAACTACAAGAACCGCACGCGGGATCAGCTGCGCCAGGCGCAGATGATCTACCAGATGGCCGACACCGCGCTGAACCCGAAGCTGCGCATCAGCGAGATCATCGGCCGGCCGGCACGCTTCTATTCCGGCCTGCGCGGCCAGGCGCTGAAACAGCGGGTCGACGAGCTGCTCGATCTGATCGAGCTCGAGCCGGCGCGCTTTTACAGCCGCTTCCCGCCCGAGCTGTCCGGTGGCCAGAAACAGCGCATCGGCATCGCCCGCGCGCTCGCCGCCGAGCCGGACTTCATCATCTGCGATGAGGTCACCTCGGCCCTCGACCAGCTGGTTGCCGAGGGCATCTTGAAGCTGCTCGACCGGCTGCAGCGCGAGCTCGGCCTAGCCTACATGTTCATCACCCATGACCTCGCCACCGTGCGCTCGATTGCCGACGAAGTCGTGGTCATGCAGCATGGCAAGGTGGTCGAGCAGGGCCCGAAGGAAGAGATGTTCACCCCGCCGCATCATCCCTACACCGATTTGTTGCTGTCATCGGTGCCGGAGATGGACCCGAACTGGCTGACCACGCTCTTGGAAGAGCGCGGCGTCGACAATGTCGGTGAATCGGCGGATGTCTAAGTGGGCTGCCCGAGCGCGGCGTTAGATGATGGCGTAGGCCGACGCTGCCATGATGCCGACCAGCAGGGCGTAAACAAGCAACAGCGCGGGCAGCGATCCGCCGCGCTCACGGTGCTCTCGAATAAGGTCGTCTTTGGTCAACATGGCGGGTCTGCGGCTTTCGGGTAGAGCGGCCGGGGTTCCATTCCCCGGCCGATGCTGCACATAATTGGCCCGAACGCCCGTTTCAAGACAATTAAGGGAACACGCTTAGTTTTTTCTTTTGCGTGTGATGCGCTACATTATTGCAGCAATAAAGCGGCTTTATCGATTGTCTGAACCGTACACGCCACACGTCTATTCACCAGCCCGTTAAGCAACCTGGGCATATCTAGCGCAAGGTCAGACCCTGCGGCGTAGCAGATGTCAGCACCTCAGCTCCGGTCTCGCCAAGCAGAACCGTGTTCGAGATGAAATAATTTGCCAGATGCGTACCGGTAAACCACGAGTGAGCATGAAAGACCATGCCCGGCTTCAGTGGAAACTCGGCATGCGGCGCCAGGCCGGTGACTGACGAGCCGCCAGTCCAGCTCGGCGGAAAGGCGATACCGACCAGATAACCGCAGTGATGCCGGTGATAGTCGGTCAGGCCGGCCGATGCCGCGACCGCGTGCCAGGCGGCATAGACGTCGCCGGCGCGCACGCCCGGGCGGATCGCGCTACAGATCGCCGCCATGCCCTCGACCGCCAGTGCGGCGGCATCCGCAGCACCGGCCGGCGCGTCGCCGACATAGATCAGCCGGCCCATCGGCGCGTGATAGCGCCGGCAGGCAGCCGCCAGCTCGAGGAACACGGCATCGCCGCGGCGCATGACGTCGCCGCACCAGGTGGTGTGCTCTTCACCCAGCCGCGTGGTCGGGCGGATGAATGGGCCGAAGCCAGGATAGTCGCTGCCGGCCGTGATCATGGCAGCGTGGCACGCGGCGGCGATGGCGCGATCGCTGGCACCGTCATGGATCGCTTCGATCGCCGCCATCGTGCCGGCATCGGCCGCCCTGGCTGCCGCGCGCGTGTAGACGATTTCCAAAGGCGACTGGGTCAGGCGCAGGCCATCGACCAGGCCCGACGCCGGCCACCAGGTCGCCCGCGGACAGACCGCGCGCATGCCGTCGGCGATGCGTGGCGTGATGAACAGGCTGCGCTCTTCATAGCCGAGCCGGCGATTGGCCAGGCCGAGCGCCTGCACCGCCTGATCGACGAAATCGACGATGTCCTCGTCATCGCGATGACCGAGGAAACGCGCATTGTGCACCTGATTGTCGATGGTGATGCGCTCCATGGCGCGCGCGATCAGGATCAGCTCGCCCTCGGCCGGCACGATGAGCAGGTGGCAGGCAAAATAGCCCCAGTGGTCCAGGCCGGTCAGATAGTAGATGTTCTCCGGCACGCCGAGCACGAGGCCGTCCAGCTCGGCGGCAGCCATGGCCATGCGCACATTGGCCAGGCGCGCGGCGAATTCCTCCGGCGGAAAGGCGGGCCCTGCCACCCGGGTCACACCGTGATGCGCGTGCCGGCCTTGCCGGCCATGGCAAGCGCATGCGTGGCGATCGCCGTATCCTGCACGCCGGTGCCGGTGAGATCGCACACGGTGATCGCTTCCGGCGTGGGCCGGCCCGGCGCGTCGCCGGCAACGATCTGGCCGAGTTCGACCACGCCGTCCTTGCCCATGACACCGGCGTCGATGGCGCTGCGCAGCTCGCCCAGCCCAGCGCACTGGCTGACCCGGTCGGCGACATACAGATCGGCCACGGCCAGCACGGCCGGCTCGAGTTCGTTCTTGCCGGCCTGGTCCGAGCCCACGGCGGTGATGTGCAGCCCCGGATGCAGCCATTCGGCGCGCAGCACCGGTGCGCGCGCCGGCGTCGTGGTCACGACCAGCTGGCTATCGGCGACCAGCGATGCGGGATCGCGCAGCGCCCTCGCCTCGATGCCCAGGCCGGCGGCCAGATCATCGGCACAGGCCTGCGCCTTGGCCGGATCGCGGCCCCAGACGAGCACACGCTCGAACGGCCGTACCAGGTGGGCGGCCTCGATCTGCAGGCGCGCCTGCACCCCGCTGCCGATGACGCCGGCGGTGCGCACCTGCGCCGGTGCCAGATGACGGGCGGCGACCGCGCCGGCCGCAGCCGTGCGCACATCGGTGAGATAGCCATTGTCGAGCAAGAGCGCCTGGACCAGGCCGGTCGTGGCCGAGAACAGGATCATCAGGCCGTTCAAACTGGGCAAGCCCTGCTTGGGATTGTCGAAAAAGCCCGGGCTGACCTTGATGGCAAAACCGTCGAAGCCCGGGATATAGGCGGTCTTGACGTCGACCTCGCCGTGTGCCTCGGCGATCTCCATGGACAGGATCGGCGGCATGACCACCTTGCCGCCGGCCAGCGCGGCGAAGGCGCGTTCGACGACATCGACGGCAGCGCGATCGAGCGGCACGGCGGCGCGCAGCTCGGATTCGCTCAGGATGCAAACCTCATGGGGCATAGGCGCGGCCTTCGATGGTCAGATCGCCAAGGGTGATGCTCTGGCCCTGCATGATCGCGGCATGCATCGCCATGTCGAGATTGCGTCCGGTGATGATCATTGCGCACGGGCCGCGCAGCGGCGGCAGCTTGCCGGCCTGCAACGCGGCAATGCCGACGACACAAGCCCCCTCACACACCAGGCGGTCTTCATAATAGACGGTTTGCAGGGCGTGGTAGATCTCGTCCTCGCTGACCAGGACGATGTCATCCAGATAGTCGCGACACAGGGTAAAGGAGTGGCGATTGGCCAGGCCGATGCCGCCGCCCAGGCTGTCGGCCAGGCTGGGCACTTCCTCGACCTCGACCGGATGGCCCGCCTTGATCGAGGCATGCATGGCAGCACCCCGCTCCATGCTGATGCCGATCACCTGCATGCCCGGCTTGATCCGCTTGGCCGCGAGCGCGATGCCGCCAGCCAGACCGCCGCCGGACAGCGGCACCAGGAGGGTCGCCAGATCCGGTCGGTCTTCCAGCAGTTCCAGGCCGATGGTGCCCTGGCCGGCGATGACGTGCGGATCATCGAACGGCGAGATATCGACGAAGCCCGCCTCATCGACTAGGCGCGTCGCCTCGAGCTGGGCTTCGTCCTGGCTGTTCCCGACGATGCGCACCTGTGCGCCCAGCACTCGGATGCCGTCGACCTTGGCCTTCGGTGCCAGTTTCGACATACAGACGATCGCCGGCAGCCCGCGTTGGCGCGCGGCAAAGGCCACGCCGCGGCCGTGATTGCCGGTCGAGCAGCAGGTGACGCCCTTGATGTCACCGTCGAGGCTGGCGATGGCATTGGCGGCCCCGCGCAGCTTAAAGGCGCCGATCGGCTGGGCGATCTCGAGCTTCAAGACGACCTCGTCACCGGCAACGGCGCTCAGATGGGGCGACGGCACAAGCGGCGTGCGCACGGCCACGCCGACGATGCGCTGGCGGGCGGCGTAGACATCGCCGAGCGTGATCGCCGTCACTGCGCCTGGCTTGCGCTGCCCATGCAGGCACTCCTTGACTGGCTCCGGCCGGTACGGCCACCGCTGCAGGCCATCACAGTGCTGCGCCGACGTCAATGCATCGGCGCATGGCTTGCGGCCGCATGCTCGTGCTAAGCCTTCAGGCTGGGGTGCCCCTTTGCCATTGGACCATGCCATGCCGGCCGACGATCTGCCGTTCTCCCAAGTCGAATACGACCGCCGGCTCGCCCTGGTCACCGACGAGATGGCCGCTCGCGAGCTGGATGCCCTGTTCATCGAGGACCCGTCCAACATGGCCTGGCTGACCGGCTATGACGGCTGGAGTTTCTATGTCCACCAGGGCGTCATCATCCTGCCCGGCGAGCCGCCGATCTGGTGGGGCCGCAAGCAGGACGCCCAGGGCGCACTGCGCACCGTGTGGATGTCGGCCACCGAGGTGCATGGCTATGCCGACACCTATGTCCAGGCGGCCGATCGCCATCCGATGCAGGATCTGGCCGCCCTGTTGCGTGCCAAAGGCGTCGCCAGCAAGCGCATCGGCCTGGAACTGGACAATTACTACTTTTCGGCCAAGGCCTATCTGACCCTGCACGAGGAACTGCCCGGCGCCGAACTGGTCGATGCCACCGCCCTGGTCAACTGGCAGCGCGCGGTCAAATCCGGCGAGGAGCTGGTGTTCATGCGCAAGGCGGCACGCATCGCCGAGCGCATCATCGACGGCATTCTCGAGCGCATCGAGCCGGGCGTGCGCAAGACCGAGCTGGTCGCCGAGATCTATGCCAATGCCGTGCGCGGCGTCGATGACAGCTGGGGCGACTACCCGGCGATCGTGCCCCTGCTGCCGAGCGGCTCGGATGCCGCCGCACCGCATCTGACCTGGAACTGGCGCAGTTTCGAGCGCGGCGAGGCGACCTTTTTCGAAATCGCCGGCTGCTATCGCCGCTACCATGCGCCCTTGTGCCGAACCGTCTATCTGGGCGCACCGCCCGACTTCCTGCGCCATGCCGAAGGCGCCCTGGTCGCCGGTCTGGAAGCCGGGCTGGAAGCGGCGCGTGCCGGCAATGTCGCCGGTGATGTCGCGCGCGCGCTGCATAACGAGCTGGCCAAGGCCGGCATCAAGCGCGACGCCCGTTGCGGCTACCCGGTCGGTCTGTCCTATCCGCCGGACTGGGGCGAGCGGACGATCTCGTTTCGCGAGAACGACGAGACCGTGCTCGAAGCGGGCATGACCTTCCATTTCATGCCCGGCCTGTGGATGGAGGACTGGGGCCTGGAAATCACCGAGACCATCCTCATCCGCCCGGACGGTCCGGCCGAATGCTTGTGCCATCGCCCGCGCCAGCTGTTCGTCAAAACGTGATGACGCCGTTTCGTGTCGGTGTCTGGCAGTGCGCGGCCGCCGGCTTGCCGCCGCAAGCCCGCCTCGAGGCGCTCGCCGATGCCATGGCGGGCCAGGCACTGGATCTGGTCGTTTGCCCGGAGCTGTTCGCCTGCGGTTATTATCGCGAACGTGATCTGCCGGCCTTGGCCGAGCCGCAGGACGGGCCGTTTCGCGCTGGCGTCGCCGCGCTGGCAGCCCGGACAAACACAGCTGTTCTCTACGGCTATGCCGAGCGCGACGGCGCCGCGATCTTCAATGCCGCCCAGGCGATCGCGCCGGATGGCACGACCCTGGCCAATCACCGCAAGCGCATGAATTCGCCGGGCAGCTTCGAAGAACGCGTATTCGCCACCGGCGACAAGCACACGGCTTTTACCTGGCGCGGCCTGAACCTGGCGATCGTCATTTGCTATGAGGTCGAGTTTCCCGAAAGCGTGCGCCATGCCGCCGCCTGCGGCGCCGATCTGGTCGCCGTGCCGACGGCACTGGCCGCGCACTGGCAGCCGGTGGCCGAGCACATGATCCCGACGCGTGCCTTCGAAAACGGTGTCTGGATCGCTTATGCCAACCATGCCGGCTGCGAGAACGGCTTGCGCTATTTCGGCGGCAGCCGCATCGTCGCACCGAACTTCACCGAGCTGGCCGTGGCCGGCCCGGCGCAAAGCCTGCTCACCGCCGCGATTGATCTGTCGGCTGAACGCAGCCTGCCCTATTTGCGCGACGTGGCGAAACTGGCGCGCAGCTTCAGCTAGCACGGCCGGCCGCACGCTCAGCGCGACGGCGCGATGCGCTTGTCCTTGATCGATGCCAGCAGGGCGAGCGCGATCAGCCCGGCGCCGACCAGGCCGGTGACGATCTCGGGCACGTGCACCACCGAGTTGGCGAACATCACCAGCGACAGCGCCAGGATCGAGTAGAACGCGCCGTGCTCGAGATAGCGGAACTGCGCCAGGGTCTCGCGGTGCACCAGCAAGATGGTCATCGACCGGACATAGAAGGCGCCGATGCCGAGCCCGATGGCGATCAGGAAGAGATGCTGCGTCAGGGCGAAGGCGCCGATCACGCCATCGAACGAGAAGCTGGCATCGAGCACTTCCAGATAGAGGAAGGCGCCGAGCCCGCCGCGCACCGCCATGTCGCCGCTCTGCGAGGCGGCATCCAGCACCTGGCCCAGAAGCTCGACGGCGAGAAAGGTCAGCAGGCCGCACACCGCCGAGAACAGGAAGGCGGCGCCATCGTCGTCCGGCAGGATCATGGCGAACACGGTCGCAAGGGCGAGCACGATGGCCAGCTCGACGCCGCGCATATGCGCCCAGCGGCAAAGGCGGGACTCGATCACCTGCACCCAGTGCACGTCCTTGTCGTGGTCGATGAAATAGGTCAGCGCCACCATCATGAGAAAACTGCCGCCGAACGCCGAGATCGACAGATGCGCATCGTCCATGATGCGGGCATAGGCCGCCGGATCGCTCGCGGCCAACACGATGGCCGAGATCGGCCCGATTTGCGCGGCGATCGCCACCACGGCGAGCGGAAAGACGATGCGCATGCCGAACACGGCAATCAGGATGCCCCAAGTCAGGAAGCGCTGCTGCCAAAGCGGCGTCATCGTCTTCAGCTTGTTGGCATTGACGATGGCGTTGTCGAAGGACAGCGAGATCTCCAGCACCGCCAGAACGACACCGATGGTGAAGAACGACAACGCACTGCCGAGGCTGCCGCCGGCCTGCCAGCCGAGCAGGAAGGTCAGCATCAGGCCGATGATGGTCATCGCCACCGGCCAGCGGAAATAGGTCAGGAAAACGGTCATTCAGCAGATGGGCGCACGCGGTCGGTGACGGCGTCGACCGGCGTTGGCAACGGGTGTTGCACCGGGAAAGACGCTGCCCTGGCCGCGCGTCGCCGGGCCAGGGCATCGCGGGAAGTCCTGGCAGCGCGGGTTTGTTCAAGATCGCATATCACGTCGGCTGGCCCGGGCAGTGCTGGGGTTGGTTTCGGCGCCGTGTGATACACGCCCGGCGCGGTTTTGCCGAGCGCCGCGTTTGCCAGCGCGATCCGGGCCAGCGCGCGCGTTAGATCAGATCGGCCGGCAGCACGCTTTCGGGCATGTTCTGATAGCAGACCGGGCGCAGGAAGCGGCGGATCGACAGCGTGCCGACCGAGGTCGCGCCGAAATTGGTCGACGCCGGGTACGGACCGCCATGGACCATGGCATCGGCGACCTCAACCCCGGTCGGGAAGCCATTGGCGAGCAGGCGGCCGGCCTTGCGCTCGAGGATCGGCAGCAATTGAAGCGCCAAGTCACGGTCGCCCTCGTCCATATGCAGCGTGCAGGTCAGCTGGCCGACCAGGCTGTGCGCCACGCGCGTCATGTCATCGCCATCGCGCGCGCGCACGATCAGGCCGAGCGGGCCGAACACCTCCTCGCCGAGCTCCTGGTTGTCCAGCCAGGTGTCGGCATCGGTCTCGTACAGATACGGCGTCGCGTTGCGCAGATCGCAGGTGGTGGTCAACAGCGCCCGCACGCCGGCCCCGCCGGCCACCCGGTCACGGCCCTCGCGATAGGCACTGGCGATGCCATCGGTGAGCATGGTCTGCGGGCCGATTTCCGCCAGCGCGGCCTTGGCGGCCTCGGCGAAGCTGTCGGCCTCGGGCCCGTCGATCAGCACGGCAATGCCCGGATTGGTGCAGAACTGGCCGGCCCCCATGGTCAACGAGCCGCACCAGCCCTTGGCGATCGCGCCGCCGCGTGCACCGAGCGCGCTTGGCAACAGGAACATTGGATTGACGCTGCCGAGCTCGCCGAAAAACGGGATCGGCTCGGGCCGTGCGGCACACAGATCGAACAGTGCCCGGCCGCCGCCCAGGCTGCCGGTGAAGCCGACCGCCTTGATGCACGGGTGCTGCACCAGCGCTTGGCCGACCTCACGCTTGCCGCCCTGGATCAGCGAGAACACCCCGGCGGGCATGCCGGTGCGCGCGACGGCGGCGCTGATCGCCTCGGCAACGATTTCGCCGGTGCCCGGATGGGCCGAGTGGCCCTTGACCACGACCGGGCAGCCGGCGGCCAAAGCCGCGGCGGTGTCACCGCCGGCGGTGGAAAACGCCAGCGGGAAGTTCGAGGCACCGAACACGGCGACCGGGCCGATCGGGCGCTGGATCATGCGCAGATCCGGGCGCGGCATCGGCTGGCGGTCCGGCAGGGCCACATCATGGCGCCGGTCGAGATAGTCGCCCTGGCGGATATGTGCCGCGAACAGCTTGAGCTGACCGGTGGTGCGGCCGCGCTCGCCCTGCAGGCGCGCTGCCGGCAGGCCGGTCTCCTGGGTGCCGATCTCGGTGATGGCATCGGCACGCGCCTCGATCTCCTCGGCGATCGCTTCGAGGAAGGCGGCGCGTTCCTCGCGGCTGGTGTAGCCGTAGGTCCAAAAGGCCGCTTCGGCCGCCTCGCAGGCCCGCTCGACCAGCGCGACCGTGCCGACCGCGAAGCTGTGCGCCGGGCCATGCGCCGGGTTCGAACTGAAGGTCTGGTCGCCGCCAAGCCATTCGCCGGCAATCAGATGCTTGCCGTGCGGCGTGTAGCCGGCTGTGTCGGACATCGTGCGTCTCCCTTTTTTTCGTGGTGCCTCAGCCACGCCCGATATAGGGCATGGTCGTGGCCATGATGGTCATGAACTGAACGTTGGCCTCGGGCGGCAGCGTCGCCATGTGTAGCACCGCCTGGGCCACATGGCCGACATCGAAGGTCGCCTCGACACGGATCGAGCCGTCGGCCTGGGGCACGCCCTTGGTCTGGCTGGCGGCCATGTCGGTCAGGGCGTTGCCGATATCGATCTGGCCGCAGGCGATGTCGAACGGCCGGCCATCCAGGCTGATCGTACGGGTCATGCCGGTCACGGCGTGCTTCGAGGTGGTGTAGGCGATCGAACCCGGCCGCGGCACATAGGCCGAGATCGAGCCGTTGTTGATGATCCGCCCGCCCTGCGGCTGCTGCCGGCGCATCCGGCCGAACGCCGCGCGCGCGCAAAAGAACATGCCGTCGATATTGACGCTGGTGACGCGGCGCCAGTCCTCGATGCTGGTCTCGTCGACCGGCACCGACTGCAGCGACTGGCCGGCATTGTTGAACAGCACATCGATCCGTCCCCAGGCCTCAATGGCGCGATCGAAGGCGGCGTCGACCGCGTCCGGATCGCTGACGTCGCAAGGCAGCACCAGCGCATCACCGCTCCCCGCGGTTTCGACCAGGGCCGCTTCGCGCCGGCCAATCAGCCCGACGCGCCAGCCGGCCTCCATGAAGGCGCGCGCGGTCGCACGGCCGATGCCCGACGAAGCCCCGGTGACGATGATCGTTCGACTGGTCATTTCTGGCTCATCCGCTTGCAAAGAGGTCCGATGCGGCCAGGCGAGCCGGGCCGGCCGCCGGCATCGCTGTCACGCGCCGGCCTGCCGTAGGGTTATGACATGCGTTGCCCGCGCGCACAGCGCCGAACGCGCCCTGCCCGCAGCCGTTCGCGCGGCCAAGCCGGCACGAGGCACGCGCGCCGTACGCCGCCGCCAATTTCACTGGCGCTTAGACAGGACGCTCCAGCAAGCAGGCTCGGCACGCACCGGCAGCCTTATGCATAGGCATTCACCAGGCATGCCCGATCAAGCGGCCAGTGCCGGCGAGGCGCTGGCCGTTCGGTCCGGCCGCTAGTCGCAGGCGCCGTCCGGGTATTCCTTGCGGATGACGCGGCGACCGTTCTTGTAGCCGTAGATGCAGATCGAATTGGTTTCGAGCGCGACGAAGGTGGTGTCATCGAAGCCGACGATCCGGCCGGGCTTGGTCCGCTCCAGATCCGCCATGGCTTCCTTGTCGTCCGCGAACTGGGTGCAGCCGTCGCGCTGGATGCAGTAGATATCGACCTCGAGCGCGCTGGTTTCATCCTGGCCGATCGTCGCCCGATCGACACTCAGCAAGAGGCCGAGCGCCGGCACGCGGTCGGCCTCGAGGGCCTGCTCGATGCTCTGGTTGAACGCCTCGGTGGCGTAGTCCCGATCCAGCGTGCCGAAGACGTCATCCGCGCCGGTGTCGTTGGCATAGGCGCAGCCAGCGATGGCCACGGCCACGGCGCCGAGCACCAGCTTGCTTCGCGAAGCGCGCCGGCTCGCCCGCTTTGAAAGTACCAAGAACTCACGCATAGCCTGACCTCCATTTGCCGTTGGTCTTGTCCGCGCCTGGCCGCGCCGCACCCGTCCGCTCTGGTGGCCCATGCGGGCCCGTCGATCTCAGGGCAACGTCAGCGTCAGGCGCAATATTGCGCTCGTTTCGGGGATGTAACGGGGCGACCGCGTTTCAGTCGTTCGATAATTATCGTCCTGATAGCGAAATGTTTCGCCAAATATGTTGTTGATGTCAAGCTGCAGAGCACCCCGATTTCTTGGCAGGCGGTAGCCGGCCTCGGCACCGAACAGCCAGAAATGCTCGCTGCCGCTGCGATCCGCCGACTGGTTCTCCGAGCGCTCGACATCCTGGTGCACGAAGGTCGCCGACAGCCCGGCAAACCAGCGCTGGCGTGCGAAATAGCGCGCGCGCAACGGCACGTTGACCGTCTTCAGCGTGCTCGGACCGAAAATGCCGTCGGCCGCCTGATCGGTGGTGAACACCTGGCTGAATGCCGGTGACACGCTCAAAACCCAGCCGCGTGCGGGCAGATAGCCGACATAGCCGCTGATGATATCCTCGCGGAACGGATCGAAGCGGACGATCTCGTCGTCCTCGAACAACGGCTGGTCATAGCGGCGGAACAGGGCATTGGCCCCCGCCAGCCAGTGCGCACCGATGCGGCCGTCGACGCCGAGCGCGTAGACTTCGCCGGCGCTGCCGAAGCCGTCGTCGAAGAACTGCGGGAAGCCGGCGATCGTCACTGGCTCGAGCGTGCGGTTGACCACCAGCGAGGCGCGCGAAAAGGTGCGATAGGCGGCGGCGCGCAGGCGCAGATCGGCCAGCGGCTGCCAGACCATGCCGACCTTCGGGTTGAGCGAATGCCGGCTGCCGTCGCCGAAATCGAGGCGTTCATAGCTGAAGCCGGCGGTCGCGGTCAGATCGGGCATCAGCGCGACGTCGCCATAGACATAGCCGACCGACTGATCGAGCGGGTCCTCCTCCACCGGCTGCGTCGCTGGCGGCAAGACCTCGCCGGTGGTCAGATCGGTGCGCGTGACCGTGCGCTCAACCTCCTGCGTGGCGTCCTGCAAAAGGCCGCCCACCTGGATCTGCCAGCCCGCCGCATCATGGCTGTAGTGGCCCTCGACGATCTCGCCTTTGGTGGCCACCCGCGTATCGGTCTCGGCGCGCTCATTGATGAACGGCAGCGGATCGCCGGCAAAGCTGACCGTGAAGTCGTCCACCTCGAGCTGGCTGTCGCGCTCGCGGCCGTGGGTCACCGCCAGCAGCAGCTCATCGCGCGGCCGGGGCGCGATCCGCGCCGAGGCGGTCACGGCACTCTCTTCGATGTGCTGGCGAAAGCGGTCGCGCAGATCGACGAATTCGGCCGACGCGAACGCATCGTTGAAGACGACCCTGTCGTTCGGATCGGGGTCGAAATCGAACGGCAGGTAGCCCTGCTCGGTGTCGCGCGTGAAGGCATCGAGCGTGAGCTGCAGCCTGGGTTCGACATAGAGCTTGAGCTGGCCGCGCAGGGCGCGGTTGCGGATATCATTGTTGACCCGCCAGCCGTCGGTCTCGCTGTAGAGCTGGCCGATGCCGCCGCTGCCCGGCCCTGCCAGGATCGACAGCCCGGCGCGCTCACCGAAGGTCGCTTGCGTGCCGGCGAAGATATCCAGGCCGACCTGGGCGCCTTCGGTCTCGAAATAGCGCGTGCCCTCGAGCAGGCCGGGCGTCAGGGCATGGGCCATCGGCGCGATGTTCAGATCGGTCAGCGAGCCGTCGGCATCCGGCAGATGCTGGCGCGGCGGTGCGGCCAGCGTCGCCCGGTAGGCGGCACTGGCGCGGGAGAATTCCAGGCCGGAACGTCCCTCATAGCTCTCCGCCAGGAACTGGTGCGCGCTTTCGCTGGTCGGATCGTCCAAAATGGCGACGCCGGCATCGGCGGCACCGCGCTGCTCGAGGGTCAGCTGGCGGAAGATGCGCGCGCCGGTGACCGAGCGGATCGCCCGGTCCTGATCGAGCAGCAGGCGCGAGCGGGTCACTTCGCGATTGTCGTTGCGCGCGCTGGCGGCATCCAGATTGGCCAGGGCCTCGACCGGGCGGTTGGCGTCGGCCAGGCGCAAGGCGTCGTAATACCAGGCGGTCGGATCGGCCGGATCGAGCAGCTTGGCGATGGCGAGCTGGGTCGCGGCCTTGTCGTCGCGAAAGGCGTCGGCATAGGCCTTGCCCAGATAGCTGCGCAGCAGCGCCCGGTTCGGATCGAGCGCGCTGGCCAGCTCGAGCGCCTGTTCGCCGGCGGCAACATCGCCCTGGCGAAAGCGGGCCAGGCCATAGCCCAGCCAGGCGAGCGGGTCCTGATCATCCAGCGCGATGGCGCGCTCGAAGGCCGTCTGCGCCTGAGTGGCACGATAGTCGGCCAGGGCGGCAAAGCCGGTGACGATGGCACCGAGGGCGACGCCGCCGGCCGCTTCGGCCTCGCGCGCCAGATCGCGCGCACCCGCGATGTTGCCAAAGGCCAGCTCGAGTTCGGCGAGGCGTGCCTGCAACAGCGGCGCTGCCGGCCCGTCATGGGCATCGAGGCTGGCCTGCACGCTCATGCGCGCCGCGTCGAGCCGCCCGTCGGCCTGCAGGGCATACGAGCGCGCGATCGCCACCGGCGGCATGCCCGCATCCAGGACGTCCAGCCGCGCCAGGGCCGCAGCCGGCCGGTTGCCGGCGACATCGATGATCGCCAGCAGCGCCTGCTTGGCTGCCGCGTCGGGGCCGTCGTCCGGCACGGCCGCCAGGCTTGCGCGCGCCTGTCCCGGCTGCCCGGCCGCCAGGGCACTGGCCGCGGCCGCCACCGCCGGTGCGGTGTCCGCATCGATCAGCAGCACCGGCGGGTAGAACAGGGTCCAGTCGAGCTCGGCCGAGGCGAAAGCGCCGAAT
Source organism: Geminicoccaceae bacterium (assembly GCA_050331015.1). Taxonomy (GTDB): domain Bacteria; phylum Pseudomonadota; class Alphaproteobacteria; order Geminicoccales; family Geminicoccaceae; genus JBHJHH01. The sequence goes on from JBHJHH010000124.1 coordinate 20,816, forward strand.
GCCGGCGCCGTCGCGTCCGGTTCGATCGCGCGCACCGCATCCGGGGTGACCTCAAGCCTAGCGCCATCGCCGAGGGCGACCGGACCGTCGGGGGTCATGGCCTCGAGCGCACCTTCGAGCACCAGCCAGCGTTCACCCGCCGGCGTCACGGAGATCAGCACCTCGGTGCCCTCGATGCCGGCATTGACGAATGGCGTCTCGACGCTGAGCTGGCGCGGCTGGCGGGCGAGGAAATAGATCGCGCCGCGCAACAGCTCGAGCAGGCTGGGCGCGCTTTCGTCCTCGCCGGCGTGCAGGGCCACCTGGCTGTTCTGATCGACGCGCAGGACGGTGCCGGCCGGCTGCAAGGCAAAGGCGACACGGCTTTCCGAGCCGGTCAGGATGACTTGGCCCGGACAGAGCTGATCGCCGCGTGCCAGCGGGTAGCGGTTGCTGCCATCGAGCCTGAACACACGGCCTTCGATCGCCGGCACCTGTGCGATCGGCCGTTCACATGCGGGCTCCTGCGCATCTGCCGGCAGCACCGGGGCGAGCAGTGCCGCGCTGAGCGTCACAAGCGCGGTCGGCCACGGGCAGCGCCGGGCGCGGCCGCTCACCACGACGCCGCCTTGAGGTGCCAGCGGCCGGTCGCGCCGCGCGTTCGCTCGCTCAAGCTCCACAAACGGGCCACGGTCAACGGCTCGTGATGGCCGTGCACGCGATGGGCGCCCAAGGGCTCGATGCGGCTGCCGTCCGGCAGTTCGCGGCACAAGGCTGTGCTGGCGAGCACGATCACCGGCTCGTCGTCGCCGAGGAACGCCTTGCCGAGCTGCTCGATGCGCTGGGTGCTGTTCACGACATCGCCGACCACGGTGTAATTGCGCCTGGCACCGCCGCCGACCAGCGCCGCATTGCCGGTGCCGTAATGCAGGCCGACGCGCAGGCGGATCACCTCGAGGCCCCTGGCCTGCCGCTCGGCGTAATCGGCGGCAAAGCGCTCGGCCAGTGCCAGCGCCGCGCGCGCCGCGCGCTCGGCGGCATCCGGGATCGGCTCCGGCGCGCCCCAGCACGCGAACACGCCATCGCCGGTGAACGAGGCGACCACGCCGCCCTGCCCTTCGATGCAGGCGACCGCATCGCGGAAATGGCCGTTGAGGAACTGTTCGATCTCGGCCGGATCGTGGCGCTCGGCAAAGGCGGAATAGCCAGCCAGATCGGTGAACATCACCGCCACCTGGCGCGGTCCGAGATAGCGCGGGCGCTGTTGGCCGCTGACCAGCAGATCGACCAGCCGGCGCGGCGCCAGGGCGCTCAGCCAGCTATGCACCAGCATGTAATGGCGCAGCAGCGAGACCAGTGCCGCCAGCGGCAGCATGAAGAACACCGGGATCGCCAGCGGCAGCCAGATGGCCTGATAGGTGAACAGCGCATAGGTCGCCGCGCCATAGGCTACCGCCAGCAGGGCGATGCCGATCAGGCTGAAGCGGATATCGGCGCGCAAGGCGATGGCAAAGCCTGCCAGGGTGACCAGGCCGGTGAGCAGACCGCTCACGCCATAGCTCAGCCGCTGCAGCGCTTCGCCGTGCAGCAGGTTGATATAGGCGGTCGCCGCGAGCTCGACGCCCGGCACGCCGGGGCTGGCATCGAACACGGTGACGAAGCGGTCGCGCTGGTTGACCGAATGCGGATCGGCCTCGCCGATGAAAATCGCCGTCTGCGTGAAGTCCAGCTCAACGGCCTGGCCATCGACACCGATCAGGCTGTCGGCAAACAGCGCTACCAGCGGCAGCGTCGTCAGCGTGCCGGCCGGGCCGTAATGCTTGAAATAGGTCGATGTCCCGCGCGCCGGCGCGTGCGCGGGATGGCCGGCCAGATCAAGTGCCACGTCCGGCAGGGTGGCGATCGGCCCGTCGCGGTTGCTGAGCCATGCCAGCTCGCGCCAGTACTGATGCACCGCCCGGCCCAGGCTGGGCAGGAGAAACGGCGCGCTGGTGGCGGCATCGCGCAAGGCCGGCGCCAGCGGGATCAGGCGCGGCTCGGCGACCCCGCGTTCGACATATTGCAACAGCGCGACCTTGCCGGCGTGGCGCTCGAGGCTGGCGCGCAGGCGGGCGTCACCCGCCGCCGGCGTGTTGAAGGCGACATGCAGCACGGCGACATCAGCGCCCAGCTCGATCGTCCGATCCAGGGCACACGCGTAGGTTTCGCGCGGCAGCACGGGCGCATTGGCGCTCTGCCGGATGGCCCTGGCCGTGCTCGGCCCGTCGATGCACTGGCGAAGCGCGTTCGGCCAGGCGCGCGTGTCGGCCGGCAACTCGGCGAGCCAGTCACGCGAGGTGCTGTCGACGGCGACGATCACCGCGCCCTCCGGCGGGCGCTCGACCCCGCGCGCGGCATAGAGCGCCGGCAGCCCCAGGCGTTCCTCGAGCACCACGCCAAGCTTGGTGAAGCTCAGACCTACGGCAAGCGCAGCCGCGGCGACGCATCCGCAGGCGAGAACCTGCCGCACGTCAAACCCCCTCTCGCCCAGATACGCCTTTGATGATGAAGCCGTTCGCCGCTCGCGTCCAGTTGCAAGGCGCTCTCAACGCCTGCGCGATAGGCCGGAATGTGCCCTTTCGCACGCCTGGCGCGCCAGGCACCACGCGGCGACAGGGTGTGCGCGAGCGGGCATGGCTCATGGGCCGCCGTTGGCCGCCTCGACCAGCACCTTGCGGAAGGACTGAAAGCGCTGACGGTAATCACGCGGGCTGAGGCCGACCTTGCGGCGGAAGAGACGGCGGAAAAAGCTGTCGTCCTCGTAGCCGACTTCGGTGGCGATCGCCTCGACGGCCAGCTCGGTGGTCTCGAGCATCTGCTTCGCCTCCTCCAGACGGATCGACTGGACGTAGTCGAGGGGCGTCAGGCCGGTCGCCGCCTTGAAGCGGCGCTTGAAGCTGCGTTCGGGCAGGCGGCTGCGATCGATCATCTCGGCGACCGGCGCGGGATGGGCGTAGTTTTCGGCGATCCAGGCTTGCATGTCGGCGATCTGGCCGTCGCGCGTCTGGGCAACGCGCGCCAGGGAGGCGACCAGGAAACGGTTCGGCTGCACGTCGATGCGCGGGTGCCGCGCCGCCATCGCATCGCAATAGGCCCCGTGCGTCGTGGCCTGGCAACCCTCCAGCAGCCCGGCCTCGGCGAGCATCAGCGTGCCCGAGCAGGCCGAGGCCAGCGTCGCCAGCGCAGCTGCGGCCGAGGACAAAATCACCGCGTTCGATGTCGCCGAGGACCACACCCGCTTCGTCTTCGACGAGGCGCCGGCGCATGACGACGGCATGCCGGCGCACGGCAACGCCCTCATCACGCAAGGCTACATCTACCCGGCCGGCACGCTCGACGACGGTCCCGGCGTGAGCGAGGACGGCGCGCCCAGCCATCCCGACCGGGTGCTCGGCACCTGGACCTGCACCGGCTGGTTCACCGGTGCCGGCGCGCACACCGAGCGCGGCGCCTGGCTGGTCAGCCGGCAAGTCTATCATTTCGAGCCTAGTGGCGCCCTGCTCGTCAGCCAGGGCCCGGAGTACAACATCGTCGCCGAGGCCAAGCCGCGGCCGATCACCGGTGCCACCGGCGCCTATGCCGGCGATGCCGCGATCGAGCAGACCTTCCTCGGCTTCCATAAACACGGCGGCGTCAAGATCCGCTTCAAGATCCCGTCGATGTGAGGTGAGGTGCGCCATGCAACAGCACGACCAGTTACGCGAAGCCGAGGACATCGAGCTGGCCGCGCTCGCGGCCCTGCACGGTGCGGCCGACGGGCCGCTGCGTGCGCGGCTCGGCCTGGCGCTCAGGCAAATCGGCGACGGCGTGGCGTCGGTCGCCGGGGCGCTGCCCGCCTCGGCGATCACTGTCAACCGGATGATGGGTCTGGGACGCGCCCGTGCACCACAGGCCGCCGACGTGGTCGCCGCCGTCGATCTGTATCGCGCCGCGGGCGTGGCGCGCTTCTTCCTGCAACCCGATCCCTCGACCGCCGACGACCGCATGGCACCGCTGTGCGAGGCCGCCGGGCTCAGGCGCGCACGCGCGTGGCAGAACTTCGCGCGCGGCCGGGACGAGCCGGCGCCGGCGGACGCGTGAGCCCGCTCCCGGCGGGCCCGATGCGTCGGCGCACCTGTAACCTTCCGCGGCACGCCTCCATCCGATCAAGCATGGACCTCATCGACGGTGGCCGGCGCGTGTGGTTGGCCGGAAAAGCCGTCGAGATGACGGTGCCCCAGGCGTGATC
>JBHJHH010000125.1:0-11385 GCA_050331015.1 Geminicoccaceae bacterium
GCCGTGGCGCCGTCCGGCAGCTTGCCGGTGAGCTTGAAGCCGACCACCTCGGGGATCAGCATCGACACCGGCTGGCCGAGCATGGCGGCCTCGGCCTCGATGCCGCCAACACCCCAACCCAAGACCGCCAGGCCATTCACCATGGTGGTGTGGCTGTCGGTGCCAACCAGCGTGTCCGGATAGGCGACCTGGGTGTTGCCATCGGGCGCGGTCCAGATGACCTGGGCCAGATGCTCGAGATTGACCTGGTGGCAGATGCCGGTGCCGGGCGGCACGACGCGGAAATTGTCGAACGCCGTCTGGCCCCAGCGCAAGAACGCATAGCGCTCGCCATTGCGCTGGTATTCCAGCTCGACATTGCGGCCGAAGGCGCGGTTGTTGCCAAAGGCATCGACCATGACCGAGTGATCGATGACCAGATCGCACGGGCTGAGCGGGTTGATCTTGTTGGGATCGCCGCCGAGATCGATCATCGCCTGGCGCATGGCGGCCAGATCGACCACCGCCGGCACGCCGGTGAAGTCCTGCATGAGCACGCGCGCCGGGCGATAGGCGATTTCCTGATCCGAGGTGCGCTTTTGCAGCCAGTCGGCCATGGCCTTGACGTGGACATCGCTGACCGAGCGGCCGTCCTCATAGCGGATCAGGTTTTCCAGCAAGACCTTGAGCGAGAACGGCAGGCGCGTGAAGTCGCCGAACTGCTTGCCGGCATCCTCGATGCTGAAATAGTCGTAGCTCAGATCGCCAACGGCGAGTGAGCGGCGGAGACCCAAGCTATCACGACCGGTGACGCGCACATCCATTCTCCCTGGAGCAGGCTGGCTGCGCGGGCGAGGATCTCTGGAACGACGCTCGTATCTGGTCCGCACGCAGCACTAATAGAAAGGCTCTAATCGCGCCGCATCTTACGCAAACGCCGCTAGCTGTTAAGGTGACAGGGACGACCGGCGATGAGGCGTAGCGACGCGCTTTGCTGCATTAGCGTAACACATCGACGATGCTGCGCACATACGCCGGACGCTCGCCCAAGCGGTCGTAATAGGCCTGCAAATGCGCCAGCCGCGGGCGGACCGATTGCGGCAGCAGGAACCAGCGGTGGACATGGCCGCCGAGCGCGATGTCACCCATGGTCAGCGGATCGCCGGCCAGATAGGGCCGATCGGCCAGCGCGGCATCAAGGATCGCGAACACCCGGCCGGCCTTGCCGAAGGCGATGTCGTCTTCGGCACCGCGACCGGCGGCATCGCGGGCGTCTTTGAGCACCGGCAACAAGGTCGAGGTCGACCAGTCCATCCAGCGATCGACATCGGCGCGATAAACCGGGTCGTCCGGCCACAGACTTCCGGCGCCATAGCGCGCGGCGATGTAGCGGACGATGGCGTTGCTTTCCCACAAGACGAAGCCGTCCTCGACCACGGTCGGGATGACGCCATTGGGATTGAGCGCCTGGTAGGCGTCGCTGGTCAGGCCGCCGAAATTGCCGCCGATATCGACGCGCTCGTGCGGCACCTCCAACTCGCGCAAGGCCCACATCACCTTGGCGACATTGCCGGACGTTGCCCGGCCGTGCACCACCATCATGCCGCTGCCCTCCCCGCTTGGCCTAGCGCAAGACTAGCGCAATCGGGGGCCTTTCTGCCAGCGCCGCGCGCCCTGGCTGCAATGATACTGGCCTCAGTGATGCCCGGCCTCAATGATGCTGGTGGGCGGCGACGCGCAAGTTGCGCACCTTGCGCTCAGTGAGCTGGCTTTTGATGCGGATCAGCAAGAACGTCAGGAAGTAGAGCTTGAAGGCGATCGCCATGACCAGCAGCGGCCAGAGCAGATCCGGATGGATGGTCGGGCCATCCAGGCGCATGACGCTGGTCGGCTGGTGCAGCGTGTTCCACCAATCGACCGAGAACTTGATGATCGGCAGGTTGACCGAACCGACGATGGCCAGGAGCGAGGCCGCGCGGGCACCGCGATTGGGGTCATCGAACGCGTCGTGCAGGGCGATATAGCCGAGATAGAGGAAAAACAGGATGAGCATCGAGGTCAGGCGCGCATCCCAGACCCAGTAAGCGCCCCACATCGGCTTGCCCCAGACGGCACCGGTAAAAAGGGCGATCGCGGTGAAGCCGGCACCGAACGGCGCCGCGGCGCGGCCGGCGACCTCGGCCAGCGGGTGGCGCCAGACGAAGCCGACGATGCTCGACACGGTAATCACGGCATAGGTGAACAGGCCCATCCAGGCGGCCGGCACGTGCACGAACATGATGCGCACGCTTTCGCCCTGCTGGTAGTCCGGTGGCGCGACCAGCAATGCCCAGTAGAGCCCGACGGCAAAGGCGAGCGCCGTGGCGCCGCCCAACCACGGCACGAGCGAATCGGCGATGCGCTGAAAGCGCACCGGATTGGCATAGCGGTGAAAATTCGCCTGCGCCGCCTGGCTCGCCACGGACCGGACCCTTTGGTTTACGACCAATCCGTAAAATAGAAGCGTCCTTACAGGCGTTACAAGTCCCGCCTGCGCGCGCTTGGTCGCGGCCCTGGTCGTTGGCCTGCAAGCCGCGCGAGCTAGCCGCCCTCGGCGGCCAGCGCTGCCGGCATGACCGGGGCGCCGGCTTGCGATCCGGTCAGCGAACACAACGTGGTGCCGTCGGCGAACGCCTCGTCTTCGCTCGGCGTCATGACGAAGCGGCACGGATCGTAGCCTTGCGCGCGCAACAGACCGTCGATCGCCGCCAGCGTGGTGTGTGCAAGGCTGCTGTCGCGCGCCAGCAGCCAGCCATAGCTGCGCTCGGGATGGCCGATCACGGCATATGAATAGTCGTCCGCCAGGCCGATGACCCAGTAAGCGCCGGCCGCCAGCCAGCGCAAGGGTCCGAGCGGCGCAAAGCTGACCTGCAGCCTGGCCGGATCGTCATAGGCCGGATCGATGCGCGCGCGGCCCACGGCCTGATCGAGGCTGCCATCGGCGGTGATGCAGGCGTTGAGCACCTGCAGCTGGCCATCCTCGCGCGCGCTGTAGGTCGCCGTGGTGATGCCGGTGCACTGGTCCTGAAAGCTGTTCGGGATGCGCGCCAGCTCCTGCCAGCGGCCGAGATAGCGCTCCAGGTCGAGCTGCGCCACGGTCTGCGGCGGTGCCTGATCCTGGCCCCAAGCGGCACCGCTCAGACCGGCGATCAGCAGGCCGATGGCCAGCGTTCGCTGGGTCATGGCCTCAGCCCGTCGCGGTTTGATAGCGTGCGACACCGATGTCATCCAGACAGCGCTCGAAGGCCGGCAGATGCGCCAGATCCTCGAGCCGCGGGATCGAGATCGGCTGCTCGATATCGTTGATGCTGTAGGCGAGCTGGCGGACATCGGCGCTTTGCGTCGGCGGAAACTCGAAGCGTGCGAGCACGACCCAGGGCGGCGAGAAGCCGATCGGCTGGCCGTAGGTCGCGCCGTCGACCAGCAGACGGATGTCGGCCTGGCGCAGATCATCGATGCTGTAGCCGAGGCGGCGCAAGAGCAGCTCGGCATTGCCGCCGCGCATGACCCGCAGGCCGATGACGTCGGCGCGGCGCTCGTTAACGGCCAGGCACATGCCATCGGTTTCCAGCACATCGAGCCGATCGGCCTGCGCCGGGGCCGAGGCGCAAAGCCACGCACAACAGACGAGCAGCGTGCCGCGCAAACGGCGAAGAAGCGGGTTCATGGGCATCCCATTTCGCGCCGACCAGAACGTCGCCCGAAATCTAGCCGATCGCGCCGGTCTTGTGCACCTGCCACAATGCCCGGCTTGCACCCTTGCCGTCTATTCCAGATGCAGACGCAGCGCCGCCGCGGTGGCAAAGGGCGTCAGCGCCAGCGCGGCGCAGAGCATGGCGGCCAGGATCAAGAGCTGCGGTCCGCCGCCGAGCCCAGTGATTTCGCCCTCGACGGCGCTGACCCCGAACACCAGAACCGGGATGTACAACGGCAGCACCAGCAGCGCGATGAGCACGCCGCCACGCCGGCTGCCGAGCAACAGCGCGGCGCCCACGGCACCGAGCGCGGTCAGGGTCGGCGTGCCGAGCAGCAAGGCCACGGCCAGGACCCAGACGCTATCGATCGGCACGAACATCATGATGCCGAGCAGCGGCGCGATCAGCGACAACAGCAGGCCGCTGACCAGCCAGTGCGCCACAAGCTTGGCGAGCACGATGAGCTCGAGCGGGCAGGCGGCCAGGGCGAGCTGTTCGAGCGAGCCGTCATCGGCATCGGCCTGAAACAGGCGGTCCAGCGTGAGCAGCACGGCGAGCAGGGCGATCACCCAGATGATGCCGGCGCCGATGCGGCTGAGGATGTCCGGCGAGGGGCCGACGCCGAAGGGAAACAGCGCCAACGCGAGCAGAAAGAAGAACAGCGGCAGCAGGCTTTCCGACGCCCGGCGTTGCGCCAGGGCGAGATCGCGCTTCAACACCGCCCACATCGCCCTCACGCGCCGAACTCGAGCAGATGGGCATCCTCGATGGCGACATCGCCGTGACTGGCAACGACGATCATGCCGCCATCGGCACGATGCGCGGCCATGAGCGTTTGCAGGCGCGCGCGGTTGGCGGCATCGAGACCGACGGCCGGCTCGTCGAGCAACCACAACGGCCGCTCGACCGCCGCCAGCCGCGCCAGGGCCGTGCGCCGGTGCTGGCCGGAGGACAGATGCCGCCCGGGCAGATCGGCAATGCCCATGAGATCCATGGCCGCCAGCGCCCGATCATCGGGCCTTGCGCCAAAAAGGGCGCCGGCAAAGGCGATGTTCTCGCGCACGCTGAGCATGGCTTTCACCGCGCTGCGATGGCCGACATAGGCCAATTGCGCCCGATAGGCGGGCAGATCGGCATGCTGGCTGTGCGCATCAAAGCGCACCGTGCCGGCGATCGGGCGCAGGAAACCGGCCAAGATGCGCAGCAGCGAGGACTTGCCGCAGCCGTTCGGGCCGCGCAGCAAAAGCGCCTCGCCGGCATCGAGATGAAAGGAAACGCCTTCGAACAACAGGCGATCGCCGCGCTGGCAGGCAAGATCGACGACCTCGAGGCGATGGGACTGGCTGTTCACGAACCCGGACGCGTGTCCTCAATGACCTTGCCATCATTGGCCAGCGTCCCGGCGGTGCACAAGACGACGTCGGCGCGCAGGCTGGTGACCGCGCGCACGCTCTCGACCACGGCCGCCGCCAAGCCGTCCCGGCCGCCGTCGGCGCACTCGCAGTGCAGCACCATGCTGTCGCGCTCACCGTCCCGGCCGACGACCAGACGCGCGCGCCGGACCTCGGCATGGCGGGCGACGATCTCGGCGATCTGCTCAGGATGGACGAACAGGCCACGCACCTTGGTGGTCTGATCGGCCCGGCCCAGCCAGCCGCGGATGCGCTTGTTGGTCCGGCCGCACGGGCTCAGCCCCGGCATGATTGCCGACAGATCGCCGGTGGCAAAGCGGATCAGTGGATAGTCGGGGTTGAACGCCGTGACGACGACCTCGCCGACCTCGCCATCGGCGACCGGATCGCCGGTGCCCGGGCGGACGATCTCGACGATGACGCTTTCGTCGACCACCAGGCCCTCGCGCGCCGGGGTTTCATAGGCGATCAGGCCGAGATCAGCCGTGGCGTAGCACTGATAGCCGACGACACCGAAGCGCTCGCGCAGTTCGTCGCGCAGCGGCGGCAGGAAGGCCTCACCGGACACCAGCGCCTTGCCGAGGCTGGTCGTGTCGATGTCCTCGTCGGCCGCGCGCTCGAGCAGGGTTTTCAGGAATGAGGGCGTGCCGGTATAGGCCTGCGGTCGCAGCGCCGCCAGCACCTTGAGCTGGATATCGGTCTGGCCGGTGCCGGCCGGAATGACCGGGCACCCCAGCGCCCGCGCGCCGCCCTCGACCATCGAGCCGGCCGGGGTCAGGTGATAAGCGAAGCTGTTGTGGATGATGTCGCCCGGACGAAAGCCGGCGGCAAACAGGGCGCGCGCGAACCGCCAGTAGTCCGAGCGCTGGCTCTCCGGCTCGAAGATCGGTCCTGGCGAGGCGAACAGCTTGATCAGGCGTGCCATCGGCGTCGCGACCAAGCCGCCGAACGGCGGCTTGTCCGCCTGGCGCTCGATCAGGCTGGATTTGCGCAGCACCGGCAGGTTCGCCAGCGCCGTCAGGCTGGTGACCTCATCGGGATTGACGCCTTGCAAATGGGCCGCAATGCCAGGCGCATTTTCGATAGCATGACGGACAAGTCCCGAAAGGGATGTCGCCATTTCGATATCACGCAGGTGTGGCTCGCGCACTTCGAGCCGGTCATAATAGGTCCCGCCGTTTTCCGGCATTGTCGGCCTCGTCGGTGCTTTTCTTGTCAATCGTCTGGCGACGAGGTTAGCCGGACATTCGCTTATGGCAAACCGCAACTGAAGCGCGCGTATGACGCGGCCGGCTGTCAGAGCCAGCGCTTGCGGCGCTTGTAGCTCTTGATATCGCGGAACGAACGCCGGCCTTCGCCGGACAGACCCAAATAAAACTCTTTGACGTCTTCGTTGGCACGCAAGTCATCAGCACTGCCGTCCATGACGACACGGCCGTTCTCCAGAATATAGCCGTAGGACGCATAGCGCAGCGCGATATTGGTGTTCTGTTCGGCTAGCAGGAACGACACGCCCTCATTGGTGTTCAGGCTGCGCACGATTTCGAAGATCTCTTCGACCAGTTGCGGTGCCAGGCCCATGGACGGTTCATCGAGCAGAATGACACGCGGCTTGGCCATGAGCGCCCGGCCGATCGCGGTCATCTGCTGCTCACCGCCCGAGGTGTAGCCGGATTGCGAACGCCGGCGCACCTTGAGCCGCGGAAAATAGCTGTAGACCATCTCGAGATCGTCCTGCACGGCGCTTGGCCCCTCGCGGCGGGTATAGGCGCCGGTGAGCAGGTTCTCCTCGACGGTCAGGTGTTCGAAGCAGTGGCGGCCCTCCATGACCTGGACGACGCCGCGCTTGACCAGTTCGTTCGGCGTCAGGTGCGAGATGTCTTCGCCGCGCAAGGTGACATTACCCTTGGTGATCTCGCCACGCTCGACTTTCAGCAGGGTCGAAATCGCCTTGAGCGTCGTCGACTTGCCGGCGCCGTTGGCACCGAGCAACGCGACAATACCGCCCGTTGGCACCTGAAGTGACACGCCCTTCAAGACCAGGATGACGTGATCGTAGATCACTTCGATATTGTTAACCGACAGCAGAACATCGCTTTGCGCCGATGCTCCGGGCCGGTCGTCTTGAAGGGCGTGTGCAGACATTCAGGCTGTCCTCAGTGGAGCCTCACTTATGCTCACTCGCAAGAGCGCGGCTCGATGCCCTTTTCTTCGGCGTACGCCATGGCGCTTTCTTCGATCAGCGGCCGGACGACGTCCTGCATCGGCTCGATCCAGTCGGAGACGAAGGTGAACTGCTCACCGTCCCACTGCTGCACGCGGATCGGATGGCTGCCCTCATGATCGGCACAGGTGATGCTGATCGGCGGCATGAAACCGGCAAGGGCGCGCTCTTCCAAGGCGGCCTCGTCCAGGTTCAGGGCCTCGAAACCGTCGCGCACCTGCTCGCCGGTGAGCGGCTGGTCGCCGTGGATCGCTTGCGCCGCGCGCACCGCTTCGACGGTGATCGCCGAATTGATCACGCCGCGATTGTAGAGCACCTCGCCCCAGCCGGCTTCCCTGGCCGCCGCCTCGTCGCCGCCGTAAACATGTTCGAGGATGTCCTGCATGACCTGGCTGTCGGTTCCCGGCGCATGGAAATTGGCCGAGAGATAGCCCTTGGAGGCATCGCCACCCGGGGTCACGTCCGGCTCGGCACCGGCCCACCAGTTGCCGATGAACTTTTCCATCGGATAGCCGACGGCGGCGGCTTCCTTGATGGCGGTCGAGTTCATCACGCCCCAGCCCCACATCAAGGTCCAGTCCGGGCGGAGCTGACGGCCGAGCTTGAGCCAGGTGGACTTCTGTTCCAGGCCCGGATGGGCGACCGGGAACAGGTGCAGCTCATACCCATACTGCTCGGCGAGGACCTCGAGGGTCTTGATCGGCTCCTTGCCATAAGCGCTGTCATGGTAAACCAGCGCGATCTTCTTGCCGGCCAGGTTGTCCATGCCGCCTTCCTGCTCGCTGATATACTTGATCAGCACGGAGGCCTGCGACCAGTAGGTCGAGGGTGCGGTGAACACATAAGGGAAGACGCGACCGTCCGAGGCATCCGTGCGGCCATAGCCCATGGTGAACAGCGGGATCTTGTCGGCCGTGGCGCGCTCGATCAGGGCGTAGGTGATGCCGGTCGAGAACGGACCGAACGCGGTCGCGCCGGTCTCGCCCTTGCCCTTAAGGCGCTCGTAGCACTCGACGCCGCGGTCGTTGTTGTAGCCGGTATCGCATTCCTCATAGGTCAGCGTCACGCCGCCGACGCCGCCATCGCGGGCGTTGACCATTTCAAGATAGTCGACGCGGCCATTGGCCAGCGGGATGCCGTTCGGCGCGTACGGGCCGGTGCGGTAGACCAGCAGCGGAATGAACTGCTCGCCTTCGGCATTTGCCTCGCCGGGCAGGGCGCCGGTCAGGGCAACGGCCAGGCTAATGCCGGCGATTGCGTGGATTTTCAGTGACATAACGACAAGCTCCCGTTTTGGTTGTCCTGGTTGGCACCGATCGCCGGCCGCTCAGTAGGGGAACGGCCAGCGCCGGAGTTTCTCCTTGGCGATCTGCCATAAGCGGTTGAGGCCGTGCGGCTCGACGATCAGGAAGAAAATGATCAGGGCGCCGAAGATCATGTATTCGAGATGGCTGATCATCGCCGTGTCGATCGGCAATCCAAGCCAGCCCGGCGCGCTGTTCAGCACTATCGGCAACAGCACGATGAAGCCGGCGCCGAGAAACGATCCGAGAATCGAGCCGAGCCCGCCAATAATGATCATGAACAGCACTTGAAAGCTGCGATTGATCTCGAAGGCCAAAGCCTCGACCGAGCTGGTGTAAATGAACGCCCACATCGCGCCGGCGACGCCGACATAGAACGAGCTGATGGCAAAGGCGCTGAGCTTGGCCTGCATCGGCTTGATGCCGATGATCTCCGCAGCAATATCCATGTCGCGAATCGCCATCCAGGTGCGGCCGATTTTCATGCGCACCATGTTCTTGGCGAGCAATGCCAGCACGGCGACCATGACCAGCGCGAACAGGTACTTGGCCTCAGCGCTGGCCTGGGCACCGGTGACATAGATATCGCCGACCACCGCGCGCGGCGGCGCTGATATGACGCCGGAGGGACTGTAATTGGTGAACCAAGGCACCTTGTTATACAGCCAGATCAAGAAGAACTGTGCAGCCAGCGTTGCCACTGCCAAGTAAAAGCCCTTGATGCGTAACGAAGGAATACCAAATAGCACGCCGACGCCGGCGGTAATCACGCCCGAGAACAAAAAGACGAAAATGATGTGCAGTTCAGGGAACGCCGTTGTCAGCTTGTAAGCGGCAAAGGCGCCGGTTGCCATGAAACCGCCGGTACCGAGCGACAATTGTCCGGCATAGCCGGTGAGGATATTCAGCCCAATCGCTGCCAGCGAAAACACCAGAAAGGGCAGCATGATGGTCGAGAGGAAGTACTCGCTGCCGAAAAGCGGGATCAGAACAAAGGCGATCAACAGAATGACCGCCATGCCGATCCGGTCCTGAGCGATTGGAAAAATCGCCTGATCGGCTTGATAACTGGTCTTGAACTGGCCGGCTTCGCGATAAAACATGCCTGATCAGACCCGTTCGATGATTTTTTCGCCGAACAGGCCTTGCGGCCGGAACAGCAGAAAGACCATGGCGAGCATGTAGGCGAACCAGTCCTCGATCGCGCCGCCCAAGGCATCGCCCCAGAAGACTTCAGCCATTTTTTCGCCGGCACCGATGATCAGCCCGCCGATGATCGCGCCCGGCACGCTGGTGAAGCCGCCGAGAATCAGCACCGGCAGTGCCTTAAGCGCGATCAGGGCAAGCGTGAACTGAACCCCGAGTTTCGAGCCCCACATGATCCCGGCGACCAAGCCGACAAAGCCGGCGACCGACCAGACGATCGTCCAGATCACCGGCAAGGGGATGCCGACCGACATCGCCGCCTGGTGATCGTCGGCCACGGCGCGCAACGCCCGGCCCGTCGGCGTGTATTGAAAAAATAACGCCAGGACGACGACCAGTGACCCACACACCGCCGCGGCGACGAGATCGAAGCTGTTCAGATAAAGCCCGCCGATGATCAATGGATCTTGCGGAATGCCGATGTCGAGCGGCTTGACTTCCGATCCCCACAAGGTCTGGCCGAGCCCGTCCAGAAAAAAGGTAATGCCGATCGTTGCCATGAACAGAATAATCGGCTCCTGATTGACCAGCTTGCGCAAAACGACCCGCTCGATACTCCACGCCACCAGGACCATGATGCCCAGCGTGATGATGAAGGCCAGGATTGCGGGCACGCCGAGCTCCATCAGCCCGACAAAGCTCAGTGCCGCAAACAGAACCATGGCGCCCTGGGAGAAGTTGAACACACCCGATGCCTTGAAGATCAAGACGAAACCGAGTGCCACCAGAGAATACATGATGCCGGACATCAGGCCGCCGATGAACACTTCGAGCGCAAATACCGGCGATTGCGCGATCGTGACGAACGGGTCGATAAGAAAGCTGGCGATGATGTCCATCAATCGACCTTAGTCATGCGCTGTGCCTAGATAAGCTTCGATGACCGCTTCATTGCGGCGGACTTCATCCGGCGTGCCATCTGCGAGCTTCTTGCCGTAATCGAGCACAACAACGCGATCGGAAATATCCATGACCACGCCCATATCGTGTTCAATCAGGCAAATCGTCGTGCCGAATTCTTCGTTCACATCGAGCACGAAGCGGCACATGTCTTCCTTTTCTTCGACATTCATGCCGGCCATCGGCTCGTCGAGCAGCAAGAGTTTCGGCTCGGCGGCGAGCGCCCGGCCGAGTTCCACCCGTTTTTGCAGGCCATAGGGGAGCTTGCCGACCGGCGTCTTGCGAATGTGCTGGATCTCGAGAAAATCGATGATGTCCTCGACGAAGGCACGGTGGGCCATTTCTTCCCGCTTGGCGCGGCCGAAGTAAAACGCCTGCTCGATGAAGGTCGCATGCATTTTGAGCAGCCGCCCGGTCATGATGTTGTCTAGCGTGCTCATGCCCTTGAACAGAGCGATATTCTGGAACGTCCGGGCGATGCCGCTGGCGGCTGCCTCATGCGGACGCATTTTCGATCGCGTTTTACCTTCAAAGGTGATGCGGCCTTCCTGCGGGTGATAAAAGCCGTTGATAACGTTGAGCATCGAGCTCTTGCCGGCGCCGTTCGGGCCAATAATCGCGCGCAC
>JBHJHH010000126.1:0-21719 GCA_050331015.1 Geminicoccaceae bacterium
CCGGTAAAGGCCGGCTGCAAGACCATCTCCGCCGCCAGCCTGGCAACCAGGCGTTCGGCGTTGGCGCGCTGGTGGTCGTCGGCAGCGGCGGCAAACGGTACGAGCAGCGCCGGCCGGCCGATGGCCATCAGCTCGGCCACGGTAGAGGCCCCGGACCGCGACACCATGACATGACAGGCGGCGATGCGCGCCGGCACATCATCGAAAAAGGCCGCCAGCTCGGCCTCGACGCCGAGCCGATCATAGGCCGCACGAACCCGCTCGAGGTCTTCCGGGCGGCATTGCTGCACCAGGCTGAGGCGGGCGCGCTCATCGGCAGCGAGCAGCGCAAGCGCCGCCGGCCAGACATCGGACAGGACGCGTGCACCCTGGCTGCCGCCGAGCACGAGCACGCGCAGCTTGCCATCGAACACGGGATAGGGCGCAGCCCGAACGGCGGCGATCGCCGGGCGCACCGGGTTGCCGACGACGCGCAGCTTTGGGCGCAGGCTCTCGGGCACGCGCTCGGTGTCAGCGAAGGTCAGCGCCAGGACACGTGCGCGTTTGGCCAGCGAACGATTGACCTTGCCGAGCACGGCATTTTGCTCGTGCACCATCAAGGGCGTGCCGGTGAGCGCCGCTGCCGCCACCGCCGGCGCCGAAGCGTAGCCACCGAACGCGGCAATCGCCTGCGGCCGTCGGCTCAGGGTGTGGCCGAGCACCTGGCCGGTGCCGGCCGCCAGGGCGGCGAGGCCGGTCAGCCTGGCCCACATGCCGCCGGACGGGCTGGCCGCGCGGATGACGCTGTGCGGCAAGCTGCCATCCAGATAGCGGGCGCCGCGGCGATCACAGACCAGGTGCACCGCCGCGCCGCGATCTTGCAGCGCGCGCGCCAGCGCCATGGCCGGAAACATGTGCCCGCCGGTGCCGCCGGATGCGATCAGGAACGGCCGGCTCATTCCAGCCACTCCACCACCGGCCGGCGCCGCGTCAAAGCGAGCAGCCAGCCCATGGTCAGCGCCATGCCGGTCAGCGCCGAGCCGCCATAGGAAATGAACGGCAGCGTCGTGCCCTTGGTCGGCAGGACATGCAGGTTGACGCCGATATTGATCATCACCTGCAAGATGAAATGGCCGATCAGCCCGGCGCCGGCCAGCAGGGTGAAGCGATCGGCGACCTCATCCAGACGGCTAAGCGCGCGCCAGAACAGCCAAGCGAACAGCACGAGAATGAACAGTGCGATGGCGACGCCGAATTCCTCGATGACCACGGCGTAAATGAAATCGCTGTGCGCGTCCGGCAAAAGATACTTGACGACGCCCTCGCCCGGCCCCTTGCCGAACAGGCCGCCGGCCTGGATTGCCTCGATCGCCCGGTCGATCTGATAGGTATCGCCGCCGCTCTCGGGATCGAGAAAGGTATCGATGCGCGCGCGCACATGGGCGAGCGAGCTGTAGGCCAGGACAGCGAGGCCGACACCGACACCGGCGATCAGCAGCATGACGATCCACGGCAGACCGGCGAGAAACACCTGCAGCGCAAAGACGGCGGCAACGGTCACGGCCATGCCGGTATCGGGCTGCATGATCAGCAAGGCAACGGCGAAGGCGGTCAGCGCCAGGGCCGGCACGGCGCCGGCCAGATCTTCCCGTCGCGCCAGCAGCCAGGCGACCACGACAGCCAGCGACGGCTTGAGGAACTCGCTCGGCTGCACATTGACCGGCCCGAGATCGATCCAGCGCTGGGCCCCCTTGATCGGCGTGCCGATCGCCAGCACGACGACCATCAAGAGCAGCGCCATGGCGAGCACGAGCGCACCGGTGCGCCAGACGCCGGTCGGCGACAGCAGCGAGGCGATGAACAGGACCAGCGCCGCCGGCAGCATGAAGCGCAGGTGATTGGCAACGAAATGCATCGCCGGCAGGTTGTTCTTCTCCGCCACCGGCGGGCTGGCGGCGGCGACCATCATGACGCCGATCACGGCGAGCACGGCGACCAGCAGCAGCAGGCCGCGATCGACCGTCCACCACCATTGCGCCAACAGGCCGGTATCGGTGCGGGCGAAGACCATCTATGCGCGCTCCGCCATGCGGGCCTGGACCAGCTCACGGAAGGCATCGCCGCGGGCTTCGAAATCGCGGAACTGATCGAACGAGGCGCAGGCCGGCGCCAGCAGGATGACCGCACCCGGCACAGCCTCCTGTCGGGCGAGCGACAACGCACTGTCCAGCGCTGTTTCCAGATCACCGCAGCGACGCGCCGACACGGCCGGGCGCAATTCCTCGGCAAAGCGATCCTGCGCTTCGCCGATCAGAAAGGTGTGACGGATGCGCGGCAGGAAGGGCGCCAGATCGCCCAGCCCGCCGGGCTTGGGCCTGCCGCCGGCTATCCAATAAATTGTGTCGAAGCAGCCCAGGCTGGTCGCCGCGGCGGCGACGTTGGTCGCCTTGCTGTCATTGAAAATCCTAATACCAGACAGGGTGCCGACATGCTCGATGCGGTGCGGCAACCCCGGAAAGCGCGCCAAGCCATCGGCCAGGGCCGCGGACTCAACGCAAAGGGCCCGTCCGGCGGCATAGGCACACGCCGCATTCTGGGCATTGTGCGCACCGATCAGCGCCGGCGCGTGACGCAGGTCAGCTACCGCATGTGGCTCGCTATCGATCGCGTCATACAAAATGTGGTTATCCACAAACACGCCGTGGGGCAGCGCCCGCTGGCCGGAGATCGGCACCAGACGCCGCTGCGGCGCCGCCTTCGACAGGCGCGCGAGCAGGTCCTGGCCATGGCAGTCGTCAACACCGATCACGGCCCAGTCGCCGTTAACCTGATTACAAAAGATCCGTTCTTTTGCAAGCTGATAGGCCATAAAGCTGCCATGTCGGTCGAGGTGATCAGGTGAAAGGTTGGTCCACACGGCACAACGACAGTGAAGGTGGGCGGTCAGATCCAGTTGGAACGACGACAACTCCAAGATATAGGCATACGCTTTTTTTGGATACCCCAAATCTAGTACTGGCACGCCGATATTGCCGCCGATTTTCGCAGTCTTTCCGGCGTTGTTGAGTAATCCGCCGAGCAATGCCGTCGTGGTTGACTTGCCATTCGTTCCGGTAATGCCAACCACGCAGGCATCGGGAAATTCCTGGGCGAACAGATCGACGTCGCCTTGGATCGGCAGGCCCGACCGACGTGCCCCATCCAGCAGCCTATGGTTGAGCGGAATGCCCGGGGCGACGACGAGCATGGCGGCGCCGGTAAGGTCGGCATCCGCGCTGCTGGCCACGACGAAGCCCAAGGCGGCAGCCCGCTCACGCGCAGCCGGCTGATCGTCGATCGCCAGCGTCTCGGCACCGCCACGGCGCAGGGCGTGCAGGGTCGACAGCCCCGAGCGGGCCAGGCCGAACACGGCAACGCGTTGGCCGCGCCAGGCGGTCAGGGCAATCACATCGGGGTCAGCCTGCCCACCCGCCATGGGCCGCCTCAGCGCAGCTTGAGGGTGGAAAGGCCGATCAGCGCGAGGATCACGGCAATGATCCAAAAGCGGATCACGATGGTCGGCTCGGCCCAGCCCTTCTTCTCGAAATGATGGTGCAGCGGCGCCATGCGGAACACGCGCCGGCCGGTCAGCTTGAACGAGGCGACCTGCACGATGACCGACACGGTCTCGAGCACGAACACGCCGCCGACAATGGCCAGGACCAGCTCGTGCTTGGTGATCACCGCCACCGACCCCAGCAGGCCGCCGGCCGCCAGCGAACCGGTATCGCCCATGAACACCATGGCCGGCGGCGCGTTGAACCACAAAAAGCCCAGCCCGGCGCCGATCATGGCACCACAGACCACAGCGACTTCGCCGGTGCCGGGCACAAAGGGAATGCCGAGATAGTCGGCAAAGATGGCGTTGCCGGCGAGATAGGCGATCAGCGCAAAACAGGACGCTGCGATCATGGTCGGCACGATGGCCAGGCCGTCCAGACCGTCGGTCAGGTTCACCGCGTTCGATGAGCCGACCATGACGATGATGGCGAACGGGAAGAACAGCACACCCAAGGGTACCAGCACGTCCTTCAGGAACGGCACGGCCAGCCCGGTCGCCTTGGTCCAGCCTTCAATGGCGACGATGGCCAGCGCGGCGATCAGCGCCAGGCTACACTGAAACAGCAGTTTCAGCCGCCCGCTCAGGCCCTTGCTCGAGCGGCGCACGACCTTGAGATAGTCGTCATAGGCGCCGATCAGGCCGTAGCCGAGCGTGATGAACAGGACGATCCAGACATAGCCGCTGGTCAGATCGGCCCAGAGCAGGGTCGACAACACCAGCGCCAGCAGGATGAGCACACCGCCCATGCTGGGCGTGACCTTCTTGCGCAGCAGGTGCTCCTCCGGCACGTCCTCGCGGATCGGCGGCCCCTCGCCCTGGATGCGCCGCAGCCAGCTGATCAATGCCGGCCCGACCACCAAGCTGATGACCAGCGCGGTGAGCACGGCACCGCCGGAGCGAAATGTCAGGTACCGGAAGAGATTGAACGCGCCGAAATCATCGGCCAGCGGATAGAGCAGATTGAAGAACATCGATCCGGCACTCGCTTAAATTGATTGGCGGTGCGCCAGGTGCGCACGGCTTCAGCTATCGGCAGGGGCGTCGGCCAACAGGGCGCTCACCAGGTCGACCATGCGACTGCCGAGCGAGCCCTTGATCAACAAGACATCGCCGGGACGGAGTTGAGCGCGTAATTTGGGCAATAGTGAGGCAGCGTCCTCGGCATGGGCACCGCGCCGGTGCGCGGGCAGGGCTTCGTGCAGCTCGCGCATATAGGTCCCGGCGGTGAAGACCTTGGCAATGTCGTAGGCCGCCAGGACATCGGTCAGCTCGGCATGCAGGCGCGCTGATTGCTCGCCAAGCTCGAGCATGTCACCCAAGGCCGCGATCCGCCGGCCGCGCATGCCGCCGAGTACGCCAATGGCCGCGCGCATCGACGCGGGATTGGCATTGTAGGCGTCGTCGATCAGCGTGCAGGTCCCTCCGCTTAGGCGAAGCGTGTGCCGCTGACCGCGCCCTGCCGGCGGCCGGAAGTCCTGCATCGCGGCCGCAGCCGCGCTGACATTGGCGCCCAGCTCGTTGGCGGCTGCCAGAACGCCCAGGGAATTGCTCACCCAGTGGCGGCCCGGCACGTCCAGACGGTACGACAGGCGCTGCTTGGCCAGCTCGGCTTCGACCCAGGCACCCTGTGGCTCGAGCCGCATATCGAGCAGACGGGCCTCGGCGCGATCACCATAACCGAACGTGATGATGCGCTCGATGCCCTCGCTGACCGCGTGGGCGCGCAGGCGGGCGAACTGGCCGTCATCGGCATTCAGGACAGCGCTGCCGCCCTTGACGACGCCTTTGAAAATCTCCGCCTTGGCATCGGCAATAGCTTCGATCGTGCCGAACTGCGCCAGATGCGCCGGTGCGATCGCCGTGATCAGGGCGACATGCGGGCGCACCTGATCGACGAGGCGGGTAATCTCACCGGCGTGGTTCATGCCGATCTCGAACACGGCGAAACTGGCGCCATGGGGCAGGCGCGCCAGGGACAGCGGCACGCCCCAGTGATTGTTGTAGCTGGCGACACTGGCATGGGTCGGCGCCTGGCGTGACAGGACGAACTTCGCGCATTCCTTGCTGCCAGTTTTGCCGACGCTGCCGGTAATGGCCATGACCCGTGCTTCACTGCGCGCGCGCCCGGCACGCCCCAGCCGCTCAAGGGCGACCTGGGTGTCCACCACGCGCAGCATCGGCGCATCGGGGTCCAGGCCCGGTGGCCGGTGATCGACCATGACCGCCGCTGCGCCGCGGCGCAGCGCCTCGAGCGCGAAGTCATGGCCATCGCGGGCGTCACCGCGCAGGGCGACAAACAGGTCTCCGGGCTCGAGCGTGCGGGTATCGATGCTGATGCCGGTCACCGACCAGGCACCGAGCGCTTCGCCGCGCACGGCATCGGCAGCCTCGCCAGCGGTCCATAAGGGGCGCGCGCTCATGCCGCTGCACCGCTGGCGGACAGATCCCCCACGCCCAGAGCCGCGCGGGCAACCTCGGCATCATCGAACGGCAGCACCATGTCGCCAATGATCTGACCGGGTTCATGGCCCTTGCCGGCAATAAGCAGGATGTCGCCGTTGCCGAGTGCCTCGACGGCGGCGGCGATGGCTTGCGCACGGTCACCGATCTCGATGCCTTCTGGACATGCCGCGCGGATGGCGGCGCGTATGCGGGCCGGGTCCTCGCTGCGCGGGTTGTCATCGGTGATATAACAGCGATCGGCCAGCTCGGCGCACACCGCACCCATCTGCGGCCGCTTGCCGGGATCGCGGTCACCGCCGGCACCGAACACCACAAGCAGGCGGCCTTCGGTGTGCGGCCGCAGCGCCGTCAGCGCCTGGCGCAACGCATCCGGCGTGTGCGCGTAATCGACAAACACGGCAGCTCCGATGCTGCGGCGACCGACCAGCTGCATGCGTCCGGGCGCGCCCTCGAGCTGCGCCAGGGAAGCCACCATGGCGTCGACATCGAGACCAAGTGCTGCGCCGAGACCGAGCGCGGCCAGGACGTTTTCCGCCTGAAAACCGCCGACCAGCGACAGCTCCGCCCGATGCGCCCGACCGTCCAGCTCGAAGGCGAGGTGCTGGCCGTCCTGGCGATGGCTCTGTCGGACCAGGCGCAGGCGTCTGGCAGCGTGACCGAAATCGAGGACGTCATGGCCGCGTCGCTGACAGATCGTGGCGAGATCGGCAAACATGGCGTCATCGGCGTTCAAGACGGCGACCTGTCCCGCCGGCAGGCAGGCGTCGAACAGCCGGGCCTTGGCTCGGAAATACGCTTCGACACTGCCGTGATAATCGAAGTGGTCGCGGCTCAGATTGGTGAAGGCGGCGGCATGCAGCTCAACGCCGTCGAGGCGGAATTGCGCGAGGCCGTGGCTGGAGGCTTCGAGCGCACAGATGTCGATCTGCCGTGTCGCCAGCTCAGCCAGATGACGGTGCAGCACGAGCGGATCCGGCGTGGTCAGCTTGCCCGCTTCGGCGAACGCCGGACCGATCACGCCTAGCGTACCGATACTCGCGGCGCGCCGGCCTTGGGCGTTGGCGAGCTGGCGGACAAAGCCGGCGGTCGAGGTCTTGCCGTTGGTACCGGTGATGGCGACAACGCGTTCCGGTGTCTGCGGATACCAGCGCGCGGCGATCTGCGCCAGCGCCGCCCGGCTGTTGCCGACAACAAGGACGGGTATCGCCGCGTCCGGCAGCGGCTGCTCGCTGATGATCGCCGCCGCACCGGCCTGGATGGCGGCATCGATGAAGCGATGGCCGTCGGCGCGCTCGCCCCTGATGGCGACGAACAGCGCGCCGGCGCGCACCGCCCGGCTGTCGGCGGTCACCGAGGCGATCGGTGTCTGCGCCTGCGCCGGGCTCAAGCTCGCCCGATCGGCGTCAGAAATGAGTGCAGCCAGCCGCAAATCCGGTCTCCGTGCGTCCGCTGCGGCCGTTGCGTGCTTCGCGCTTTTGCACACAGGTCCAAAACACTTCTTCACGCGCATAGGCTACCGGCGGCACTTCGAGAAGTGGCCCGATGCGCTGGATTATGCGTCCGACGGCAGGGGCCGCAACCCAACCCCCGGTAGCATATCCCCAAGTTTCTTGAATACCCTGAGGCTCATCAAGCATCACTAAGACAACATAACGCGGCGCGTTCATAGGAAAGGCGGCGATAAAAGACGAGAGCAAATTGCGTTTCTTATAGCCGCCCCGGCCGGCCTTCTCCGCCGTGCCCGTCTTACCGCCCACCATATAGCCCGGCACGGCCGCGAGCGTACCGCTGCCCTCGTCCGTGGCGACGTTCAACCACATCATCCAGCGCAGCAGGTCGGAGATCTCACGCGGCAAGACCTGGGCACCCGGCCGGGCGCCTTCGTCCGGCACATCGAGCAGCGTCGCCGGATGGCGCACGCCGCCATTGACGATCGTGCTCACCGCATCGGCTAGGTGCAGCGGCGACACGGCAATGCCATGGCCGAACGAGATCGTCGCGGTGTGGATGTCACTCCAGCTCTGCGGCCAGTCCGGACGGGCGACCTCGCCCTTGGGCAGTTCGATCGGATGGCGCTCGAGCATGCCGAGGCGATAGAGGAAGTCGCGCTGGCGGTCCCTGCCCATGCTGAGCGCGATCTTGGAGGCGGCGACATTGGAGGAATAGACGATGACCTCGGGCACGCTCAGCAGACGGTACTGGCCGTGATAGTCGTTGATCGTGTACCGGCCGATGCGCAAGGGCTCGCTGACGTCGAAGCTGCTGTCGATCGACACGGCACCGGTTTCGAGCGCGCCGGCGACGGTCAAGAGCTTGAACATCGAGCCAACTTCGTAAACGCCCTGAGTGTTCCGGTTGAACAGCGCCCGGCGATCGAGCCGGTCGCGGTGATTGGGATCGAAATCCGGCAGGCTGGCCATGGCGACGATCGCGCCGGTCTGCGTGTCGAGCACGAGCGCGTTGCCGGCCTTGGCACTGAATTCCTCGATATGACGGGCGAGTTCATCGCGCACGACGCGCTGCACGCGCACATCGAGCGCCAGACGCAACGGGTCGGCCTCGCGGGACAAGAGACCATCGAAGGCCTTTTCGATGCCGCTCATGCCGTTGCCGTCGACATCACTCATGCCGACGATGTGGCTGGTCAGGCGACCTTGCGGGTAGATGCGTTTGTCTTCGCTGCGGAAATCGACGCCGGGCAGACCCAGCTCAAGGATGTCTTCCGCCTGGGCGTCCGTGATGTGGCGTTCGATCCAGGCAAAGCGGCTGCCGGGCGCGGCTAGGCGGCGGGCGATGTGGGCCTCGTCGAGTTCGGGCAGAACCTTCTTCAGCGCGCGCGCCGTCGCCTGCGGATCGTGCACATCGCGCGGGTCGGCGAACACCGACAGCGCGGAAATGCTGGTGGCCAGCAGGACACCGTTGCGATCGACGATGTCGGCACGCCGCTCGCCCGCCGGTGCTTCCTGGGTCGTCGCCGCGCGTGCCGGCATTGGCCCGGAAAGGCCAAACGTCATCAGGCGCAGACTGATGCCGCACAGAGCGACACAAACCAGGACGGCGAACAGATGCAGCCGGGCGCGCGCGCGTTTGAGATTGTGCCAGGCTTTCGGCATCAGTTGAGCACCTCGGCGAGCCGCGCCGCCTGGTAGGCCGCCAAGCGCGGCTTGGCCTGCAACAGGCCGACACCGCCATCAGGCAGGGTGATCTCGATCGGCGCCTGCTCGGCCTGCAGCAGGGCGCGCGGCGGCAGGGCGTCGACGGCGCGGATCTGGTTGGGCTCGGCCGGCTGCAAACCGAAGCGCGCCGCATGATGCTGCGCCAGCCAGGCGAGGCGCTCGGGCTGGTTGCGCATGTTCCATTCGGCACGCAGATTGTGCAGCTCACGCCGCTCGTCGGCGATCTGGCCGTGCAGGCGCTCGCGTTCCGCCTCGAGCGAGCGCACGCGCTGTTCCAGCCAGTAGACGCCGCCTGCGGTCGACGCGCTCATGAACAAGACCAGGGCAATGACGAAAGCACGCACGGTCATGCCGCCCTCTCCCAGGCTTCGGATTGATCGTCACCACGATCGGCCAGGCGCATGGCCGCGCGCAATCTGGCCGAGCGCGCCCGCGCGTTGCGGCTGACCTCGGCCGGCCCCGGCGTGATCGGCTTGCGATTGATCAGCTTGAAACGGGGCGCCTGTACCGCCGGCTGCGTCTCTTCGGGCATGTGCCGCGATGGCCGTGCCGGTGGTCGCGAGCGTCGCTGCAAGAACTGTTTGACGATGCGGTCTTCGAGCGAGTGGAAGGTGACCACGACCAGGCGGCCACCCGGTGCCAAAAGCTGCTCGGCCGCCTCCAGCCCGCGCTCCAGCTCGCCGACTTCATCATTCACGGCAATGCGCAGGGCCTGAAATGTCTTGGTCGCCGGATCGATGCGCGCGCCGCGCGCCGGCACGACCGAGCGCACCACATCGGCCAGATCGAGCGTGCGCGTGAACGGCTGCCGCACGCGCCGCTCGACGATGGCGCGCGCGATCCGTCGCGAGGCCGGCTCGTCGCCATAGCGGTAGATCAGATTGGCTAGCTCATCGCGCGACAAGCGCTCCAGCAGCGACGCCGCCGTGGTCTCGCCCTGACCCATGCGCATGTCGAGCGGCCCGTCGGCGCGAAACGAGAAGCCGCGCTCGGCGATATCGAGTTGCATGGACGACACGCCCAGATCGAGCATCAAGCCATCGATCTGGGTGATGCCGAGCTCGGCCAGAAGCTCGACGAGCTGGCCAAACCGACCGGAAAGGAAACGAAAGCCGGGAAAGTGCTGCTGCAGCGTTGCGGCCAGCGGGCGCACCGACGGGTCGCGATCGACGCCGATCACGCGACAGCCGGCGGTCTCGAGCACGGCACGGCTGTAGCCGCCGGCACCGAAGGTACCGTCGACGATCAGGCTGTCAGTGGCGGGCGCGAGCGCATCGACCACCTCCTGACACAGAACCGGCGCATGCGCCGCCTTGTCGATCACGCCCAGCTCCCCAACGCCAGAGCCCGACTGGCGACCGTTCACGCTTCACTGGATAACCTTAGGTTGAGACATCGAAGGGATGCCTCGGGACCAATGCAGCAACGGCCGCAGACCGTAGAAATACCAATAGGTTCCTTGCGTATGCCGAATGGTTGAAAACGTCGACTTGAGCGGGCCGACCGGCGAATAACCCCCATTACTCGCGGCGACTTGCAACTTTGCTCGCGCAACGGTGTCAAACACTCACAACACAACGCCATGCCACAGTATGGGTGCAGCGTCGCTTGGTCAAGGTAAATAGCTAAAAAGCGCCGGTAAGCTAATGAATTTCATTGGTTTCGATCATTCGCGCCCGGGCGAAGGCAGCCGTGGACCGCCCTTGCCATAGCATGCTGCACTGCAGCATGGCCTGCTGCGCGAGAGAACCGATCAGCCGTCAACAAGAACAAAATGAGAATAAAACTGGAACATGACTGCCGGCCGGCCTGTAAGCCGGGTTCTGTCCGCGTTACCGCGGGATGGCCATTCCTCTGGGACGCCCGTCACCGAACGCCTCGCGCGACCGACCCGGACGACCGGCCCGGAAACAGGCCTGCGACCGCCCGAAAGCCGTCGCCGTCGCCCCTACTTGGTCTTGCTCCCGATGGGGTTTGCCCTGCCGGAGCCGTTACCGGCCCCGCGGTGCGCTCTTACCGCACCCTTTCACCCTGACCCGCAAGCCGAAGCGGCTCTGGCGGGCGGACTGCTCTCTGTGGCACTTTCCCTGGGGTCGCCCCCGCCGGGCGTTACCCGGCATCGTGTCTCCGTGGAGCCCGGACTTTCCTCCCCCGCGCTGGCGCGGGAGCGGCCATCCGGCCGACCGGCCCTTCAAAGCTAGGCAAGGTTGTCGGCGACACAAGCCCCTTTGGCGCCCGGCGCCGTCAGCGCTCGAGCTGCACGACCAGGCCGGCCAGGGCAGCCAGGGTCGACGGACACAAGCCGCTACCGAGAGCGTCCGGGCACCAATGGCGCTGGAAGGCGGCGACGATGTCGGCCAGCGCGTAGACGTCGGTGGCATAGCCAAGTTGCCGCAAGGCGACCACCGGCTGGAAACCGTCCGGGATCGCGGCCGCTTCGGGCCACAGGCCAACCCCCTCGGCCGCCAGGTGCGCGAAGGGAAACAGCTCGCCCGGATCGATCTTGCGGTTCGGCGCGATATCGCTGTGCGCGACCACCCTGTGTTTTGGGATCGGCCAGCGCGCGAGGATGCTATGACAGAGCGTGAGGCACGCGTCGATCTGCGCTTCGGGAAACGGCCGATAGCCCCCGTCATGGCCGGGATTGACCAGCTCGATGCCGATCGAGACATCGTTCAGGCCGGACCGACCGGCCCAATGGCTGATGCCGGCGTGCCAGGCGCGCTTGCGCTCGCCGACGAGCGGCTCGATCCGTCCGTCTTCGTCGATGAGATAGTGCGCGCTCACTCGCGCCGCCGGATCACACAAGCGCGCGCGTGCGGCCGCCGCGCTCGGCATGCCGGTGTAGTGCAGCACGAGCATGTCGACGCAGCCGTCGCCCGGGCGCTCATCCCAGTTCGGCGATGGCCACGCCGGATGGCTCATCCGCGCGTCGGCTGCTTTGCCAGATGCGGCCGGCGCAAGATGACCACGCCGACGCCGATGACCGTGCACAGCCCGCCGACCACCATACGCCAGCTCAAGGCATCACCCAGCAAGGTGACGGTGAAAAACGCCACCGTGGGCACCACGAGCAGGATGAACGGCGTGATCAGGCTGACTGAGTAGGTGCGGATCAGATAGAACCAGATGCCGTAGCCGAATGCCGTGACCATGACCGACATATAGACCACCGCCCCCCAGCCGCGCCAGCCGGCGTTGAGCAGCGCCTCGCCCTGGCCGCTTTCCATGAGAAACGACAGCAGCAGCATGGGCGGGAAGGTGCAAAAGCCCATCCAGCAGTTCAGGGTCATCGGGTCGGGCATGTTCTCGTGCTTCGAACTGACATTGGCCACAGCCCAAAACAGCGCCGAGATCGCACAGAGGATGACCGCATCGATCTGGCCGAGCACGATCGGGTCAAAGCTCATGAAGATCACGCCGGCAAAGGCCAGGCTGACGCCGAGCGTACGCCAGATGCCGAGCCGGTCGTGCCAGAAGACCGCCGCGAGCAGCACCGAGAACGGCGCATTGAGCTGAGCGACGACGCCGAGCGAGGCGATGTTCACGGCGCGATCCATGGCGATGAACATGAAAGCGAAGTGCAGCACGCCGAGCGTGGCGCTCATGGTCAAGATCGGCCGCCAGCTCTTCGGCCTTTGCGCGAAGGGCAGAAGGATGATGCCGACGAGCAGAAACCGCAGCGCGATCAGCAACAATGGCGGCAGCTCGCGCAGGCCTTCCTTGGCGACGACGAAATTCAACGACCAGACGATGACCACTGCCAGCGCCAACAGCGCATGCCACGGCGCGATCGCTAGGCGTAGCCGGCGCAGACCGAAGATATCGTAGCGGCCCGCGGACAGGGCTGTGTGCGCCACGCGTTGACGCTCCAATCAGGTGAGACAACCGGATGCGACAGAATGGGTCAGCGCGGCCGGCTCGGCAATGAGCGTTGACGCAGGGCTGACCCCAGCCGATCACACGGGCCCGCCTTTGCATCACCAGCGCACGCGACCTCGCGCCACTCATCCGGCGCTTGCCGCACCAGCCGGGGATCCGCGCTGCCCGGCACGCGCTGGCCCGGCGCAAGCTGGCGCCGCCGTCGGCTATCTGTAAAACACGTGGCCGCCGACCGAGGCTGTGCGGCGCAGACGGCGGCCCCAGTCATTGGTCCAGGGCGTGCCGAGATAGGTCGCGTGGAAATAGAGCGCGCCGCCGGTCGTGTCGCGCTCTTCGCCGTTCAAGATCGCCACCGCCAGCTCCCAGGCACGCACAAAGCTGCGCCGGTCGCCCGGAATGTCACTCAGGCCATCGCACCACCAGGAGAACTGGCAGCGCGGATTGCTGCTGGAGTCGCGCACGACCGCGCAGACGCTGCCGGGAAAGCGCCGCGACTTGACCCGGTTCATGACGACATTGCCGACGGCGCGCATGCCGGCGATGCCCTCGCCGCGTGCCTCCCAATACATCGCCAGCGTAAGACAGGCGACCGGATCGGTCATGCGCGCCGCCGGCTGGTAGACGTTGTGGAGCATCGAGGCCGGCGGCGGCGGCGGCAGGTAGGCTAAAGGCATCGGCGGTTTGAGCTGGACGATCGGCAGGTGCGCATAAGGCCGCACGCGCGGCATGATCGGCCCGTCCGGGCCGTACAGCACGCCGTCGCTGGCCGCTGCGGCATTGTCGTCGAGATTGGCGGGCGAAGGCTCCTTTGGCGACTTCGGCGAGAAGAACGTGCCGAGGCCGTCATTTTCGCTCAGCCGCGCAAGCTGCACCGCTGCCGGCGAGCGCGGTTCGGCCGACATATCCGATGCGGAACGGCCTGCGCCCGCGGGCGGCTCGGCCTGTCCGGCTGCGGCGGCACCGGCGGGCGAACCGGCCAGCGTTGCAGCCCGTTCAGCCGCCCCTGCATCAGCATCCGCGCGCACCGCCTGTTGCACGGCGCCCGTCGCGCCGGAAGGCACCGCCGGCGCGCCGGCGAAACGCTGGTTGGGCACTGGCTCGCCGTCACCAGTCACCGCCGCCGCCAGCACACCGACGGCGAACGCTAGGGGAAAGGCCAGGAGCACAATCCGGTTTATGACAACATCAGCACGCACGACCGGCTATCCCGATCTCTGTTCCGGCCGGACCATCAACAAGCTAAGCGCATGGCCATCGACGCCATTCTTGCCACGATTCGATTAACGAACGGTTTATGACCCAGCTTTGGCGATCAGCGAGCGGAAAAAAGCCACAGCCGCATCGCTATCCCACGCCTCGATGCCCAAAACCCGGGCGACCTCGCGGCCCTCGCCGTCGAGAATGACCGTCGTCGGCAGCCCCGGCGCTTCCAGCGCGCGTGCCGAGGCCGAGCCGGGATCGCGGTAGAGGTCGAGATGCTCGACGCCGAGATCGTCGAGGAACGCCTGGGCTTTGTCCGCCGAAGCCCGGTCGACGCTGAGCGCGACGACCTGGAACCGATCGCCGCCGAGTTCGGCCTCAAGGTTGTCCAGTGCCGGCATCTCTTCGCGGCACGGCGCGCACCAGGTCGCCCACAAATTCAAGACGACAATTTTGCCGGCGAAGGCCGCCAGCGTGAGTTCGTTGTCGTCGCCATCCAGAAAGGTGAACGCCGCGACCGGCGCCGGCTCCTCGAGCGCGACATCGAAGCTGTGCGCTTGCGCCATCGGCCACAGGCAGGCAAGGAAAGCGACCAGCGTGAGGATGCGCGCGGACATCAGTGTCATTCACCTCGGAAAACAGCATTGGCCATGGCAACGGGCGACGGTAGCGCGAAAGATCTCTGGGGCGGCCATTTCGACCAGGAGCCCGATGCCCTGCTCGAGCAAATAAACGCCTCGATCGGCTTCGACAAGCGACTGTTCCGCGAAGATCTGCAAGCGTCACGCGCGCATGCGGCCATGCTGCATCGCCAGGGGCTGATCGATGCGGTTGACCTGAACGCCATTGTCGCCGGTCTCGACGCGATCGAAGCGGAGATCGCCGCGGGCCGGTTCGCCTTTTCATCCGCCCTGGAAGACATTCACATGAATGTCGAAGCGCGGCTGAGCGAGCGCATCGGCGATGCCGGCAAACGCCTGCACACGGCACGCTCGCGCAATGATCAGGTGGCGACCGATTTCCGGCTGCATGTGCGCGCGGCACTCGACGGCCTCGATGGCCTCGTCACCAACCTGCAGCGCGTCCTTCTCGACACGGCCGACGCCCATGCCGCCTCTGTCATGCCCGGCTTTACCCATCTGCAGGCCGCCCAGCCGGTCACCTTCGGTCACCATCTGCTGGCTTACGTCGAGATGTTCGGCCGCGACCGCGATCGCCTGGTCTGCGCCCGCACACGCATGAACGAATGCCCGCTCGGCGCGGCGGCGCTGGCCGGCACGAGTTTTCCGATCGATCGCGCCATGACCGCGCGCGACCTCGGCTTTGATTTGCCGATGGCGAACTCGATCGACGCCGTGTCCGATCGCGATTTCGCCCTCGATCTGCTCAGCGCTGCATCGATCTGTGCCGTGCATCTATCGCGCCTGGCGGAAGAGCTGGTGCTCTGGTCGACGTCGCAGTTCGGCTTCGTCGTCATGGCCGAAGCCTGGTCGACCGGCAGCTCAATCATGCCGCAAAAGCGCAATCCCGACGCGGCCGAGCTGATGCGCGGCAAGAGCGGCCGGGTCATCGGTGCGCTAACCGGGTTGCTGATCGCGCTCAAGGGCCTGCCGCTCGCCTATTCCAAGGACATGCAGGAAGACAAGGAAGGCGTGTTCGATGCCATCGACACGCTGGCGCTCTGCCTGCAGGTGGCGACGGCCATGATCGCCAGCATGAGCGTGCGCCCGGAACGCATGAAAGCTGCCGCAGGCGTCGGCTACACGACCGCCACGGATCTGGCCGACTGGTGCGTGCGCACGCTGCGCATGCCGTTTCGCGACGCCCACCATGTCGCCGGCAAGGCGGTCAAGGCGTGCGAGCAGCGCGGCTGCGATCTCCACGACCTGCCGCTCGACGTGCTGCAAGGCATTGATGCGCGCATCACCCGGGAGGTCTATTCGGTGCTCGACGTCGAAGCATCGGTGGCCAGCCGCACCAGCTTCGGCGGTACGGCGCCGGTGCGCGTGCGTGAAGCCATCGCTGCCGCGCGCGCGCGGTTCTTGCCGGGCGAAAGCCCATGAGCGGCCGGGCTTGTCGGCGCCCATGGCCGGCTTATGCTGAGGCCATGGTGGAACCCATGATCTCGAGACGTACGGTGCTTGGCCTCGGCACGCTTGCCGTCCTGCTGGCGGCTTGTGGCAAGCGCGCGGCGCTGCGCCCGCTGACAGCGGAAGAAGAAGCCGCCCGCGCCGCCGGCCAGCCCTTGCCGACGCGCTCGACAACGCCGCCGCCCGAGGCGCCGCAGCGTGGCGGTACCATTCAAGGTGAAGATCCCGAAGATGTGGGCGGCCTATGATGGCGCCGTTTCACTATGTTGACGGCCATCTGCATGCCGAAGACGTCGATCTGGCGGCCATCGTCGCGGCCGTCGGCACGCCGGCCTATGTCTACAGCGCCACCGCCATGCGTCACCGCCTCGGCCTGCTGCAAACCGCCTTTGCCGGCAGCGACGTGGCGATCTTCTATGCCATCAAGGCGAACAGCAATCTGGCGGTGATCCGCACGCTGCATGAGGCCGGGGCCGGGGCCGAGATCGTCTCCCAAGGCGAGCTGGAGCGGGCGCTGGCCGCCGGCGTGCCTGGCGAGCGCATCATCATGGCGGGCGTCGCCAAGAGCGCAGACGAGATCAAAAGCGCGCTCGACGCCGGCATCTGCCAGTTCAATGTCGAGAGCTGGCCGGAGCTGCAGGCAATCGATGCCATCGCGCGCAGCATGAACCGGCGTGCGCCGATCGCCTTGCGCGTCAATCCGGACGTCGCCGCCGACACGCATGACAAAATCAGCACAGGACGCAAGCACGACAAGTTTGGCATTGCCTATGACGAGGCGCCGGCGATCTACCGGCAAGCGAGCGATATGGCCGGCATCGAACTGGTCGGCCTGCACATCCATATCGGCTCACAGATCACCGCGCACGGGCCGTTCGAGCAGGCCTATGCCCGCGCTGCCGACATGGTGCGCAGCCTGGCCTCGGAGGGTATCCGCCTCAAGCACCTCGATTTCGGCGGTGGCTTCGGCATTCCTTATGAAAAATCGACGCCGCGCCTCGATCTCGACGGCTTTGCCAGCACCGTGCGCAACATCACCGACGGTCTGGGCTGCCGGCTGTTCTTCGAGCCGGGCCGGTTTCTCGTCGGCGAGGCCGGCATGCTGCTGGCCCAAGTTATCTATGTCAAACACAGCGGTGATCGGCGCTTCCTCATCCTCGATACCGGCATGAGCGAGCTGATGCGCCCGGCGCTGTATGACGCCCATCACGATATCGTGCCGCTGCGCGCACCAACCAATGCGCAAGCCCCCCTTGCCTATGACGTCGTCGGCCCGATTTGTGAGAGCACGGATGTGCTGGCCCGCTCGCGCAGCCTGCCGCATATGGCTGCCGGAGATGTGATCGGTTTCGCCGATGCAGGCGCCTACGGCGCGGTCATGGTGTCGTGTTACAACTCGAGACCGACGCCGGCGGAGGTGATCGTCGACGGTGCACGCTTTGCGATCGTGCGTCCGAGGCGGGAACCGGCCAGCCATTTTGCCGACGAACGCTTGCCGGAGTGGTGAAGCGCGAAAACGGAGGTTGAAGAGCACCATGCGTGATCGCGACCCGCGTCAAAGCCTCGCCTTTCGCTGGAAACTCAGCCTCGCACGCGCTGCCGACTATTGGGAACGCCTGTGGCCGCAACTAATGGCGCCGCTCGGCGTCGTGGCGCTCTTCCTGATCGTCAGCCTGCTCGGCCTGTGGGCCTTCATGCCCGGCTGGCTGCACGGCGTGGTTCTGGTCGTTCTGGCGGGGGCGTTAGGGTTCGGCATCTGGCGCGCGTTCCGCCAGTCGCCCTGGGCCACGCGCGAAGACGGCCTGCGCCGGATGGAACAGGCCAGCCACCTGTCGCACCGGCCATTGCGTGCCCTCGACGATACCGCGCAGATTGCCGCCACGGATGCGTCCTCCGAAGCCCTTTGGCAGGCTCACAAGCGGCGGCTGCGTGCGCTGGTGAACGAAGTGCGCATCGGCATGCCGCGCTCGGCCATGCCCAGGATCGATCCGCGCGCCTATCGTGTTGCCGTGGCGCTGCTCGTCGTCGTCGCCACCGTCCAGGCCACGGGCCGCATCGGCACACGCATGGCGCAAGCCTTCCAGCCGGGTTTCCAGGACCGCGTTGATCAGTTGCCGGTCGAGATCGCCATCTGGGCGACGCCGCCGGCTTACACCAATTTGCCGCCACAGAAACTGGGCACCGATCAGGTCGACGCGCCCCGCCTGCCCGAGGGCACCGAGGTGCTTGCCCAGGTGCACCATCTCTCCGGTACGGCCGATCAGCACACGCTGGCCATCGATCAGCAGGAAGAGAGCTTCACTGCCAGCGGCGAAGGCAGCGCCGAGGCCACGCTGACGCTGATCAATTCCGGCGATCTGGTGATCAGCTACGCGCGCGGCGAGCTCGCCCGCGTGCCGGTCAAAGTCATGCCCGACCTGACGCCGACGATCAGTTTCAATGGCATGCCCGAGGTCACCCATCGCGGCGTGTTACGTCCGGGCGTCGAGGCCAGCGACGATTTCGGCCTGACCGAGATCGACATGCTGCTGGCGCTGGAAAACAGCGAAGAGGTGCCCGAGCAGATCGAACTGCGTCGCTATGCGCCGGCCAAGCCGCAGATCGATGAGCGCATCTTTCTCGACCTGACGCCGCACAAATATGCCGGCCTGCCGGTCATTCTGCGCCTTCGCGCCAAGGACGGGCTGGGCCAGACAGGTTTCAGCAAGCCGCTGAACCTCATCTTGCCCGAGCGTGAATTCCAGCACCCGCTGGCGCGCGCGATCATCGAGCAGCGGCGCCATCTGGCCGCCCATCCCGAGCAGCGTCAGACGGTGGGCGGCGCGCTCAACCGCCTTTCGGCCCATGAGTGGAGCCTGAAGGCGGGCAGCGCCGTGGTCCTCGCTCTGCGCGCGGCCGGCATGCGCCTGTTCGTCGATCCGGAGGACAATGCCGTCGACGAAGTCATCGACCTGCTCTGGGATACGGCCCTGCACGTCGAGGATGGCGCCCTGTCGCTGGCCGAAAAGAACCTGCGACAGATCCAGGAAGAGCTCGAGCGGGCCCTGCAGGAGGGCGCCAGCGACGAGGAGATCGAGCGCCTCATGGCGGAGCTCGAGCGGGCGATCGACGAATTCCTCGAAGCGATGATGCGCGAAGCGCTGGAAAACAATCCGCAGGCCTTGCAGCAGCAGATGCCGGAGAACGGCGAGGCCATGATGATGGAGCAGCGCGATCTGCAGCAGATGCTCGAGGCGGCCCGCGAGATGCTGCGCACCGGTGCCCGCGACGCCGCCGAACAGATGCTGGCCGAGCTGCGTAACATGCTGGAAAACCTGCAAGCCATGCCGATGACCGGCGAGCAGCAGCAGGGCATGGAGATGATGAGCGAGCTGCAGGACCTGATCAAGCAGCAGCAGCGTCTGCTCGATCAGACCTTCCAGATGAACCAGCAGCGCATGACCGGCGAGATGAGCACGCAGCCGGGCAGCGAGGGCGAGCAGCAGATGCGGGCCGCCGGCGAGGCCCAGGAACAGCTCCGCCGCCAGCTCGGCGAACTGATGCGGCGTCTGGGTGAAAGCGGTGTGCCGATCCCGCGTGCGCTAGGCGAAGCCGAGCTGTCCATGCGTGAGGCCGGCGAGGCGCTGCGACAGGGCGAGCCCGGCAACGCGCTCGGTCCCGAGGGCGACGCGCTCGACCGGCTGCAGCAGGGCGGCCAAGCGATGATGCAGGCCATGCAGGAGCAGTTCGGTCCCATGGGGCGCATGACCGGGCAGAACCAGCAGCCGGGCCAGGAGAGCCAGGGGCAGCGCGATCCGCTCGGCCGCGCGCCGGTCAACGAGGGCGGGCTCGATCGTTTCGGCGACTATGTGCCCGATGCGCTCGATCTGGGCCGCGCCCGCGAGATCCTGGAGGAGCTCTATCGCCGCGCCGGCGAAGCGGACCGCCCAGCCTATGAGCGCGAATACATCGAACGCCTGCTCGATCGTTTCTAACGGCGTGCGCTACGCGGCGGTGTCCCGAGGCGGCATGCGGTTGAACGCATCAAGCGCGGCGATCTTGTAGGCTTCGGCCAGCGTTGGGTAGTTGAAGACGTTCTCGATAAAGAAATCGATCGTGCCCTTCAAGTTGAGCACGGCTTGGCCGATGTGCACCAGCTCGGTAGCACCCTCGCCGACAATGTGCACGCCCAGTAACCGGCGCGTCTTGAGCGAGAAGATCGCCTTGAGCATGCCGGTCTTGATGCCCACGATCTGACCGCGCGCGGTCTCGCGAAAGCGGGCGATACCGCACTCATAAGGAATGCCGCGCGCACGCATTTCCTCTTCGGTCATGCCGACCGTGGAGATCTCCGGAACGGCATAGATGCCATAGGGAAAGAACTTCGGCGGCTCATGCGCGATTGCGCCCAGCGCGCAACAGGCAGCGATACGCCCTTGCTCCATCGAGGTCGACGCCAAGCTGGGAAAGCCGATGACATCGCCGGCCGCATAGATGTGCGGCACGGCCGTGCGGAAAGTGGTCTTGTCGACCGAAAGCCGGCCCCGGTCATCGACCGCGAGACCGGCCTTGTCGATATCGAGCGTGTCGGTCGCCGAGGTGCGCCCGGCCGCGAACAGCACCATGTCGCTGCGCAATTGACGGCCGTCTTCCAGGTGGATGACGCAATCGGCCGGACCGACATGATCGACGCTGGCAACCGGGCTGCGCAGGCGGACATCGATGCCGCGATCGCGCAGCTCATGCATGAATTCGGCGAGCAGCTCGGAATCGATGAAGTCGAGCATCGTGTCGCGGCCCTCGATGACCGTGACATCGACATCGAGCGCGCTGAAGATGGTCGCATATTCGATGCCGATGACCCCGGCGCCGATGACCACCAGCTTGCGCGGCAGCCGCTCGATCTCGAGGATGTCGTCGCTGTCGAGAATGTCCTTGCCGTCGAAGGGAATGCTCGCCGGCCGGCGCGGATGGGTGCCGACGGCGATGACGAAACTGTCGCTGGTGACGTTTGTCGGAAAACCGCTGTCGTCACGCACCTCCATCGTGTGCGCGTCGAGAAAACGTGCGTGACCGCGCATGATCTGCACGCGGTTGCGATGGAACTGGTTTTCCAGAATGTCGACTTCGTGGTTCAGCGTGATCTGCAGCCGGCGCATTAGATCGCCGGCCGAGATGTCGGTCTTGACGCGATAGGCCTGGCCATAAAAGCCGCGCTCGCGATAGCCGGTCAGGTTGAGCACGGTCTCGCGCAGGGTCTTGGACGGGATCGTGCCGGTGTGCACAGAGACCCCGCCGACCTTGCGGCCCTTCTCGACAACCAGCACGTTGCGGTTGAGCTTGGCGCCC
>JBHJHH010000127.1:0-16962 GCA_050331015.1 Geminicoccaceae bacterium
CAAGACCGCGCTGGCCGGCGCCATCCGTTACGCGACGTCCCGCTGGCAGGCGCTCACCCGCTTCGCCCACGACGGCCGGCTCGAGATCAGTAACAACGCCGCCGAGCGCGCGATCAGGCCCCTGGCTCTCGGGCGCAAGAATTATCTCGTCGCCGGCTCCGACGTCGGGGGCGAGCGCGCCGCATCGATCTACACCCTGATCGAGAGCGCCAAGATCAACAGCCTCGATCCCGCGGCCTATCTCACCGACGTCATCGCCCGCATCGCCGACCATCCCGCCCAACGCCTCGGTGAGCTCCTCCCCTGGAAATGGAAGCCCGTCCAGCGCTGACCGCGGTCGTCAGATCACGCTTACGGCGTTCCCGTCTGGCTCAAGACCGGAGTGCCGGCTTCAGGCGGGATCGTGCAGCGGAGCAACATGCGCAACAGAACGGCCTCTCCAGCGATATGGAGAGGCCGTTGCTATCAGCCCAGACGCAAAGGCTTGGGCGTGACGCGCTATCGGGTGATGATTTCCGCTGTCGGCCGCGGTGTCGCAGCGGTCTCCGGCGGCAGTGTCGGATAGATCACCTCGGGCATTTCGCCCGTGAGTGCGCCGAGGAAGGCGGTGATCGCCTCGACCTCTTCGTCGTTCAGCTCTTCGCCGATCTGCGACGTGCCCATGATGGCGACGGCGGCACCGAGATCCCAGACCTTGCCGGAATGGAAGTACGGCGCAGTCAGCGCGATGTTGCGCAACGGTGCAGCGCGGAAGACATAGCTGTCGTCAGCAGTCTCGGTGACGGCGAATCGGCCCTTGTCGTCCTCAGGCAGGACGTCGGCGCCGGGCTTGGTCACCAGGCCAAACGGATAGTAGCCATTGCCGCCCAGATTGACGCCGTTGTGGCACGAGGCGCAGCCCTTCTCGATGAAAACCTGCAGGCCATGCTTTTCGGCATCGCTCAGCGCGGCCTCATCGCCGTTGAGATAGGCATCGAACGGGGCCGGGGTGATCAGCGTGGCCTCGAAGGCTTCAATCGCCTTGGCCATGTTGTCGAAGGTCACCGGGTCCGCTTCCTCAGGGAATGCGGCCTGGAACATCGCGACATAGGCCGGCATGGAATTGAGCGTGACAACGACCTGCTCGGGCGTGTTGGCCATTTCGACGCCGGCCTGCACCGGCCCCTTGGCCTGCGCCTTGAGATCATCGGCGCGGCCGTCCCAGAACTGCGCGTCGTTGAAGACGGCATTCAGGACGGTCGGGGCGTTGCGCGGGCCTTTCTGCCAGCCATGGCCGATCGAGGTTTCGAGATTGTCGTCGCCGCCAGTGCCGAGATTGTGGCAGGAGTTGCACGAGAACACGCCCGAGGCCGACAGACGCGGATCGAAGAACAGCGCCTTGCCGAGTTCGATCTTCTCGTCGGTGATCGGGTTGTCGGCCACCGCTGGCACGGTCGAAGGCACCGGCTGAAACACATCGAGGGCCATGTCGCGCAGCTCGTCGGCACCAGCCGATGCTGACGCTGCCAGGGCTACGGTCGAACATGCAAGCATCGTGAACCAAGAGCGTGCCATGACTATTTCCCAATGAGCCTAGATGAGCGAGCGTTCATGTGTGGCGCTGGCGCCGCGACACCGGTCAACTACGCCCATTCACACTCACATTCGTTGATGTGCATCAACAAGCCGAGGGCCATGTCCGCAGCGGGTTGGTGTGTTGGTTAGACGCCGCCCAACATGCGCCGGTCGAAGGCGATCGACTTAATCAGGACATAGATTTCCTGATTCTCATGCAACTTCAGGTCATGTACGGCCGCCCGGGTGATACGGGCGCGGATGGCCGTCTCCCCGATCGTCAACAAGGTCTCGGCAAAAGCGGTATCCGCCTCGAGGTCGATCTGCCGAACACGGCCACGCAGGCAGTTGCGAATGCTCAGGCCGCGCGGCGGCTCCAGCGCCAGGGCGACATCGCGCGCGCGAATGCGCAGACGCTGCGGCTGACCGATCGGCCAGTCACTCATCGGCACAAACAAATCCTGTCCTTCGAAGGCAAGGCGCGTGAGCATGAGCGTCGGATCGTGTTCGGCAACCACCGCCGTCACCAGCGCACCGGCCTCGAAGCGGCCCGTGCCCGGCCGCAGATCGAGCCGGCTGAGCACATCGGTGATCGAGCCCTCGGCAGTGACCTTGCCTTGCGCGAGCACGACCATTCGATCGGCCAGCCGGCTGACTTCGCTGATGTCATGGCTGACATAGAGGATCGGCAGGGCCAGGCGCACGTGCAATGTTTCGAGATAGGGCAGGATGTGGTCCTTGGCAGCGCGATCCAGGGCTGCGAGCGGTTCGTCCATCAAGAGAAGCCGTGGACCGGACAGCAGCGCCCGGCCGATGGCGACGCGCTGACGCTCGCCGCCCGACAGGCCAGCCGGCGCGCGCTCGAGCAGCGCCTGCAAGCCGAGCAGCGCAACGACCTCATCGAAG
This sequence comes from Geminicoccaceae bacterium, assembly GCA_050331015.1. Lineage (GTDB taxonomy): Bacteria > Pseudomonadota > Alphaproteobacteria > Geminicoccales > Geminicoccaceae > JBHJHH01. The sequence goes on from JBHJHH010000127.1 coordinate 2,461, forward strand.
CCAAGCTGCGCACCGTTCTCGCGGCGTTGACGCCTGGCGCCGTAAAGAAGATTGCCGCGCACGGACAGATGCGCGAACAGGCTGGGCTCTTGAAAGACATAGCCGACGGCGCGGCGATGGCTTGGCAGAAAGGCATGGCCGGCGTCGTCCTGCCAGATCGCATCGCCGATGCGAATGTGCCCGACAAGGCGGCTGAGCCCGGCGATGGCGCGCAACACCGTGGTCTTGCCGCAGCCGGACGGGCCGAACAGCGCGGTGATGCCGTGCATTTCGGTCTGGAAGGTCACATCGATGGCGAAGTCGCCGAGGCGACCGCGCAGCGCGATGTCGATCTGTCTGGATTTGCTCATGCGTTCGGACGCTGGCCGCGGCGCTCGAGACTCATCATCGTGAACACGGCCAGAAACGAAAACAGCATCAAGCCAGCGGCGAGCGCATGCGCCTTACCCCATTGCAGGGTCTCAACATAGTCGTAGATGGCGATCGAGAGGACTCGGGTCTCGCCGGGGATGTTGCCGCCGATCATGAGTACGACGCCGAATTCGCCCAGCGTGTGCGCGAAGCCGAGCACGGCGCCGGTGAGCAGGCCCGGCCGTGCCAGCGGCAATGCCACCGTGAAAAAGGCGTCCAGCGGTGACGCGCGCAAGGTGGCGGCGACTTCCAGCGGCCGATTGCCCATGGCCTCGAAGGCATTGCGGATCGGTTGCACAACGAACGGCAGGGAATAAATCAGCGAGCCGATGACCAGGCCTTCAAAGGTGAACGCCAGCGAGCGCAGGCCGAACCAGCCGCCAACCCAGCCGCCAGGGCCGTTGGCACCCAGCAGGAGCAGCAGGTAGAAGCCCAGTACCGTGGGCGGCAATACCAAAGGCAGGGCGACGATGGCGGCAACAACGTTCTTCCAGCGGGCTTCGCTGTGCGCCAGCCACCAACCAATCGGCGTGCCGACGATCAAAAGCAGCGCAGTGGTCAGCGTCGCGAGCTGAAAGGTCAGCCAAATCGTCGTCCACAAATCTGTCATGGAGGCGTCTCGCGCTCAGCTTTCCGGCACGGCGTAGCCATCGGCCCGGATCAGGGCTCGCGCCGCGTCCGATCCCAGATAGGCCATGAATGCGCGTGCGGCCGTGTTGTCCTTGGCCGCGGTCAAGATAACGCCATCTTGGTGCAGCGGCGGATGCAGATCCTGCGGCACCAGCCAGCTCGTCCCGCCGCCGTGGGCCAGCGTCTGTGCCTGGGCAACGAAGCCGAGTTCGGCATTGCCGCTGATCACGAACTGGAAGGTCTGCGCGATACTGGTGCCCTGGACGATCTGGGCAGCCAGCGTTTCGCTGAGCGCCAGCGCATCGAGCACGGCCATAGCCGCGGCGCCATAAGGGGCCGTCAGCGGGTTGGCGATTGCCAGACGCTCAAAATCACCTTTCGCGAGGCGTCCGGGTCCGATTGCGGCCTGATCAGCGGCGGTGAACAGCGCCAGCCTGCCGGTGGCGTAGGTGAAGCGGTCCTCCTCTGCCGCCAGAGCATCGGCGACCAGGCGTTGCGGTCGCGCCTGATCGGCCGCGAGGAACAGATCGAACGGAGCGCCCTGGGTGATCTGGGCATAGAGCTGACCGGTCGCGCCGGTGCTGATTTGCACCGTGTGCTCACTGCCCGCTTCAAACGCCTGCACGAGCTTGCGCAACGTCATGGTGAAGTTCGAGGCGCAGGCGATGCGCACCTCCCCGGCCAGAACCGGCTGCCCGGGCAAAAGCAACGCCAGCGCGGCGGCCATCGAGAACCGTTGCAGCGCAAAAACCAATAGCCGATATGTTCGCTCAAACATATCGAGAGCCTACGAAGCCGCGCGCCGTTCGACAAGTGCCGCCATGGTCAGCGATCGGCCTTGCGCAGACACTGCAGCGCGGCCAGTTCGGTCTCGATGACACTGTTCGTGCGCTGTTCCATGCGCCGGTACAGGCTCAGCACATCCCGGCCAAGCTCGGTCAAGCTGGCGCCGCCGCGCCGGCTGCCGCCGCGCTTGGTGATCACCAGCGGTCCGGCGAAATAGCTGTTCAGCGCCTCGGTCAGGGTCCAGGCGCGCCGATAACTCATGCCGAGCGAACGACCGGCCCCGGCGATCGAGCCCGTCACCTCAATGGCTTGCAACAGATCCGCCTTGCCCGGGCCAAGGGCCATCGCAGGCGCGAGCACGATTCGCAAGCGTGCGCTTGGCTGGGTCCTGGTCTTACTCATGCTCCACACTGTAGGGCGCGCGCACAAAGGCGCCAGCACCGACATTGGTTTTGCTAGATTGGCAATAATAAGGTTCCAATGCGCTGCATTGTGTCGACGATTGCCGGACACTAGGTCTCCACCCAGTCACAACGCACGGAAAGGATGGTGCGATGCTCGTCAAACGACCCGCAGAAGCGCGCGGCAAGGCGCAGTTCGGCTGGCTGGATTCGCGACACAGCTTCTCGTTCGGCCAGTACTACGATCCGGCGCATATGGGTTTTGGCCCGCTGCGCGTGATCAACGAGGACAAGGTCGTGCCCGGCGCCGGTTTCGGCGAGCACGGTCATCGGGACATGGAGATCATCTCCTATGTCCTCGAGGGCGGGCTCGAGCATCGTGACAGCATGGGCAACGGCTCGGTGATCCGTCCGGGGCAAGTGCAGAAGATGAGTGCCGGTACGGGGGTGCGTCACAGCGAGTTCAACGCTTCGCGCGACGCGCCGGTGCACTTCCTGCAGATCTGGATCGAACCGTCACGCCTGGGCCTGCCGCCTTCTTATGAGGAAGCGCGCATCAGCCTGAATGACGGTGTTCTGACCCTGATCGCCAGCGAGGACGGTCGCGACGGTGCCGTGGGTATCAATCGTGATGTCGATCTCTATGCCGCGAGGCTCGATCAGGGCGCCGAGATCGCGCATGCCTTGGCCGCTGACCGCCTCGCCTGGGTGCAGGTCGTCCGCGGCGAGCTGAGCGTAAACGGTACGGCGCTACGTGCTGGCGACGGTGCCGCTCTGCGCGCGGAAGCCGCGGTACGCTTGCGCGATGCCCGCGCCGCCGAGGTGCTGCTGTTCGACATGGCAGCCTAGGTTCGGCGTGTCGCCCGGAGCTGGTCAGCCGACCGGTTCCGGGTCCGGCCTCGTGCTCTAGGAACAAAAATAGCCAAGATTGTCGATGATCGCTTGGCGGAGCGCCGGGTCGGCAATGCCCTGATTGGGCATGACACCGTCGGGCGCGACGCTGCGTGTGTCTTCGAGATAGGCGTCGAGACGCGCACGGGTCCAAACGCCGCCGGCCGCGCGCAAGGCTGGCGAGTACGCGGCATAGTCGCTGCCGGCAACGCGCCGGCCTTCAACAGCGCACAAGCTCGGCGCGCGCGTGGCATCGTCGCGGCTATGGCAATCCAAGCAGGTGGCCAGCGCCGCGCGCACCAGCGGTTCTACCTGATCACCCGCTACCAGGGCAGGTGCCGTGTCCTCGGGCGCCTTCAAGGTGATGCGGATGACATTGCCACTTGCGCACAGCACGACGAGCCTGCCTTGAACGATGACCACGGCGCGCAGCCGCTCGCCCAGCGGTATGCGCTCCAGCGTGACCACGCGCGTGCCATCGACGACCACGCGATGCAGAGCGCGGTCCATCAGGCTCGGCACGATAAAGTCGCCCTGCCAGAAGGGGTGTACGCCATCGGCAAACGTCAGGCCCGAGGCGGCAATGGAGGGCACCCAGGCGAACGCCGGTTTACGAAAACCGCTATGGTCGCCCTGAAGCCGATTGATCGGCCAGCTGCGCTCGCCGTAGTTCGTGCCATAGGTAACCAGTGGCCAGCCGTAATTGCTTCCCTCGACGATATGGTTGAGCTCATCGCCGCCTTGCGGACCGTGCTCGGTTACCCAGAGCTGGCCGGCGCCGTCGAACGCGATGCCTTGGGGGTTGCGATGCCCGGTGGAGACGACCTGCGCGTCGCCGTTTGCCGGATCAATGCGCACGACCTTGCCATACAGGCTGTCCGGGCCCTGGACGATGTCCGGTTCTTCAAGGCCATCAAAGCCGAAATAGCCAATGGTCAGGTAAAGCTGGCCATGTTGGTCAAAGGCCATGCGGCCGCCGGCTTCATTGCCGCGATAGCGTCGGGACGGGTTGTTGCGAAACGGCAGGCAGGGGGCTGTTTCGAACAGCACCGTCCAATCCTCAGCCGTGATCTGCGCGTTGCGAATATCACCTTCGAGCGGCGTGCGGGCGAGCCGGTTGGTGAAGCACGCCCGCTCGGCATCAAAGTGGCTATGGGCGACAAACAACTGGCCGTCGTGCTGCTTGACATCCGTGTACCGGTGCAGGCGCCCGGTCACATGGTTTTCGCCCGGATCGGAGACCGCGTGCAGCGCGGCAAGGCCGTTGTCCGGCGGCGTGATGTCGAGCGCCTGTTCGCTGAGGGCGTCAACATCGAGCAGAAAGACGCGGCCCTCGCCCTCAATCAGCAGGACGTGGCGATCATCGACGACCTCGAGGCTGCCGGCGATCCAGGACTGGCGATCCTGGCGATCGAAGGTCTCGATTTCGAGATCGAGAAACGTGCTCTTGACCGTGATGCTCTGGCCCGGCGTGTAGATCGGCGAGGTTGAATAGGGTGCGTGTGCACCAGCTTCGAGCACGTAGCCATAGCGGCTCGCGCGCAAGAGATCGTACGGCCAGATCTTGAAATGGATGAACAGCACGGTCGCCAGCGCGCTGCCGCCGGGGGTGATGGCAAGCGCGCAGAGAATCGCAAGCAGATGTAACCGGGCGTAGCGCCGGCTCGTATGGATCAGCATTGACAGAGCGGACCTGAAGCACTGCGTGACCAGCTCAACGTAGCGAAGTCTGCCACTCAGATCATGGCAAATGCAACCGAGACGTCATCGAGTGCACGGTTGCAGGCGATGCGGCTGCCGCGACCGCTTCAGGGGCAGAAATAAGCCAGATTGTCGAGGATCTCGCGGCGCACCGTGGCGTTGCTGATGGACTGGTCGGGCATGGCGCCATTGGCGTAGACGCTTGTCGTGTTGAGCAAAAACCTGTCGAGGCGCGCACGATCCCAGATGCCGCCGACCGACCGTATCGCTACCGAGTACTCCGCGTAGCTGTCCGATGCGACGCGCCGTCCTTCGACGCCGCACAGATTGGGTGCGGTCTCGCTATGACCGCGGCTGTGGCACATCGAGCAACGCTTCAAGACGGCTTGGGTCTCAGGCGAGAGTTGCGCAACGATCGACGCCAGGTGGGGGCTTTGCGCCGGCGTCTGCGGGGTGATGCGCAACATATTGCCGCTTCGGCAAAACAAGATGATGTGGCCGTTGTGCACGATGGCAGCACTGATCCGCTCGCCGATGACGATGCGTTCAGTGGTCACCACGCGATCGTCTTCGACGACAATTCGGTGCAGCGCTCGGTCTTTCAGGGTCGGCACGAGCAGGTCGTCGTCCCAGTAGGGATGGAGATCTCTGGCAACCACGAGGCCGGAGGTTGCGATCGAGGGCACCCAGGAAAAGATCGGCTTTGTGTACCCGGCATGGTCGCCCGGATAGGGATTGAACGGCAAGTTGCGTTCGCCGTATTCCGTGCCGAAGGTGACCACCGCCCAGCCATAATTGTTGCCTTCTTTGAGAAGGTTGAGCTCGTCGCCGCCGTCCGGGCCGTGTTCGGTGAGCCAAAAGCGGCCGTCGTCGGTGAAGGCAATGCCTCGTGGGTTGCGGTGCCCGAGCGTCAAGACCTCGATCGCGCCGCTGGCCGGGTCAATCCGCAGGACTTTGCCGTAGTGACCGTCCGCGTCCTGGGCAGCGTCGTAGGCGGTGAGTTTGTCATAGCCGAAGAAACCAACGGCCAGAAAAACCGTACCATCCGCCGCGATCGCCATGCGCCCACCGGAGAAATGGCCGGCATAGGGATGCACCGGATGATCCGTGAACGGCAGGCAGGGCTCGGTCTCGGCGACGACCTGCCAGTCCTCGGCCGCGATCCGGACGTCCCAGATGGCGCCCGGCAGTGTCACGCGGGCAACGCGCTTGGTGAAGCAGGCGTCATCCGCGTTGAAATAGCTATAGGCCAGGTAAATCGTATCGCCGCGCAGGTTGACATCCGTGATGCGGTGCAGGCGGTTGGTAATGTGTAAGTCGTCCGGCTTTGACGCGGCAATGGGCTGCTCCAGTCCGAAAGCCGGCGGGTCGATGTCGAGGCGCTTCTCGTCAAGGGTTGCGACGTCGAGCAGGAAGAAGCGGCCTTCGCTCTCGACCATCAAGACGTGATCTTGGTCGTAAGAAGCCAGCGAGCCATCGAGCGCTTGTTGCGGATCGGCTCGGTTGAACGCGTCGATCTGCAGATCGAGAAACTTGGTCTGGAGCGTGACCGGTTCACCTTGCCGGTAGGCCGGCTCGTTCGAATACCAGCTGAGTTCGCGCGGTGCGAGCAAGTGCCCGTATCGCGTCTCGCCCAAGATCTCATACGGCCAGATCTTGAAATGGATGAACAACACCGTTGCCAGCGCGCTGCCGCCGACGACTACGCCCAAGGCGCAGATGAGCGCGAATACGTGCAAAGGGCTCAAGCGAGACACCATTGTTGAAGCGCACCTGCACTGCTGAGCGACACCTAAAATGTAGCGAAAATGATGACGGTCGTGAACGTCTTCTCACGCTAGTGCGAAAGGCGCTCAGGCAATCAAAGCGCGCATCTTGAGCGTAACGTCACGGGCTTGCGCTGCCTCAGCGTCTGGCCAGACGTTAACCTCTGCCAACTGTCTCAGCAGCGTGATGGCCCGCGCGCTCGCGCCAAGGGGCGAAAGCAGCCGGCGTATCGCCGGGATCTACGGCCGCCGGCCAGGCTGGTGCGCCATCATCCCTGGCTTGGGCGACGGCGTGCCGGGGCTCCTTTGACGATCCGCCACTGGACCTGGTGCGGCTTGAGCGGGCTTTTTCGGTGGTGCCTCGACGACCAACCGGTCGAACTTTCGATTGATCGAACTGACGACCATGGTCGAGAACACGACCGTCGCAAATATCGTCGTATCGATGGTCAGGTAACTGCTTTCCGTGATGTTGTGCAACATCGCGCAAAGAGGAAAGTACAGGAACACGGCAAGCAATGGCGTTGAGTGCGCCGGACCGCCATAGTATCGCGCAATCCGGACCAGGGCGAAGAAGGGCTGAAGCAAATACAGCATAAGTAGACCCAAGCCGATGAAACCGAGCGTCAGTATCACGTCGATATAGCCATTGTGCCCCTGGTTGAGAAAGTTTACCGGATCAGGCAGCGCAAGGTGCGGACTATTGGCGCCAGCGTCCCAGAATGCGCGAAAACCGACACCGAGCCAGGGGTCTTGTTGGATCACACGCCACAATTGCCCCCAGATTTCTGTGCGGCCCGTAAACGTCGTATCCCCATACACCTCCTCGGTAATCGGATCCAATCCGATCCATGTCAAAACAAAGCCGAAACCTATCAAGACAAGCATACTCACGAGCAAGGTATAAAAAGTTGGTCGCTGGCCGCTTTTGACAGAGAACGCCAAAAGGAGGGCGGGAGGTAACGCAATCAATGCAACAGCCAGGGCTGTTTTGGAATCGGAGATGTAAAGGTAGTAAGCTGCAATCAGAACCATTGCCAGCGACAGGGCGCGCATGCGCTGGGTTTTGTAATGGAGCAGCGCACAGGTCCATATGCCTGCGCTAACCATGGAAAATATTCCGAAGGTATTCTTGTTCGTGAAGTAACCGTAATAACCAGCCTCCTTGAACAGGACGAATGGATTTAGCTCGACGAAAAAGCTCAAAAGATTGAAAATGAGTATCGGCGCGCTTGCTAGGCACAGGCAGTCAAAGAAAAAAGCCTTCGACGGCCGGGCGGCATAAATCGCCAAAAAGGTGAACACTTGGATGAACAGAGCGATTACGCGAACCTGTGTCGAGCCAGGCGATAGCGTCCACAAAACAGAAAGCGCGCAAAACGAGAGAAGCATGATCAGCGGGATCTGCGACTTGAGGATCGTCCGCAAGTTCTTCCTGGCGATCAGGACATACGGCAAAGCCAGGGCGAAAAGCGATAGAATAGCCAGCTGGCGAAAAGCGTTCAGCTTGCCGCTGAAGAGTGCCCCCTCGAGAAAGAAAATCGCATTCAGCATATCCAAGCTGAAATAAAACCCGAGCGTCGCAACCAGAACAAATCGGATATAGGCGTCGCGCAACAGAAATTTCGGCGTTGGGATCTGAAAAACGCCGGCAAATTTCGCGAGCGAGTCTTCGACCGTCTGATCGGCCTGGGCAACCCGATCGACGGCTGTCTTTCGCTTGCCACGCTTGACGACGCGACGGCGCGGTTGTGGCTGAACGGCGCCCTGACTTGATGCGCTCATGGGTCGAGACGGGTCCTAACGGTCGATTGTTCTGGCGTTCTGCCTCTGAAATACTCGCATGCGTGCCCTATCGATGCCAGCGCGTCGTCACGCAGGCATGACATCGGTAGCGGTGTTCATCAAGACATACACACCGATGGCAATCAGCACAAAGGGGACAATGCGCTCAAGCCTGGCGAGCTTGTCGGCGAGGCCAGGTACCCGGCCGAAGGCGCGCGCCGTTATCACCAGAGCCAGAATACCGATCACCACGGCAAACAGCACGTAGTAGTCGTACGTCGCGGTGCTGTCGGTAAGCAGCGCAACCATCACGGCAACCGTATCGCTGCTGGTCGCGGCGAAGGTGAGCGTACTGCCGACCAGGCCGGTGCTTGTCCTCGATGCGCTCGCTACAGTTTCGTCCGTGCCCTTTACGAGGTGATAGACACCCAGACCGATCGGAATGAGGCCAAGATAGCCGATCATGCCGACAGGTATGGTGCCCAGCCCGCGCGCGACGATCAGCGCGAACACGACCGCGAGCACCTGCGCCAGAACGTAGCCGGCTTCCATGACCCGGCCGGCCGCGCCGCGCAAAGCAAGCAGAAGCGCCAAATTGTCGATATTCGTGCTCAAATATACAAGCACGAGCGAGCCAATCAGTGGCGCTTCCAACATGGCAGTCTAGTCTTGTGAGGCCTAATCAATGGCCGTTTGTGCAAGGTGTGGGCTCAGATAGCAATGCCTTTGCTTTCAATATACCCTACGGGAACATCCATATTCTTTCGCCCGGCAATGGCGAAATAGTAGAGCGGCTTGCCCTCGATGCTCAATCGGTGTCGGTATCGCTCGATATAGTAGACATCAAGATATTGAGAAAAGATCAGTTCCCGGATCATACGCGAGAAGCCGGTCTCGTCATACTTGCCGAGAAAGCTTTCTTTGATGTTGAACGCAATCCAGGCTTGATCGACAGTCAGGTTGAAGGCTTCGATAAATGCTTTGACCGGAATGTCACCAAAGCCGAGCGCGGCCACGGTGACCATACAGTCGAACTTCCACGCCTCGAACTCTTCCCGGCGCTCGTCGCTGAGTTCGGTGAGGTCTTCAACATGATAGGCATCGTAGAGCCCGGCGCGATCGCGCAGCGCGGCATCACGCGCTTCCGGCAGGATGTCGATGCCAACCACACGTGAAACGCCGTAGGCGCAGAGCGCTTCGCCCATCATGCCGTTGCCGGCGCCCAAATCGAGCACGCGCAGCTCAGTGAAGGAGTCGCGCGATTGCGACACGGCGGCGTGCAGGATCGAGGCGACCTTTTCCGGCGAACAGCATTTCAAACGCTCATAAAACAGCTGCTCATACAGTCCCGGCAGGCTGTAAATCGTGTCATAATCGTGGAAGCGGATCGAGCGAAGATCGCCGTCAACTTCCAAGTGAAAATAGACCTCGTCCTGGTCGGCCTTGTCGTGCAGATCTTTTGGGAAGGCCATATGATAGCGCTTTGACAACCGTCATCTCAAAAACTGTGAGGGCCATTACGCTAATCTGCCATGCGAGCGTGACGTTTGCGTGCGCGTTGTTGCGGTGCAAAAACGCACAACGCCGGCACGGGCGTGCACCCGGCCGGCGTCGCTACGGGGCCAAGCCAAAGCCGGGCCCCGTCGCAGATCAGAGCTGTGCTCAGTTGATCTCGGCGTAATTGCCTTCCGACCACTCGTACCAGACATAGTCGGAGGTGGTGATGTCGCCCTTCTCGTCGAACGCGCGCGGACCGATCACGGTCTCGAACTCGCCGGCGATCAGCGCCTCGATAACCGGATCTAAATCGAAGGTACCGGCCGCCTCGACCGCATCCTTCCAGACCTGGATGGCGGCGTAGGTGTACAGCGTGTACCCCTCCGGCTCATAGCCATCGGCGCGGAAACGCTCGACGACATCGGCCGCGGCCGGGTTGTTGCGCGGATCCGGCGCGAAGGTGAACATGACGCCCTCGCCGGCCTCGCCGGTGATGCTCCAGAACTCCTGGGCGTTCAGCGCATCACCCGAGAGGATCTGCGCTTCCAAGCCCTGCTCGCGCATCTGGCGGGCGATCAGGCCGAGCTCGGTGTGGTAACCACCATAATAAAGGGCGTCGATCTCGGCGGCCTTCAGCTTGGTGACGAAGGCCGAGTAGTCGCGCTCGCCGGGATTGACCGTCTCGTACATCACCTCGTCGAGGCCGGCGGCGTTAAGAGCCTTCTTGGTCTCGTCGGCGAGGCCCTTCGAATAGGCCTGCTTGTCGTGGGCGATGGCGATGCGCTGATCACCCATGTTCTCCTGCAACCAGGCACCGGCAAAGCCGCCCTGCTGGTCGTCACGGCCGCAGACGCGGAACACGTTGTCGCCGCCTTCATCGGTCAGCGCCGGGTTGGTTGAGGCTGGCGAGATCTGCAGGATGCCTTCCTCGGTGTAGACGTTCGAGGCCGGGATCGAGCTGCCCGAGCAGAAGTGGCCGGCAACGAAGATCACGCCGTCATTGACGAACTTGTTGGCGACAGCCACGGCTTCCTTCGGATCGCAACGATCATCGCCGACGACCAAGGTAAGCTGCTCGCCGAGTACGCCGCCGGCGGCGTTGATGTCAGCCACCGCCATCTCGGCGCCCTTTTGCATCTGCTCACCGAACGCGGCGTACTGCCCGGTCATCGGGCCGGCGGTGGCGATGACGACCTCGGCCTCGGCTGCGGTCGCCAAGGCAATGCCAGCGGTGCTGGCAATCAACGCGTAAGCAAAACGCTGCATGGTTTACTCCCTATGTTCATCCGCTCCGTAAGAGCCGCTCGGGCGTTTGCTCAGCCCGTAACGTCTCCCGCCTCTCAGGCTCATGGCCCGCTATCTCTAGCACGGCCAAGGCCAATGACCATAAGCTACGTGCACGCCCTCAGGCCTGTCGGCCGATCTCTTGCCAGCCAAAGACCCCCTTGCGCTGATAGAGCCAGGGATATTGGCTGACCATGCGATCGGCGCGCGTCTTGGCATAGGCCGCATAGGCAAGGCTGCCAAAGATCAGCAGCGAGATGATCAGCCCGAGGATATCGAGCAGGTGCGCCTGGCGCAGGCTGAACAGCAAGAAGCGGTGTGCCAGCGCGAGCAGGCCGGCATAAAGCAGCGCCATGCGCAACGGCTGCCAGCCGCGCGCCTGGGCTTGACCGGCCAGCCAGGCGCATAGGCCGAAGACCGCCGTCAACACGATGAAGACGCCAACCGACTGGCCGATGATCGCCGTGCTCATAAAGCGCTCCTCAATGTCCCTCGAGATAGGCCGCGCGCACTTCCGGATTGGCGAGCAGTTCCGCGCCGGTGCCGCTCAGCGTGATCGAGCCGGTGACCAGGACATAGCCGCGATTGGCCAGACGCAGGGCGTGATGGGCATTCTGCTCGACGAGAAGAACGGTCATGCGCCGCTCTTCGTTGATCTGCCGGATGGCCGCGAAGATCTGCTTGACCACCAATGGCGCCAGCCCGAGCGACGGCTCATCGAGCAACAAGAGGCGCGGCTCGCTCATCAACGCGCGGGCAATCGCCAGCATCTGCTGCTCACCGCCGGACAACGTACCGCCACGCTGGCCCTGGCGCTCCTTCAGGCGCGGGAACAGCTCGAAAGCGAAATCCAGATTGCGCTGGAAGCGATCATCGGCATTGGTCAGGGCACCCATTTGCAGGTTCTCCATGACCGTCATGCGCGGAAAGATTCGCCGTCCTTCGGGCGAATGGGCGACGCCTTCGCGCACAATGGCATCCGTGCGCAGCCGGGTGATGTCGCGGCCTTCGAGATGGATCGAGCCGATGCGCGCCGGCGTTACGCCGCAGACCGTCATCAGCAAGGTGGTCTTGCCGGCGCCATTGGCACCGATCAGCGTGACGATTTCGCCCTCATGCACCTCGAGATCGACGCCCTTGAGTGCTTCGATGGCGCCGTAATAGGTGTGGACACCGCGCACTTCGAGCATCAGGCGACCTCCGCCGTGTCCTCGCCCAGATAGGCGGCAATGACGGCTGGATCGTTTTGCACGTGTTCGGCGGTGTTGTCGGCGATCTTGCGGCCGTAATCGAGCACGACGACGTGATCGGAGATGCGCATGACGACGCTCATATCGTGTTCGATCAGCAAGATGCCGATGCCGCTCTCCTGCTTGATCTGCAACAGCAGGTTGTTGAGTTCGGCGCTCTCGCGCGGGTTGAGGCCGGCCGCCGGCTCGTCCAGACAAAGCAGGACCGGCTCGGTGCACATGGCACGGGCGATTTCCAGGCGACGCTGGGCGCCATAGGGCAGGTTGCCGGCTTCCCAGTCGGCCACCTCAAAGAGGTTAACCTTGTCCAGCCAGGCCTTGGCGAAATCGATCGCATCGCTCTCCGCCTTGCGATAGCTGGGCAGGCCGAGCAGGCCCGAGACCGAGAAGTTCGAGGCCGCCATCAGCTTGTTGTGCTGGGCGACCAGCAGGTTTTCCAGCACGGTCATGCGCGTAAACAGGCGAATGTTCTGGAAGGTGCGCGCGACCCTGGCATCGCGGCCGATCTGATAGGCCTGCAGGCGTTCGAGTAGAAAGTCCGAGCCATCGGCGTGACGGCAGGTCAACCGACCGACCGTGGGTTGATAGAAACCGGTCAGGCAGTTGAAGACGGTCGTCTTGCCGGCGCCGTTCGGGCCGATGATCGCGGTGATTTCGCCGTCGCCGGCGACGAAAGAGACGTCATCGACCGCGACCAGGCCGCCGAAGCGCATGGTCAGATGCTCGCAGCTCAACATCGGTCGGGCACTGGTCTGGAATACCTGGATTTCGCTGGGCGTGTCGCTCATGCCTTGGCCTCGGCTTCGACCAGCTCGGGCTCCTTGGGGCGCGGTTCTTCGCCTTTCCTGAACAGACGCACCGAAGGCTCGCGGAAGGCGAGCAGGCCGCGCGGGCGCCAGATCATGATCAGCACCAGGCCGGCGCCAAAGGCGAGCATGCGGTACTCTTCCAGATCTCGGAAGATTTCTGGCAGGCCGATCAGGATGATGGCGGCAAAAGCGACGCCGATCAGGCTGCCCATGCCGCCCATGACGACGATCGCCAGGATGATGGCGCTTTCGATGAAGGTGAAGCTCTCCGGGCTGATGAAGCCCTGGCGGGTGGCGAAAAACGCGCCGGCGAAGCCACCCCAGGTGGCGCTGATGCCGAACGCCGCCAGCTTGATCATGGTGCGATTGATGCCCAGCGAGGCACAGGCGATGTCGTCCTCGCGCAAAGCCTCCCAGGCTCGTCCGAGCGGCAGCTTGCGGATGCGCATGGTGAACACCGCGACCAGCGCGGCCAGCACCAGGATCAGGTAATAGAGGAAAATGATCCGGTGCATCGAGCTGTATTCCAGCCCGAACAGCTGGTGAAAGGCGACCTGGCCCTCATCCGGACTGCGCGTGAACGGGAACGGCCCGAAGCCCGGCCGCGGAATGCGCGAAATGCCGTCCGGGCCGTTGGTGACATTGTACCAGTTGATCAGAATGATCCGGATAATCTCGCCGAACCCGAGCGTGACGATGGCGAAATAGTCCCCGCGCAAGCGCAGGATCGGGAAGCCGAGCATGACCCCGAAGCTGGCCGCGAGCAGGCCGGCCAGCGGCAGGCAGACCCAGAAGCTCAGGCCGAAATTCTGCGCGAACAGGGCATAAGAATAGGCGCCGACGGCATAGAAGGCGACAAAGCCCAGATCGAGCAGGCCGGCATAGCCGACGATGATGTTCAGCCCCCAGCCGAGCATGACATAGGTGACGCTCAAGGTCGCCACATCGACGACATAGCGGCTGGAAAAGGGCAGGAACGGCAGGAAGATCGCCAGGATGACCACGCCCGCGGCGATGAACTTGATCGAAGCGCGGAAGGTCTCGCCGAACGCTTCGCCGCGCGCATCGCGCTGGGCCTGGCTCAAGCCCGAGCTGCGCTGATACAGGTTGTAGCCGCCGCGCAGCGCCACGATCGCGCCACCGGCCACGGTCAGCACGCGCAGGAAATCGGTCGGCATCGGCAGCATCCAGCCACCGATGGCAAAGGCGAGGCCGCCGGCAACCGCATAGGTCGGCAGCCCGCGCTCGGCCAGGATCAGCCCCAGCCGCCCGGCCATGACCAAGATCACGG
>JBHJHH010000128.1:0-14560 GCA_050331015.1 Geminicoccaceae bacterium
CCTGCCGTTGATGTACACCTCGGTGTCGGTGGCGAAGGCATAGCCGCGATCGGTGCTGCCGGCACTGGTCGAAAGGCGATCGTTCTCATCGCCGACGACAGCGACCTCCTGCTTGCCGCCAAGCGTCAGATCGAAGGCCAGCGCCGGCTGGCTGGCAAGGGCGAGACCGGCCAGGGCCGTGCTCGCGAGCAATGAACCGCGCATGGTATCCCCCCGCTGAACGCATCATGCATCGCAGCATAGGGAAACGCTCAAGCGTGACGGTTCCGTGGCAGTTGATTAATCCCCCGGCTTCTTTCGCGCCAGTGTGTGTTCTGGCGGCCACACCCGGGCGTAGCCTGCGCATCACGGGCCGCCGGAGCGGCCAGCACAGCGCTTACAGCGCCTGCCAGCCCACCGGCTCGCCGAACATCATCGGGCCCTCGTCCTGCGGCGCCGGCTTCACCGGCAAGGCCGGCTGCGGCAGGGCATAGAAGCGCGGCTCGCCATCATCCAAGGACGGCTCGAACGGCAGCCGGAAGCGCACGCCATCGCCGCTTTCGCGCGCCTTGCGCATGGCTTCCTGCAGCTCTTCGGCCAGCTCGCGATCCCAGGGCAAGGCAAACGCGCGCGGCTCGTCCCAGACCTGGTTGCCGAGCCAGATGAAGATCGCCTCACCCTCGTCGATGCGCGAGGCGAGCACATCGGCCTCCTCCACCTGGCGCTCCCACCAGGCAAAGCTCACCGGCTTGGGCCGCGACAACAGCTCGATCATGCTGGCATAGGCGAGCGGGATGAACGCCGCGGCGACGATCAACGCCAGGAGCTTGGTGCGCGCCAGGCGCGGCGCCCACAGAGCGATGGTGCCGAGCGCGAAGACCAGCGCCAGGCAGATGATGAACAGTTGCGGGACCTGGTTCACGCCCCCTTACTCCGGAAACCGCGCAGTTCGCGCTGCAGGTTGTGCACGCTGCCTTTTTTCAGCTTGCCGTTTTCCTCAAGGGCGAAGCGGAACACGGTCAGCTCCTGGCCTTCGCGCAAGAGCTCGTTGCGCGAGGCGAGGATCTGCTTGGCGCTTTCCTTGGGCGTGCGCTTGACGCTGGTCACCACGGTCACCGGGATCGGGTAGACCTTCGCCTTGTTGCGGTAGAGATGCACGTTGACTGTGTACTCGCCGGGCGGGATGCCGCGCGAATAGGACACCTCGTAGTTCATCGCCGTGGCATCGGCGCGCGTGCCGAGATCGTCGCGCAGCAGGTTGAAGATGGCGCCGCCCTTGTTGGAGTAGCCGACCGGGACGTCGCCCGGCGCCTGCACCCAGAGATCGACATCGGCGTCCATCTCGTCCGGCCAGCGCACCTCGATGATGACATTGCCCGGCGGGTCGATGTTCTCCGCCGTCTTGACGCCGGGCGGGTTGAGGTGCGGCAGCATCAAGATGACGATGGCGACGAAGCCGGCGAGCGCCAGCATGATGACGTCACGGAAGACCGTGGCGCCATCCTCGTTGTCAAAATTGTCCAGCATCAGTCGCGCTCTCCGGTCTCGATCAGGGCGGTGTACAGCGCCACCGAACCGCCCTCGGCGATACGATAGTTCATCATCAACCAGACATTGAGCACCGAGCCGACCAGGGTCGTGTGCAAGGCGACCGACATGCCGTCGATCAGGGCCGCCACCATCGGCCCGATCGCCGCGGCATCGCCAGCCGCCGACGGATCGACGCCGGACAGGGCGATGATGAAGCCGATCACCGTGCCGATCAGGCCGAGCACGACCAGCGCGCCGGCGAGGTTCTGGATCGCCTTGATCCGGCTGGCCAGCTTGAGGCGCAGGCTCGAGGCGAGCAGGCTGCGCGACTGGCCGTCACGGCCGCCGACGGCATTCAGATACTCGGCCACGCGCGAGCCGGCGGGCGCAGCGCCCTCACGCAAGTAGTTGAGTTCGCTGCTGATCTGGAAGACGCGCCGCGCCGTTAGGCCGAGCCCGACGAGAAAGATCGCCGTGATCAGCGTCACCAGGCGGGTCGGATCGTCGGCGTAGATCGGCGCGGTCAGCCCGTGCATCGTGGCCAGGCCGATCAGCGCCAGGCCGATCAGGTTGAGCAGCGCAAAGCGCAATATGAGCAGATAGCGGTAACCGTCACCGGCCCGGGAGAGTGAGGCTAGCAGGCTACGCCCGGACGGTGCGCCGAGGGACGCGGTATCGGGCTTGGAACTCAGTGTTGACATCACGTTCCTCAACTGGAAGTTGGATCGCGACGCCTCGCCTTCCACGTGTCACCACGCGCTAGGTCTTCCTCCAACGCAGATTTACGCCCTTTCCCCCGATCCCCAGCACCGGCGGGCGCTACCGGCACGCGAAAAGTGAATAGGTTTTGCGCAGGCTTGTCAAAGACCAAATCGACGAATGCCTTACGGACATGACCGGAGCGGTCGATTGCGGCGCAGCTATTGGTTCGTGGAAGTCACCAGCTTATGCTCAGCCCTTGTGTTTGTTGAGTGATCGAGAAAGATCTGTGCAGGCTTTCGCCCCATCTGCCGGTTTGCGTGTGCTGCTCATCGGTGACGACGCCGGCCGCATCGCCACGATCCGGCGCGCCGCCGCCTCGAGCGCCGGCCGCGTCGATCTCGAGGTGCAAACGCGCATCGACGATGCCAGCGACAGCCTGGCGACCTTCGATGCCGTGGTCCTCGACGAGCGCCTGCGCCCGACCAGCGGCGATCGCATCCTGCAGCAACTGGCCAGCCTGGATCGCGCCGTCCCGGTGCTGCTGCTCATGCAAGCCGACGATCTGGCGGCCGCGTCCGGTGCCATCGCCGACGGCTACACCGAAGTCCTCATGCCGAGCCCGAGTGGCGAGCTGTTCGAACGCAGCCTGCGCCTGAGCATCCAGCGCGCCCGCCTGGTCCGCCGGGCGACACGCCTGGCGTTTGAGGACGAACTGACCGGTCTGGCCAATCGCAGCCTGCTTGCCGATCGCCTCGACAGCGCGCTCGAGCGCGGCCGGCGCCACGGCCGCATCCTGGCGGTCATGGTCATCGATCTGAACGGCTTCAAGGCGGTCAACGACCGGCTCGGCCATGCAGCCGGCGACGCGCTGCTGCGCCTGATCGGCGATGCCTTGCGGACCAAGGTCCGTGCCAGCGACACGCTCGCGCGCACCGGCGGTGACGAATTCGTGCTCATCGCCGAAGAGCTGCGCGATCCGGCCGACGCCCAGACCATTGCCGACAAGATCGTCGCCGCGGTCGCCGGCGTGCATGCCGTGAACGCTCAGCCGGTGCATGTCACGGCCAGCATTGGTGTGGCCTTATTCCCACGCGACGGCGACGATCGCGAGCGCCTGATGCGCCTGGCCGATGCCGCCATGTACCGGGCCAAGCGCGGCGGCGGCGCCCATGTCGCGTTTCACGATGCCACGCTCGACCCGCCGGCGCTGGCGGGCGGCACGCTGGCGGCCGGTGCCTCGATCAAGGATGCCCTGGCCGATGGCCGGATCGCTCTGCGCGGCTGGCCGGAACTGCCCTTGCAAGGCGGGCTGCCGGCCTTGCGCTTCGAGCCGGTGCTGCCGCGCACGCACAGCCAGCACGTGCGTGGCCGGGCGCTGGCGGCGCGCGCCGCTGCCGATGGTGCCGGTCACGCGCTCATGCTCTGGCTGGTCGACCAGGTGGCGCGCTTTTATCTGAGCTGGCCGGGCGATGCGCCGCCGCCGTTTCGCCTGGCCCTGCCGATCCAGTCGCCCAACCGGCACCATGCCTTGGCCGACATGGCCAGCTTGGGCACCGCCTTGCGTGCCCAGGCGTTGCCGATCGCGGGCCTGCGCATCGACATCGCCGAAGATCTGCTCGAACCGGACGATGCCGCCAACGAGTCCCTGACCGCCGAACTCCGCCGGGCCGGGGCGAGCATCGCGCTGGATGGCTATGGCGGCGCCGGCGCGCGCCTGCATCAGCCCAGCCTGCGCCAGCTCAGCGCGATCCGCTTTGACGGCGGCTTCATCGCCAATGCCAGCGGCCGCTCGCGCCTGCTGCTCACCCATCTGCTCGAGCTCGGCCAGCAATACGGCCTGGAACTGATCGCCGCCGGCGTCAGCAAGGCCGATCAGCTGCGCTATCTGCGTCGGCGTGGCTGCAGCGCCGTGGTCGCACCGTTCGCCGATCCGAGCGGTCTGCCGCCGGCGACCTGCCGCGACTGGCTGGATCAGGAACGCCGGCGCAAGGGCGCGGCGTGAGCACCGCACGCTTGAATAGGCCAGCGCGCAGCGCGGGCGTGCCGCCCGGCGGTCCGGCTCAGCCCGGATCGAGGGCGCGGGCACGGTCCATGACGACATCTTTCGCCAGGTCGTCGCCGATCGCCTGGCAGGCGCTGGCTGCGCGGTAGTACAGGCTGCGCGCCCGATCCGGCCGGTCGCCGCGCAGGGCATCGGCGAGCACGATCAAGGTCTCGGCCAGGCCGCGCTCATGGCTTTCGGCTTCGAACAGGCTGAGCGCCTCGGTTGCCCGGGTCAAAGCGTTGAACGGCGCGCCCATGCGCAGATCCAGCCGGGCGCGCGCGAGCAGGGCTTCGGCCCGGGCGCTGTCGACGCTCTCGGCGATCAGGGCATCGTAGCGCTTGCAGGCCTCCTCGCGGTCACCGGCACAAGCGGCATGTTCCGCAAGATTGAGGCGCACCTCGCGCTGGGCGATGCCGTCTCCCAGCTGCAGAAAGCGCTGCTGGGCTTCCTCGAACCCGGCCCGTGCCTTGGCCGGCGCGGCGAAGCGGGCGCGCCATTGCGCCAGCGCCAGCGTCGCCAGCGCCTTGAAGCGGCCACTGCTGTCGTCGGCGCACAACGCGCGGATGGCATCGAGCTCGGCCAGTGCGGCATCGGCCCGGCCGCGGCGCACGCAGGCGCGCATGGCGACCAGGCGGCATTGCAGCAGGCCGCCCGGCGCGTTTTGCCATTCGAAGCGGGTGCGGGCGGCGTCGCCCTGCACGCGGGCATCGTCATGATGGCCACGGGCATCGGCAATGCGGCGCATTTCCAAAAGCGCCCAGCCCTCGCCCAGGCGGTCCTGCACCGAGCGTGCCAGACCGAGGGCACTTTCGGCGGCGGCTTGTGCCAGAGCCAGGCGACCGGCGCGGGTTTCCACCCGGGCGAGGCCGAGATAGGCATTGGCCAGGGCGCCGTCGTCGATGGCACCCGGGTCGGCATGGATCAAGGCGCCATAGGCTTCACGCGCGCGCACCAGTCGGCCGGCCAGCCGCGCCATGTCGGCACTGCCCAGGCTGGTGCGCAACACCGCCACCGGATCGTCGGCGCGGCGGAAATCATGCGCGGCGGCGGCGAACAGCTCGTCGGCTTCGCTGAAGGCACCGCGCTCGACTGCTGCCTGGCCGGCGAGCAGGCTTTTTTGCGCCTTGTCCCAATGCACGCGCTTGGACACGATTTCGGCCAGGCGCGGATCGGGCTTGTCGCGCGGACCGAACAGACGGGCGAACAGACCGCCGCCGATCAGGGGCAGATGCGCCCAGTGCGCCGAAGAAGTCAGGGCGTCGGCAACGCCACCGGCCAGTAGCGCCGGGTCGCTCATGTCGCCGGGGCCGTGGTCGGCAAGAACAGCCGGGTCAGCCGCCAGCCGCCATCGCGCAGGCGCATGACTGCGACCAGCGGCCGGTTCGCGGCGTTTTCCGCCGGCGTCAGGCGCACGCGAAAGGCCATCGGGCTTGTGAAAACCGCCGAACTCGTGCGCGCGCGCAGATCATCGGCCAGGCCGGCAAAGCTCTCGCCCTCGCCGACGCCGCCGACGACCGCACCGATATTGCCGTTCTCGCTGAGCAGCCAGGCAAGACCGTCGGGCGTCGCCATGATCGATGCGACATCATCGATGGTATCGGGCATCAGCGCGCCCTCGGCAGCGGCGCTCGAGAGGGTGACGCCGTCTTGCGCCATGCGCTTGACCAGCAGGCCGTTCAGATCGACGCGCAGACCTTCGGCGACCGCCGGCCAGTCGACCAGGCCATCGAGCGCCTCACGATCGCCGCGTTCCAGGGCGGACGCCAGACGCGTGGCACTCCAGTAGGGCCAGGCCAGATAGGCGATAACCAGAAGCAAGAGCAGCAACCAGGTGCCAACGCGCCAGCGCCGCGGTTGAGCGCGCGGGACGTGCACGAGCGCACTGCCGGTAGCGCCGCGATCCGGGTAGCGAGACAGCCTGTCAACGAAACGCATATGCCTTCCCAAGCACCTGAACGAAGCGTTCTGCGCCGCACACTAAGCGAGTTTGCCCAATATTAAAGCCGTTTGCCGAAGATCGCTGTGCCCACGCGCACACAGGTCGCACCCAAGCGAACGGCCGTACCATAGTCGTCGCTCATGCCCATGCTCAGACCGTCCAGCCGGTTGCGCGCGGCGAGCTTGGCGAGCAAAGCGAAGTGCAGGCCGGGTTCGTCGTCCACCGGCGGGATGCACATCAGGCCCTTGACCGGCAGGCCGAGCTCGTCACGGCACAAGGCGACGAAGGCATCGAGATCGGCCGGCAGGATGCCGGATTTCTGGCTCTCTTCGCCGGTATTGACCTGGATGTAACAGGCCGGCCGGCGCGCCTGGTCGGCCATGGCCTTGGCCAGGGCCTGCGCCAGCTTCGGCCGGTCGAGGGTCTGGATGACATCGAACAGGGCGACGGCATCGCGCGCCTTGTTGGTCTGCAAGCCGCCGATCAGGTGCAAGACGAGGTCGGCATAGGCCGCCCGGCGCGGCGCCCAGCGGCCGGCCGCCTCCTGGACATAGTTTTCGCCGAACACGCGCTGGCCGGCGACCAGGGCCCCGTCAATGCGGGCATCGCTCTGCCGCTTGGACACGGCGACCAGCTCGATCGAGGCGGCATCGCGTCCGGCGGCCCGAGCCGCCTCGGCCAGGTCAGCGCGCACCGCGGCGAGGCGGCCGGCGACACCGGCGGCGTCATCGGGCTCAACAGGGCTGTCGGCTGGCTGCATCATGTCAACTCACGGGCTGGCAACGGGCGGCAACGCGCAGGGCGTGCCTCAAGCTTGTGCCATCGATCCGACGGGCCGTCACCATGGCCGATCGACGGGCGTGCCCTCCGCGTCACAGGGCGCGATGCATTCCGGCCACACACGCGCCGGCCGGCCGCGGCGCGCCAGATGGCCGGTTTTGGGCGCCAGTGCCGCGGCGAAAGGGCGAAGCCTCGGGCGCATCTGCGACTTAAGTCGCACGCCTCGACGCCGCCGTCACGGCGCTTGGACGCGCGCATTGGGTGCGCCGCACCAAACAGTGTGATGATCACGACACAGTGTGACCGAAAGGAAGACGGGGCAGCGATTTGGCGATTGAATGCAAAGCACTTCCGCGGGAATAACGATGACGAGCGCGGGCAAAAACCCATTGCCCTGTTTCTTGCGAGCGAACGCCCATCTCGGGTGTATGGAGTGGCACTTATGAAGAAGATTCTTCTCGGCAGCACCGCCCTGGTGGGCGCGGTTGCCCTGGCGGGTCAGGCTTACGCCTTCGACCTCACCCTGGGCGGTTTCCAGGAATTCCACGTCGATTTCGCTGAGGACAACAACCTCGCGCCGCCGTCTGACCGTGGCTACGCCTTCGGCACCGACACCGAGGTCATCGTCCGCGGCCAGGACGAGACCGACGGCGGCCTGACCTACGGCTTCAAGATCGAACTCGAGGCCGACCAGACCAACACGGTCAACGCCGACGAGGCCGGCATGTTCTTCTCGGGCGGCTTCGGTCGCATCGAGCTCGGTGCCGACGACGGCGCTGACGACAACATGTCGCTCGGCACCAAGAGCATCGCTGCCGGTACCGGCGGTGCCGACGGTGACCAGCCGGGCGCCGGCAGCTTCGCCGTGCCAAAGATCGAGGACACCAGCGATGCGGTGAAAATCACCTATTTCTCGCCGCGTATCGCCGGCTTCCAGGTCGGTGCCTCGTTCACGCCGGACAGCGGTGACGATGGCGGCTTCAACTTCTCGGGCGACGACAACGGCGATCTCGAGAACCACATCGGCGTCGGCGCCAACTATGTGCAGGAGTTCGGCGGCTTCGATATCGGCCTGGCCGCGGTCGGGGGCTTCGCCGACGTCGAGGGCACGCCGGACGACGACGATGACGAGGACATCGATCTCGATCCGACCGATGGCGATTTCGTCTCGTACTCGTTCACCGGCACGTTGGGCTTCGGCAATTTCGCCATCGCCGGCGGCTATCTGTTCGACGACGTCGAGGATGTCGAGCGTACCGTGATCGATGCCGGTGTCGCCTTCGGCTTCGGCCCGGCCAATGTCTCGTTCGTCTACCAGAACAATGACGACGACGGCATCGAGTTCGACGACACGGCCAATGTCTATATCGGTTCGGCCGACTACGGCATCCTGCCAGGTGTCGCCCTGCAGACCGACATTCAGTACACCGACCCGGACAATCTGGAAGATTTCTGGTCGGGCATCTTCCAGGTGGCGATGTCCTTCTGAGCATGAAAAAAAGCGACAGTTGTCACGAAGTCGTCGTGATCTGATGCTCTAACGGCATTGCCACTTCACAATTCGAGATGGGCCGGTTCGCCGGCCCTCTTTTTTTGCCCGGTGTATCCGTGCCGACGCTATATGGCACAGTTCTTAGATGAACTTTACCTTTATTGCCCGCAGATCGAATGGGCCGGCCGCTGACAGATCGTTTGACTTGAGCGCCGCTGCGACCGTCGCGCGTCGACGGTCCGGCTACGGGCCCGGCAGCGGTGACGGGATAAGGGCTCGGCAGCCTGACAGAGTAAAGGATCGGCACCGATCGGGTGACGCCACGCAGCGGTGACCCGGCAAGGCCACGCAGTAATGACCAGGCAAAGCTACGCAGCGGTGACTGGCCATCAGGCCGTCTGACCGTCGCCGCCGGCCGGTCGCGCGCGGCGGGCGCCGGCCTGGATCTTGCGGCGCGTGGGCGGCTCAGCGCTCGCGCAGGGCGTTGTCGCGCACCTTCAAGATCGGCTTGAGAATGTAGTCGAGGACGGTCTTCTCGCCGGTGAGGACATCGACCTGCACGGTCATGCCCGGGATGATCGGCAGGATTTCGCCGTTGCGCTCGAGCTGGTTGGTCTCGGTGTGCACCAGGACCTTGTAGAAGCTCTCGCCGCGCTCATCGGTGATGGTATCGGCGCTGATGCCCTCGACCTCGCCGTCCAGGCCGCCATAGATCGAGAAGTCGTAAGCCGTGACCTTGACGGTCGCCGGCAGGCCCGGGCTGAGAAAGGCGATATCGGCCGGGCGCACCTGCGCTTCGATCAGCAGCGTGTCCTCAAGCGGCACGATCTCGATGAGGTCCTTGCCCGGCTGGATGACGCCGCCGACCGTGTTGATCAGGAGCTGCTTGATCGTGCCGCGCACCGGCGAGCGCACCTCGGTGCGGCGCACGCGATCGCTCTCGGCGCCGATCATTTCGCGCAGGCCGGCCAGTTCGGTGGCGAGCGCATTGCGCTCCTTGGTCGCCTCGCTGCGAAAAGCGAGGAACCGCTCCTCGATGCGCCGGTTGGCCTCGCTCAAGGCACTTTCCGCGCGCGGAATCGAGAGCTGGGTCTGCTCGAGCTGGCCGTCCAGATCGTTGACCTCGCGCTGCAGGCGCAAGAGCTCGACCTTGGAGACGATCTGCCGGCGCGCCAGCGGTTCGGTGATCGCCAGCTCTTCGCGCGCCAGCGCGAGCGAGCGGCTGAGTTGGTTGGCCCGCGAGTTGAGCTCGGCGACCTCCTGTTGGCGCTGTTCGACCTGGCGCTCGAGAATGGCCACCTCGCTCTGCAGCTGGCTCTGGCGCGTGGTGAACAGGCTGCGCTCGGCGGCGGCGACATCGGGCGCGTTGTTGAGCACCTCTTCGGGAAACTCGAGCGGGCCTTCGGCGATCTCGGCTTCCAGCCGGCTGATCGAGGCGAGCAGGCTGTGATAGCGCGCCTGGCTCTCGGCGTATTCGCTGGCCGCGGTGACATTGTCGATGCGCAGCAAGACTTCGCCCTGCTCGACGATCTGTCCCTCGCGCACGAGGATCTCGCGCAAGATGCCGCCTTCGAGGTTCTGCAGCTTTTGCACCTTGCTCGACGGGATCACCCGGCCTTCGCCGCGCGTGACCTCCTCGAGATTGGCGATCGACGCCCAGATGACGGCGACGACGAAGAAACTGACCACGGCGACGAGCAGGATGTAGGCCGAGCGCTTCGGGCCGAAGGTGTCGGCGCCTTGCACGCCGCTCAGGAAATCGCGGTCGTCGCGGCGAAAGCGCTGGCTCGGCAGTCGGCCGCCGCCGCCGACGGGCAGGGTGGACGAACTCATGGCAATCAGGACTCCGCTCGGATTTGGCCGCCGGCCAGGGCCTTGAGCACGGCATCCTTCGGGCCGTCGGCGACGACGCGGCCATTGTCGAGCACGATCAGGCGGTCGACCAAAGACAGCAGCGAGGCGCGATGGGTCACCAGGATCAAGGTCTTGCCGGGCAGGATTTGCGCCAGCCGGCTCTTCAGCCGGTTTTCGGCGCCATTATCCATGGAACTGGTCGGCTCATCGAGCACAAGTATCGGCGGATCGAGCAAAAGTGCGCGCGCGACCGCAATCGCCTGGCGCTGGCCGCCGGACAGGCGTTCGCCGCGCTCGCCGACATTGAGATCGAAGCCGGCCGGATTGCGCGAGACGAAATCCTCGACGCCGGAAATGCGCGCCGCGTTCAGCACCGCGGTGTCGTCGGCATAGGCGGCACCGAGCGTGATGTTCTCGCGAATCGTGCCCGAGAACAGATAGACGTCCTGCGGCACGCAGCCGATATTGCGGCGCAGGTCGGCCGGATCGATCTGGCGGATGTCGGTGCCGTCGATCAGCACCGAGCCCTCGTTCGGCTCGTGCAGGCCGAGCAGCAGCTTTTCGACCGTGGTCTTGCCCGAGCCGATGCGGCCGATCAGGCCGACCCGCTCGCCGGCACGCACCTTGAAACTGACCTGCTGCAGGGCCGGCAGCTTCTGGCCCGGATAGACGAAGGTGACGCCGTTGAAGGCGATGTCGCCGCGCAGATCCGGCCGGTGCAGGAAACGCGCGCTTTCCGGCCGCTCGACCGGCAAGGCCATGACATTGTCGAGCGATTCCAGCGAGGTGCGCGACTGGTTGAAGCGCGTCAGGATGCCGGCGACCTGGGCCAGCGGCGCCATGGCACGGCCGGTCAGGATGGTCGCCGCGACCAGCGCACCGACGGTCAGCTCGCCCTCGGAGATCAGGTAGACACCGATGATGACCACCGCGACCGTGGTCATGTTGGTGGCGAACGCGGAGAAGTTGACCGTGATCGCCGACAGGAAACGCGCCTTCATGCTCGAGCCGGCGGTGGCGGTGACGAAGCGCTCCCAGTTGCGCTGCATGCGGCCTTCGGCGCTGACGCTCTTGATGGTTTCCAGGCCGTTGATGCTTTCCACCAGCACGCCGTGCTTTTGCGCCGCTTCCTGGAAGGTCTGGCGCACGACGCGATTGAGCGGGATCTGCACCGCCAGGCCGACGGCGAGCACCAGCGGCACGGCGATCGCCGGCGCCAGCGCGACCATGCCGCCGATCATCCAGATGATCGCGATGAAGAAGAACACGAACGGCAGATCGACCAGCGTGGTCACGGTCGCCGAGGTGAAAAAGTCGCGTAAGGTTTCGTATTCGCGCAGGTTATTGGCGAAGGCGCCGGCGGATGACGGCCGCGCGGCCATTTTCATGCCCATGACATGGCCGAAAATCCGGCTGGCGATCTTGATGTCGGCCACCCGCCCGGCGGAATCGATGAAATAGCCGCGCAGCGTGCGCAACAAGAAGTCGAAGGCAAACACCGTGATCGCGCCGGCGGCCAGCACCCACAAGGTCTCGATGGCGTTGTTCGGTACGACGCGGTCATAGACATTCATGATAAACAGCGGGCTCGCCAGGGCGAACAGGTTGATCATCACCGCGGCGAGCAGGACCTGGCTGTAGATCCGCCAGTTGTCGAGCAGCGTGCCCCAGAACCAGCTGCGCGTGTAGGTCGGTTCCTTGAGCTGGCCAAGGCGATCGCGATGCACCTCCGGCCGCGCGAACAGGGCGTAGCCGAGATAGGCCTCTTCCAGGCTGGTATTGGTGACCTCGACCGCGCCGCGGCCGGTTTCCGGCATGATCACCAGGGCGCGCTGGGTATCCAGCCGGCGCACGAACACGCAGGCGTCGCGGTTTTCCAAAAGCAGCACACACGGCAAGGCGGCTTCGGGGATGTCGTCGATGTCACGCTTGACCATGCGCCCGCTCAGGCCGGCGCGGGCGGCGGCGCGCAAGAACAGATCCGGCGTCAGCCGACCGTCGACCAGCGGCAGGCCGGCCTTGAGCGCTTCGGCCGAGACCGGCCGCTCGAGCAGATGGGTCAGGGTTTCCAGACAGGCCAAGAGCGGGTCATCGGCAACGCCGCCGGTGGTCAGCGCCACCTGCCAGGCCGGTGCCGCGGCCGTCTCGCTACCGCTCTGGCCGGCGGCCTCGGTGGCGTCGCTATCGATAATGTCGCTTTCAGCGGGGGTCTGGCGCGCTCGCGCGTCCGCCTCGTCCATTGGCAGGGCCATTCAACCGTCAATCAAAATGTCACCGCGGAAAACCACCACAGTGTTTTCTCACTATGGTCGTAACGCCACAAGCGTCATGCGATGCCGCATGAAGCGCTAGCAAGCGTCTTATCGCGCGCCCGGGTTTGGCATAACCTAGCCGCATTAACAAAGCCTAAAGATTGCCGGTTTTGTTGGCCGACACGGCCGCGGCATAAAGGGCTTGGCGACACCACGCGGCACGCCTTAACCGTTGACCCGCCCGGGGGGCCTCAGTATCAGACTAAAGCTTCCTAATGTTTCAAGTGGTTATATGGCGAGCCCACATAAGATTGGCGAGACGGACATGAGCTGGAATTGCTTCTCCACGAAACTGCGCCTCCGGACCATGGTCTCGGCATTCGCGCTTCTGGCGACCGCTGGCGGGGCCGGCACGGTCCAGGGCGCAACGCTGGAAGAGGCGATCGCCGCCGCTCTCGTCAGCAACCCGGATGTCGGCGTCGTGCGCGCCGACCGTCGCGCGGTCCAGCAGGAGCTGCGCCAGGCGCGGGCGCTCTGGCTGCCGTCGGTCGATGTCACCGCGGCGACCGGCCCGGAATATACCGACAACGAGTTCCGCAACGAAGACCTGATGACCTGGGAGAGCCGTATCGCGCTGCGCCAGCTGCTGTTCGACGGCTTCGCCACCCAGGCCGAGGTCGATCGCCAGCTCGCCCGCGTCGACAGCTCGGCCCGCCGGGTGCGCGAGTCCAGCGAGGCGGTCGCCCTCGATGCCGTCGAGGCCTATCTCGATGTCATCCGCCAGCAGGCGATCGTGCGCGAGGCGCAGATCAATATCGACAATCACAGCCGCATCCTCGGCTTCACACGCGATCTGGCCAACCAGGGTCGCGGCGGCATTTCCGATGTCCGCCAGGTCGAATCCCGTCTGGCCACGGCCCAGGCGACGTTTGCCCAGGCCAATGGCGATCTGGCCGATGCCAAGGCGCGCTTCCAGCGTGTCGTCGGCATCCCGATCGGCGAGACCGAGATCCCCGAGCCGCCGGAAGGTGCGCTGCCGCTCGATGCCGAGCAGGCCGCGGCGCTCGCCCGTGAGGCCAGCCCGACCGTGGAGATCCTGCGCTCGGATCTGGATGTCGCGCGCGCCAATCTGCGCGCGTCGCGCTCGGGCTACTATCCTGAGTTCACCGCCGAGGTCGGCGCGTCCGCGAACCACAATATCGACGGTGTGCGCGGCCGCGACAACGACGCCCAGGCCCTGTTGCGCATGAACTACAACCTGTTTCGCGGCGGCGGCGATGTCGCCCGCGAGCGCGAGGCGTTCGCCCGGGTCGAGGAGGCCAAGTTCGCCCTCGAGCAGGCCCAGCGCGATTCTGAGGAGCAGGCGCGTCTGGCCTTCAACGCCCTGACCACGGCGTCGAACGAGACGGTCGCCTTGCGCGACGGCGTCACCGCCAGCCGGCGCACGCGCGATGCCTATCGCGAGGAGTTCCAGCTCGGCCAGCGCCGTCTGCTCGACCTGCTGACCGCGGAGAACGAGCTGTTCCTGTCGCGCACCAACCTGGTCACCTCGGAAATCGTCGAGGACTTCGCCGTCTACCAGATCTTGGCCAACACCGGTCAGCTGCTCGAGACCCTCGAGATCGATACCGCCCCGGAATCGGTCAACATTTTCCGCGAGCCGCCGGCCGAGATCGACGAGCCGCTGCCGGGTGACGATCAGATCGTGTCGAATGACCTGCAGGCGCCGCCGGGTGCCGAGCCGGTCGCGGTGGCGGCACCGGCCGCGATCGCTGCGCCGCTCGGGACGGCGGAGGCGCCGCCGGTGGCTGAGCCGGCGCGTGCCGACGCCAGCACGCCGGCCGCCCCGGCCGCGAGCGCTGGCGATGAGTCCGAGTACGACAGCTTCGGCAGCTTCTGGGCCGGGCTGTTCGGCGGGGCCGCGGGCCGGCACGCGGCCCCCCCCCCCCCAAGCCCCCCTCACGAAAACCCCCAAAAAGCGCCCGCCC
>JBHJHH010000129.1:0-24861 GCA_050331015.1 Geminicoccaceae bacterium
AAAGTCGGCGCAGTGGGACAGCGAGTGGCCCGTGTCCTCCTGGATAGCGACCGCCTGGACGCGCTGGGCTGGGCTGAGCTTGAAGTTCACGGTGCAGGTCTGGGTACGCGTCTGGCCTTCCGAATTGACCAGGCTGGCCCACCGGTTGCTGCCGGTGAGCGTGGTGATCATGTCGGCGGCGGAACCATCCCCTTCGTCTTCGCGGTGCTTTTTGTAGGTCACGAGCAGGGCGCCGTCGTCGAACGTCTGTTCGATTTCGGGCTTACCCCAGGCGGTGACCACATCGGAAAACGAATGGCCGTGCCACGCCTCCAGGCGCGCCTGGTGGTCACTGATCATGGAACGGGCACCGACGGTCGCCAGCAAAGCGTTCGCATTGGTCGATTGCAGCGCTTCGTCGCTGACGCAGCCGGTGGCAAATGCGATCGGCCAGAAGGCGAGCGCACATCGTTCGTATCGCTTCATCATCACCCCTCCGTCGTCAAAGAAACCCTGAACGTTCTTGGTTGCAGGGATCGCGTAATTATTAGTTGTGTTTAGCTCATCTTTCAGTGGTATTTCGCACATGTCTGCGCGCTTTGAGGTTGACATTCAATGCCGCGAAATCGTCCGAACAGTTGTTCGCCACGTCGATTGCTAATCCTTTTGGAGTATTATTTAAGCGCATGCAGAAACGTGCGGGCAGCTAGGGGCTGGATTATTTTCATAATCCCCAGGCCTATTGGGAGTCCAGGGTGGATCCTGGGCGATTACCCCGACCCTGTCTGTGCCCGGGTCTTTTAGACGGTCGGCACCGCCGGCTGCGGGGCGAAACCAGTGGTTGCCGGCAGCGTGCCATCCTGGACACAGCCGGTGGCCAGAACGATCGGCGCCAGCAAGGCGGCCAGACGAACACGATAAACCATCACACGCCCTCCCCAAGGTGTGATGCCCGCGGCTCCCCTCGGAAGACCGGGGACACGCTACATAGCATAGTACGCTTAGATCGCCCGTAAGTGGCATATGCCACAGCTTCGGCAATCGACCGGGAGGCCAATGGGGGCGTCGCCGGGTGTGTTCCGCGTGCTGAAGCGCATGAACCCCGGCGCAAGGCTTGGCACAAGGAGACGCCATGCGATCGGCAAGCTATCGAGAGGGTTCGTCCGGCATGCCCGTAGACGGTGTCCGCCTGCTGAATTCCAGGCCTGCGCTCGTGCGCATTGCCGCGTTCGATGTCGATGGCACCATCATCGAGGGCCAGAGCGGTGCCCACCTGATCCGCTACCTGATCAAACACAAGCATGTTTCGCCCTGGCTGGGTGCGCGCGTGGCGTTTTGGGCGTTCTGCTACCGCCAGGGCGTGCCGCTCGATTACCGCAAGATCCTGCGTGAGATCCTGCGCGGCTTTGCCGGCACCTCGCTCAACGAGACCGCCCAGGATCTGCGCCTGTTCGTCGCCGAGGAACTGGTGCGCCATATCCGGCCGCAGGCGCTCGAGGCCATGCACGCGCATCAAGACCAGGGCGAGTGCGTCCTGCTCGCCTCGGCCTCGGTCGCGCCGCTGATCGGCGAACTGGCGGCGCATCTGCCGGTCGATGGCTGGATCGCCACGGCCTTGCAGGTCGAGCCGGATGGCACCTTCCAGGGCGAGATCGACGGCCAGGTGCTCACCGGTGCCGCCAAGCGCGACGCGCTGCATGCCTATGCCGATGCCCGTTTCCCGCGCTGGCACCTGGCGCATGCCTATGCCGATCACGAGAGCGATCTGGCCTTTCTGGCCGCGAGCGAGCGGGCGATCGTGGTCAATCCGTCACGCGGGCTACAGCGCCATGCACGCGTCGCCGGCTGGCCGGTGGTCAGCTGGGCGCCGCCAGGGCGTTCGCCAGCCGCGGTGTGACCGCTTGGCCGCCAAGGCGTCAGGGCGCATGGCTGGCATGACGCTGTAAGCGGCAATGCCTATGGTCTTGTGCCGGTGCCATCCTATATGCTGCATTGCAGCAATCTATTGGGATTGGAGTTGATGTCGCACCGCATGACCATCGCTGAGGTGCATCGCTGGCGGGCCACGCACAGCCCGCTCGCGCCAAGCGGTCTGCCCCGGCCGGAGCAGATCGCCATGGGCGTCCAGCGCGGCAAGGCCGAGCGCTCGGCGTTCGTCGCTGGCCTTTTCGCCAAGCTCTTGTGCCCGCGCCCGAAACGGCCGGTGGCGCGCGAGGCCCTGGCCGCCTAGAGCGCTTCGACGGCCACGAGCTGGGCGGCGCTGTTGCCATAGGCGGTGAACGCCGTGAGCCGGCCGTGCGCGAAGTGCAGCCGGTGCGCGAACGGGCTCGTGAAGACATGGCCAGTGGTGCGCACGCGCGCCTGCTCCTGGCCGAACACCATGGCGCGTTCGCCGTCGATCCAGCGCTCGTCGATCTGCACGCCGAGCGGATCGAGATGCCGGCTGACCCGCTCGAAATACTGCGCCACGCCGTGCGGCCCCTCGAAGCGGCCATGCCAGGGCACATGCTCCGGCGCGCCGATCACCTGCCAGACACAGTCTTCGTGCAGCGTGCGCATCAGATCATCGATGCGCTGCTCCTCGATCTGCGCATAAAGCCGCGCCACCGCGTCGGCACATTCCACGGCTGCCCGTACCATGACGGCAACTCCCTGATAGAGGTCGGCCGGACGATCTCCGCGCCGCTTGTTGGCGAGATCCCGACAAGGTTCCCGCATTTAACAAAAATCTAATGGAGAACGCGCGCAGCACAAGGCCCTGCAGCGCAGCCATCTGCCACAGGCGGCCAACGCGCAAGGCCGGAGCGAGGTACGTTGGCGCATTCGCCCTTGGCGCTGGCGGTGCTTTCGGCCTACATCCCTGGCCATGTCGCTGAGTGCCGCTCTGTCGCAGCTCGAACGTCGGCGTGACCTGCGCGATTGGGGCCTAATCGCGCTGATGGCGCTCGCCCTCATGGCAGCGACCGTCATGCTGTTCGCCCTGGTGCCGCGCTACGGCCCGGTGACGCCGCAGCTTCTGACCAACCCCGACTTCGCCGACGGCCTCGACGGCT
Source organism: Geminicoccaceae bacterium (assembly GCA_050331015.1). GTDB lineage: Bacteria > Pseudomonadota > Alphaproteobacteria > Geminicoccales > Geminicoccaceae > JBHJHH01. The sequence goes on from JBHJHH010000129.1 coordinate 3,033, forward strand.
GGGAAATCAACGGCAAGGCCGAGGGTGTCAGCCTGAACGAGGGCGTGCTGCGCCTCGAGCTCGACGATCCGACCGAGCTGATCTCGGTCGTGCAACGCCTGCCGATGCCAACAGCAAGTCGCTATCTGCGCATTGAAGGGCGCCTGGCGACACAAGACGTGCGCCGCGGCAAGTTCGGCTTTCTGCGCGCCCAGATCCGCGTCGTCGGCATCGATGCCGAGGGCCAGGGCCTGTGGCGCTATGTCCGCCATGCCGAGTTCTTCCGCGGCACGATCCCCGAACAGCCGTTCAGCTTTCTGTTCCGCCTGCCGGCCGAAGCGGCGACGGTGCAGGTCGGCATGGTCATCCCGCGCAGCACCGGCGTGCTCGAGGTCGCCGATCTGTCCTTGCATGCGGTCGACGAGACGACGCTGTTTGTGCTGTGCAAATACGGCCTGATCGGCCTGTGGGCGCTCGCCGGCGTGCTCGCCGTGCGGCTCGTGCTACGCGATGTCGGCCACGGTGCCATGCGCGTCGGCCTGGCCGCACTGGCCGTGGGCGGGCTCGCCGCCCTGCTCATGCCGGTCGAGCTGCGCCAGGCGCTGTCGCTCGATCTGGCACCGGTGCGCGCCTATCTGGGCGTGCATCAGGATGTCGCCGGCCATTTCGGGCTGTTTTTCATCCTGGCCTTCAGCCTGCGTATCGCCCGGCCGCGTGACTGGTGGATCGCGCAGGTGCTGGGCCTGCTGCTGCTCGCCGCCGTGAGCGAGGTCGTGCAGCTTTTTGCCGTGCAGCGCGGGCCGTCCTTCGATGACTGGCTGGTCGACGGTCTGGCGGTCGTGCTCGCCGCGACGCTGGCGCAAACGCTGATCATCGCCACCCGCGTCGTGATGCACAAAAGGCGCGCGCGCTCGGAACGGCTGGAAAACCAGCGCGGTTGAGCCCGCCTAGCGCAGGCCCGGCCGGCAGGCGATGACATCCACCTGGGTCATGCGGCCGAGCTTGCGCTCGAAATAGCCGGGCAGGATCAGATGCGGCTCGAAGCCGAGCCCGGCCAGGCGCTCGAGCAGGCCGCACAGCTCGAGCTCGCCCTCATACATCGGCAACAGCGCGGTTTCGCTCTGGATGGCGCAGAGGTCGGCCATGACCCCGGCGGCGCCGTCGAGCACGGCCGCCTCGGCGCCCTGCACGTCCAGCTTGAGCCAGATCCGGGCGCCGTCCGGCACGAACGCGCGCATCAGGCCATCCAGCCTGGCGGTGCGCACGGTCACCGCGCCGGTCACCGCCGAGCTGGGTGACAGGGCCTGCAGCACCGGGCGTTGCGCGCACAACGACGACATGTCGCTCTCGGCACTGATCTGCAGCACGGCCTCGCCATCTTGCGCGGCCAGGGCCATGGCCGGCGCCACCTGCCAGAGCGCATCGCCGGCGGCGTTGTCCGCCAGCGCCGCGTGCACCGCCGGGCTCGGTTCGAACGAGACGATCCGGCCGGCATAGCCGATGCGGCGCAAGCGCCGGGCGTACTGGCCGACATTGGCGCCGACATCGAGCACGCAATCGATGCCCTGGGCGGCGAGAACCGCGGCCAGCTGGTCGTCGGCACCGGCCGGCTTGGCCTTGGCGCGCGGCACATAGCCGATCTTGCGCAACAAAGGATCGAGCGGACCGGCCGGGCGGCTCACAAGGCCTCGCCGTACAAGGTGTAGACCTTCTGCCGCTTCGAGACGCCGCGCAGGCAAAACTCGCCCAGCTCCTGCACCGCCAGGGGGTTGAGGCGGGCGAAACGCTGAGAGATGACGATCTCGACGCTGAGCTGGCTGGCCAGGTTCTGCAGCCGCGCGACCTCGTTCACGGCCTCGCCGATGACCGTGTAATCCAGCCGGTCGAGCGTGCCGACATTGCCCCAGATGAGCTCGCCCAGATGCAAGGCGATGCCATAGGACAACGGCATCTTGCCCTGGCGCAGGCGTTCGGCATTGAGTTCGAGCATGCCGCGGCGCGCCGCCAGGGCCGCGCGCAACGCGGCGTTGCAGGCACTGACCTGATCGGCGCGAAACACCGCCAGCATGCCGTCGCCGAGGAACTTGACGACCTCGCCGCCATACGCCTCGACCGCCTGGCCCATGACCTCGAAATAGCAGTTGAGGGCCTCGATCAGCTCGTCGCGCGGCATCTGCTCGGACATGGCGGTGAAGCGGCGCAGATCGCTGTTCCAGACCGCACCGGTGATGCTCTCGCCGCTGCCGCGCACGATCTCGCCGCTGAGCACGCGCAAGCCGGCATTGTGGCCGACATAGGTATCGAGCAGGCGGATGGTGCCGAGCCGCTGGCTGTACAGCTCGAACACCAGGCGCAAGGCCGGCACGATGGCGCTGATCAGATTGCGCTGGGCATCGGTGAAGCCGCCCTGCTGGTCGGTCACCCAGATGGTCAGGACGCCTTCGGGCCGATCGGGCGCCATGGCCGTTTGCGGGCTGCCGTCACCGGCGATGCCGAGATAGTCGGTGGCGCCGGCATCGCGCAGGGTGTCGAACACCTCATACGCCGGCAGGACCTGCCGGCCGTCGAGCGCGTAGCTGACCATCGAGGTGCCTCCGAACAGCGATTTCAGTGGGCTGTTGCGAAAGCCATCGATCTTGAACACGCCGTGCGGCGCGGAAAAACAGGTGATCTCGGTGACGCCGCGCCACCAGGTGAAGGTCACGCCGATGGCGCGCGGATCGAGCGTGCGCAGATAGGCGGAAAAGCGCAGCAGGGGCAGATCGGCAGCCTGCAGGCGTTCGACCAGCGCTTTGATGAAGGCGGGCGCGTCCGGCAGATTGGCGCCGTCGCGCAAGATCCAACCGATCAACTCACCGGGGTCGGGCAAATGGGCCGAGTCAGGGGGCAGGATGTCGGTGTCGGCGCTCAAGCGCGGCCGCCCTCGCCACCGTGCAGACGTTGCAGATCGGCCAGCTCGTTCTTCACCGAGGTCAGGTTCTGCGTCGTGTGGTACAGGCGCATGGCCAGCTCGTTCATGATCTCGATGCTCATTTGCGGGAACTGCGTCAGCATCTTGAAAAAATTTTCTTTGGCGATGCGCAACACGGCGAGATCGTCATGGGCGACGACCGAGGCGGTGCGCGGCACATCACACAAGATGGCGATTTCGCCGACGATTTCACCGGGGCCGACCTTGGCGACCGTCACCGGGCCGTTCGGCGTGCGCACGACGATGTCGGCATGGCCCTTGAGGACAATATAGGCGGCGTCACCGATATCGCCTTCAGCGAACAGCTCGTCACCGGCCTGGTATTCCAGGCGCTCGCTGGTAAAGGCCAGGAGCTTGAGCTTGGCCGGCTCGAGCTTGGCAAACAGCGGTATCTTGCGCAGCACTTCAACGTCTTTGTTCAGGCTCATGACAACGATCCCCTTTGCCCTGACGTTATCTGATCGGCGTCTTTGCCTTTCGCATCAACTCGACAACAAACCCTTCAACGCCTGGCCATCGGCCTGCAACTCGGCATAGCTGCCCTGCGCCGACAAGCGACCGTTGCGCAGGACCAGGACCTGATCGAACTTCTCGGCCCATTCGCCGCGCGACAGGCTCCAGATGATCGTGCGGCCCTGCAGGATCTCGAGCAGGGCATCGGTCACGGCCGCCTGTTCGGGCACATCGAGCGGTCCGAGGGCATCGACCATGAGCACCAGATCGGGCTGCTTGAGCAGGGCGCGGCCGAGCGCCAGCTTCTGGCGTTGTGCCATGGACAGGCGCGTCCCGCCGACGCCGGCTTCGCTGCGCAGGCCGATATCGATGATCAGATCGCCCAGCTCGAGCTCGCCAATGACCTCCTCGACCAGCGCGCTGATGCGCTCCTCGGCATTGGCCTGGCTCTGCACGATCTTGCCGAACAGGATGTTGTCCTGGATCGATGCCGCCGGGTTGAAGTCATCGGCGTTGAAGAAGGCGATCTTGTCGCGCTCGCTGGCCGGCAGCTCTTCGCGGAACAGGCGGCGGGCATCGAGAATGCGCTGCTGCAGGTCGGCTTCTACCAGGCCCAGGCGGTGCTGGCCGACGATGAGCATGAACGGCAGGGCGAGCAGGCGTTCGCGATCGCGTTCGTTCAGGCTGTCGAGCGTGTCGACATCGGCGCGCGAGACGATCGCGCGGTAGTCGGGTAAATCCTCAGGCGAAATGAAGCTGTATTGTCGGAAATAGTCATGATCGGGCGGCAGGTCGGCAAACAGCTCCACCATGGTTTCGGCCATTTCATAGCCGACGCGACGCAAATCCGCTTCCAGTCCCGCCTGGTTCAGGATTTGGAGCATATAGGGATTGTTCGGCAGGTTTTCTACTTGATAGCTGTCGTCGAGCGGCGTGCCGAACAGCAGGTTTTCGGCGACCGAGGATTGATGATTGTAGCTGTTGATGTCGAACACTTCGACCAGACGGCTCAAGCGGCTGTCATCGGCGAGCCGCTCGCGCATGCGCCGGCGCGCTTCCAGAATGCGCCCCTGATCGGCCTCGTTCTGCAAGGGCAGCGTGCCGCGCAGGCCCATGCGGTAGACATCGCCCTCGAGCCTGACCAGGCGCAAGACCTCGATCAGGCGCGGCAGCAAAGCATCGTCTTGCGTGATGCCGGCGACCGTGTAGTCGGTCCAGTCGGCCTCGGGATCGAGCGGCGAGTTGCCGGCCATGACCGCCTCGTCGACCGTGCCGCCGATGCGCTCGATGTCGGCGGCTGGCGGCTGTACCGGGCGATGGCGCAGGCCGTAGAGCAGGTTGTCGAGCAGCGTGCCGCCGAAGACATGCGCCGGGTTGTCGACATAAGCGAACTGCCGGCCGGTAATCGCTTCCGGCCAGCGATGAACATCGTCGTCGTTGATGAGCAGGCGGCCCTGGTCGGGCGGCAAAAGATTGGCGGCGATCATCAAGAGCTCTTCTCGGCCGCATCCGGCCGAACCCAGAACGGCGATATGGCTGGGCAGGTCGATCTGGAAGCTGACGTCTTCGAGGACTTTGCTGTCGTCCTGGAGCAGGGTGATATGATTGGCCTTCATCGGACCGGAGATGGTCTTGCGCTCGACGTCGTCGGCCTCCTGCATGGCCGGATCGACCATGTTCGGCAGATCGAACTGGTTGATCACCTGTTCGTATTTGATCACGGCGTCGTACATGGTCTGATAGTAGGTCAGCAGTTCCTTCCAGGGCGAATACAGCTCCTTTTGTGCGCTGATCACGGCCACGAGCGCGCCCAGGGTCAAATTGCCCTGCAAAACCAGGTAGCCGCCGATGGAATAGAAGAAAAATGGCCCGATCTGCGCGATAAAATTATTGATGAACTTGATGAAAAACTTCTTGCGGTAGATCTGCATGCGGATGCGGTAGATGACACCCAGTTCACGCGAAAAGCGCGAGCGCTCGTAGAGCGCAGCATCATTGGCGCGGATCGTCGGCACGCCGTAATAAGTCTCGCCGATCTGGGTCGACAGCCGGCGAACCTGGCGCACGCGCTGCTTGCCGAGATTGTTCACTTCGCGCTGCAGCCGGGGAATGATGTAGATCTGCAGCGGGTACAAGATGATCGCGGCGACGCCCATGATCGGATCTTGCACGAAGACAAAGGCCAAGATCGTCAGCAAGGTGCCGCCCTGATAGGCCGGCAGGGCGAAAGCATCGCCGACGAAGCCGCCCAGAGGTTCGACCTCGGCGGTAATCATCTGGGCGGTTTCGTTGCTGGAGACTTTACGAAAATGCGGCAACGGAAAGCGGATGATGCGCGAATACAGCTCATAGCGCAGACGGCGCAGCATGCGTTCGCCGACTATGCCTTTATAGACATTGATAACATATTTGAAGCCGCCGTTGATCAGAACCAGCGCAAGAAAAATAAAACACAAAGTCAACAGGTATTCGACCTGTGTCAAATATACGCCATAATATTCACGGCCGCCGCCGGCGCCGCCGAGCGCATCATTGATGATGATTTTCGGCAGCTCAAGCGACAGGTAGAGAAACGGAAATGAAATCACCGTCAGCGTCAGGATATTGAATTGCTGACGCTTGCTGAATTGCCAGATGAAACCGAAGATCGTTTTGCGCATCGACCCGTCTTCAATGACCCACAGCGCGGCACGGCCTGCTGCAGCGCCTGGCAGTGTTTAAGCATAACCCGGACGGCGCGTCGCCAGCCGATGTACCCGCGAGATCAGCACAGTCGTGTGCCTTAAGCTTGCCTGAGCGCGGTTGGCGGCGTAACCGGGCGCTATGGCACATGATCCCCCCCTGATCGGCCTGACCCTCGATGCCGAGGCAGCCGGCGGTTACAGCAAGTTCCCGTGGTATGCCCTGCGGCAGAACTATGCCGGCGCGATCACGGCCGTTGGCGGCGTCGCCCTGGCGCTGCCGCATGAACCGGCGACCATCGCCAGCTACTTGGAGGTGCTCGACGGCCTGGTGGTTACCGGCGGCGCGTTCGATGTCGATCCGGCGCTGTATGGCGCACAGGAGAGCCATGCCAGCGTGGTCACCAAGGACGCGCGCACGGCCTTCGAGCTGGCGGTCCTGCAGGCCTTTCTCGAGGCCGACAAGCCGGTGCTGGGCATCTGCGGCGGCCAGCAGTTGCTGCATGTCGCGCTCGGCGGCCGGCTGATCCAGCATATTCCCGATGGCGTCGCCGATGCGCTCGCCCATGAGCAGCCCAACCCGCGCGATGAGCCCGGCCACGAGGTCAGCATCGTGCCGGGAACCGTCCTGCATGGCCTGGTCCGCACCGAGCGCCTGGCGGTGAACAGCGCCCATCACCAGGCGGCTGCCGACGAACCGGCGGGCGTGGTGGTCAACGCCCGCGCCGATGACGGCGTCATCGAGGGCATCGAGGTGCCAAGCAAACGCTTTTGCATCGGTGTACAGTGGCATCCCGAATTCTTCATCCAGGACGGTGACCGGGCCCTGTTGCGCGGCTTCATCGCTGCCTGCCGGGCACGCGCATGAGCGAGACCGGGGACAAGCCGGAAGGCGAGCGCATCGCCAAGGTCATCGCCCGCGCCGGCGTCGCCTCCAGGCGCGATGCCGAAAGGCTGATCGCCGAAGGCCGCGTCAGTGTCGATGGCGACATCCTCGACAGCCCGGCTTTGGTGGTCGGCCCCGGCGCCGACATCCGCATCGACGGCGAGCGCCTGCCGGCGGCCGAACCGACGCGGCTGTTTCGCTTTCACAAAGATCGCGGGTTGGTCACCGCGGCGCGTGATCCGCAAGAGCGGCCGACCATCTACAGCAAGCTGCCGGCCGGCCTGCCCAGGGTCATGCCGATCGGCCGGCTCGATCTCACTACCGAGGGCTTGTTGCTGTTGACCAATGACGGCGGTCTGAAGCGCATGCTCGAGCTGCCGAGCACCGGCTGGCTGCGGCGCTATCGCGTGCGCGCCTATGGCAAGATCGATCAGGCGTCGCTCGACGCGCTGGCCGGCGGCGTGACCATCGACGGCGTCGCCTATGGCCCGATCAAGGTCGAGGTGCAGCGTTCGGAAAAGGCCAATAGCTGGCTGGTGGTCAGTCTGCGCGAGGGCAAGAACCGCGAGGTGCGCCATGCCCTCGAGCATGCCGGTCTGCAGGTTAACCGCCTGATCCGCACGGCGTATGGCCCGTTCCAGCTGGGCGGGCTCAAGCCGAACGAGCTGGCCGAGGTACCGGCCAAGGTTCTCCGCGAGCAGCTCGGCAGCCTGTACCCGATTGCGCGCCGCTGAGCTGCCATGCGCATCATCGCCGGCCGGTTCCGCGGCCGCCGCCTGGCCACGCCCAGTGACCGCACCATCCGGCCGACCTCGGACCGGGCGCGCGAAGGCGTATTCAACATGCTGGCCAGCCGCACCCCGGCGCTTGACGGTGCGATCGTGCTCGATCTGTTCTGCGGCACGGCTGCCTTTGCCTGCGAGGCGATCTCGCGCGGTGCTGCCGAGGTGCTGGTGATCGACAACGAGGCCGAGGCGCTGCGCCTGGCCAGGCGCAACCTGGCCGGGCTGGCCAATGCGGCGCAGATTGCCGTGCGCCAGGCCGATGCCACCAAGCTCGGCCGCGCGCCCAAGCCGTTCAGCCATGTGTTCGCCGATCCGCCCTATGCCAGCGAGGCGCTCGCGCCGGCGTTGCGCGCGCTGGTGCGCGGCGGCTGGTTGCAGGACGATGGTCTGGTGATTGCCGAAATCGCCGCCGAGGCGCCCGTGCCGGCGATCGACGGTCTGGCGGTCGAGACCGAACGCCGCTATGGCGCCGCGCGCTTTGTCTTGCTGCGTCAGGCGGTGGCTGAGCCCAGCGCCAGGGCGTAGTGATACTCCGAGGTGTCGGACAGATCGTGCAGCGCGCGCACCCGGCCGCTGGCGATGAAGCCGATGCGCTGATAGTGCCGGTGGGCCGTGGTGAAGCGGGTATCGGTCCACAGCTCGACGCCGGCCATGCCCTGAGCCCGTGCGCTGGCGATCACCCAGGCGGTGAGCGCACGCGCCAGGCCCAGGCGCCGTGCGTCCGGATGGGTGTACAGCTTGACCAGCTCCAGCCAGCCGGCGCGTGCCGCCGGTTGCCAGCCGCATGCGGCGACGATCCGTCCGCCCCGCTCGATGACCATGAGCGCCCCGCCCTTGCCGGCCATGTGGCTTGCCAGCGTGCGCAGCTCCGGGTTCTCGCGATCGAGATCGAAGACGCAGCCCGGATAGTCGGCCCAGCAGCGGCTGATCAGTGCGATCAGATCGAGCGCATCGTCGTCACGCACCGGCCGGGCCCGGCAGTCCGCCGGCAGGCCGGCCAAGCCGGCATCGGCCGCCCGGCCGGCGTCGCACTCAAGCATCCCGGCCGCGCACGGTCATGCCGGCGAACTCGACAGGGCGGGTCGGGTTGCTGGTCGGCACCAGCGGTCGGGCATGGTCGCAATGGTGGCGGGCGTGCTCGAGCACCCAGTGCACCGAGGGAAACGCCAGCTCGTCCCAGGGAATGGCGTCCCAGGCGGTCAGCGCGACCTCGCTGGATTCCGGCCCGGCCGACACGGCCTTGCTGCGCAGACGGGCGCGATACAGCAGCTGGATCTGGCTGATGCGCGGGATGCTGTAGACCGCCATCAGCCCGGTCAGCTCGATGTCGGCGCGCGCTTCCTCGTAGGCTTCGCGCCGGACGCCCTCTTCGACGCTTTCGTGCAGTTCCATATAGCCGGCCGGGATGGTCCAGTAGCCCAGGCGCGGCTCGATCGCGCGGCGGCAGAGCAGGACGTGCTCGGCGCTGACGCAGACCGCACCGACCACCGGCCGCGGGTTCTCGTAATGCACCGTGCCGCATTGCGGGCACACGGCGCGTTCACGATCGTCGCCATCGGGCACGCGCCAGGCGAGCGGGCTGGCACACAAGGAACAGTGTTTGGGCGCTTGGCCGCTCACCAGACGGCGCGCCTAGGACGGCTTTTTGAAAAGCGCTTCGGCGGCCGCCCGGACATCGCTCTTGGCCCGGATCGCCGCGCGCACGCGGGCGATTTCCGCTTCGAGCTCGGCGATATAGGCCTCGAGCTCGACCACCGACAGCTTGCTGAGATCCTGCTTCAGCGGCCCGCCGGGCGTTGCCGGCCGGCCGTCGTCCTCGTCTATGCTCATGGTCCCTCGAGATCGTGGTCTTCGGCGACGTGATCGACCATGTTACCGAGCATACGCCGGACATGTTCATCGGTCACCGAATAGAACACCTGGCGGCCCTGGCGCTCGGCCTGCAGCAGCCGGGCGGCGCGCAGCAGGCGCAGATGATGGCTGACCAGCGACGGCGACAGGTTCAAGCGCTGCGCCATGTCACCGACCGACACCGGCTCGTTCAGGCAGCTCAGCGTGATCTTCAGACGGCTCGGATCGCTCATGAGACGGAACATCTCGGCGAGCTCGTCGACATGATCATCATCGATACGGCGCACGGCGCGTGACGTCACCTGTTGACCTACCTCGGCTGCAGCAAAGCCTGACCCGACCGCGGACCGGGCAGCGGCAGATCGGCCCGCCGCGACCCCCTGAGCGGTCTTCGGCTCTCTAGGCTAAGGCTGCGATCTGGCAAAGTACAGGCCGCTTCGCCCTGGCATGCGCCTTGCCGGTGGCGAGACTTGACAAACCGGCCCCGGGTACAGCCTTTCAGCCACGTGTGGGACGGAGGAGGTGGGCCGTTGAGCGCGCCAGAGAACACCAAATACTTTACCGTTGTATGGGATCAGCTGCATCGCGACGCCAAGGCGCTGTCCTGGCGCCTGGCCGAGCACGGGCCCTGGCACGGCATTGTCGCGGTCGCGCGCGGCGGTCTGGTGCCGGCGCATATCGTGGCGCGGGAATTGAACATTCGTCTGATCGATACCGTGTGCGTCGCCTCTTACGACGAGGAAGTCCAGGGCGAGGCGGAAGTCCTCAAGACCACCGGCATCGCCGGTTCCGGGCGCGGCTGGCTGATCGTCGACGACCTGGTCGACACCGGCAAGACCGGCGCCATCGTGCGCAGGCTGCTGCCGGATGCCCATTTCGCCACGGTCTATGCCAAGCCGGCCGGCCGGCACGTGGTCGACACCTTCGTCACCGAAGTCAGCCAGGACACCTGGATCCTGTTCCCCTGGGACGTGGAAATGCAATACGTCCAGCCGATCGCCGTACGCCGGCGCGGTTCCGGTGGGGAAAACCGCGAGCTTTAAATCAATCTTAAGAACTTTGGGCGACAACGGAACGGTCCGCTCGTGCCTGACGGCATGGGCCCGGGCGGCAGTGTTTTTTGGACCACGCCGGAGGATAGAGGGTGGTCGCCCAATCGGATGCAGAAGCTCAGGCCAAGCGGCCGGCGCGACACCGTGCTGGCCTGTCCCGCATGCTGCGCGTGCCCCTGCTCTGGGTCATGCTCGGCGCGGTCATCGCCTCCGCCGTCCTGTTCAAGATCAGCGCCGATCTGAAACGCTACGAGATCCAGCTCGCTTACGGCACGCCGGCGGTGACCGCCGAGTTGCTGCAGAGCATCGAGTGGCTGCACGAGCTCGAGCACCTGTTGCTGGCCGGTGCCGGGACCCATGGACCCAATGCCGCCGACGAGGGTCTGGTCGAGGCGTTCAGCGCCTCGCGCGCGCGTGCCTATGAGGTCATGGCGCCGCTCGAAGACGGCGAGTACCCGCGTTTCGGCCTGTCGCTGCGCGCGTACAGCAACCAAGCGATCGAGGCGTTGCGCTTGCGCGGTGCGGCCCGGCGCGAGACGTTCGACTCGCTGCGCCAGCACGTCAGTGTCATGATCGGGGAGGCCGATCTGGTGTTCGAGGCGGCCATCGCGCGCCAGCATCAGGAGACGCGCGAGCAGGCGCACAACCTGCACGTGTTGCGTCAGAGCGTCGATATGCTGCTCGCGATCGCGCCGTTCGGCATGGTCGCGGTCCTGGTTCTGGCGTTGCGTGAGCACGGCTCGCGGCAGCAGCGCGAGGAGGCCGAGTATCGCGCGCGCTGGTGGCAGCAGGAGCTCGCCGATGCCGTGGCCGGTCTGCGCGACGGCTTCGCCCTGTTCGATCACCGCGCGCGACTGGTCGTGGCCAATAGCCGGTTTCAGCGCCTTTGGGGCGACGGCGGGCACGATTTCGTCGCCGGCACGCCGTATGACAAGCTGGTCGCGCAGGCCAACCCCGACCCGGCCCTGCACATCGACCTGGTCTGCGCTTTGCCGGCCGGCGGGTGCGGCGACGGCGAGCCGGCGACCATCGATATCGAGAGCGATGTCAGCCTGGGCGGCGACCGCTGGTTGCGCAAGCGCGTGCAGACCACCGGCACGGGCGGCACGGTCAGCCTGTTCACGGACATCAGCGAGCTCAAGCGGCGCGAGCGCGCCCTAGCCGCCAGCGAAGCGCGCTTTCGGGTCCTCGCCGAGACCAGTCCGATCGGCATCTGGCATCTCAGCGAGGGGGGCCGCAGTCGCTACGCCAACCCGGCCATGCTCGACATGCTCGAGACCGACAGCAGCGAGGGCCTCGCCTGTGCGCCGTTCCTGCCGGAGCTGTTCGATGGCGACGCCGCCCATGGCTGGTGCGGCCGGAGCCAGCCGTGCAGCCAGCTCGAGACCACCTTGCTCGGCCAGTCCGGCGCCAGGCGCACGGTGCTGGTGTCGATGGTCGCGCTGCCAGGCCATGTCGAGGGCGAGCAGGGCGGTTGTCTGCTCACGGTCATGGACATCACCGAGCGCAAGAACGCCGAGGCGCGTCTGGCGCATCTGGCGCACCACGACCCGCTCACCGGCCTGGCCAACCGGCTGTTGTTCTTCGAGCGCTTCGAGCGCGCCACCTTGGAGATGCAGCGCGAGCGCCGGCGGTTTGCCGTCCTCGCCCTCGATCTCGATCTGTTCAAGCGGGTCAACGATACGCTCGGCCACGCCGCCGGCGACGATCTGCTCTGTCAGGTCGCCGATCGGCTGCGTGCCGGCCTGCGCGCGACCGACACCATCGCCCGTCTGGGCGGCGACGAGTTCAGTGTCCTGCTCAAGCCCTTGGCTGATGAGGCCGATGCCAGGCAGATCGCCGACAAGCTGGTCGCTTCCCTGTCCGAGCCCTATGACCTGCAGGGCCGCCATGCCGTGATCGGCTGTTCGATCGGCATCGCCTTGTTTCCGCAGCACGGTACCACGCCCAAGGATCTGCTGCAGGCGGCCGACTATGCGCTGTATCAGGTCAAGGCCAGCGGCCGCGGCCGAACAGCGGTGTTCCGCCCGGCCCTGGCGCGGCGGTTCAGCACCAGCGAGACCCTGGCGAAAGAGCTCGCCGATGCCCTGCACGGCGAGGCGCTCGGCCTGCGCTATCGGCCCGTGGTCCGCCTGGACCGCTGGCAGCCGTCGGCGCTTGCCGCCGACCTGGTCTGGTGCCACGCCGAGCGCGAGGTCGTGCGCCGTGACGACATCATCGCCTGCGCCCGCGAGAGCCACCTGGTCGATCGCGTGAGCTTTGCCGTCGGCGGCATGCTGGCGCGCGACAGCGCCGAGCTGCACGCCCGCGGCAGCGATCTGGCCGTATCCTTGAGCGCCGAGGGGCTCAATCTCCTGGCCTTGCTCGAAGGCTGGCGTGCGGCCGCCGGTCGGGAGCAGGCCCGGGGCGTGGCCATCGAGATCGCCATCGCCGAAACGGCGCTTTTGGACCATGAAAGCAGCGCCGACAGCCTGATCGCCCAGATCCACAAGTCCGGCGCGCGCTTGACGCTGGATGATTTCGGCACCGGCCAGGCCAGTCTGGACACCCTGCGACGCTGGCCGGTCGACGGCATTCGCCTCGATGCCGTGTTCGCACGCGACATGAGCCCGGGCTCGCGCGAGGCTGCGATCATCGGCGCCCTGATTACCATGGCGCAGCGCCTGGGCATCGAGGTCGTCGCCAAGGGCATCGAGAACGCACAGCAGGTGGCCCTGCTGCACGGTCTCGGCTGTCAGTTCGGTCAGGGTCGTCTGTTCGGTGAAGCGGACCGCCTGGCGGCCTGTCTGGCACAGATCGAGCAAAGCGTGGCCACGGAGCGCAAGGTCGTCGCCTTTCCCAGCGGCTGACCCGAGCCGTCCGGCGTTCGGCGCTTGGCGTTCGGTATGCGGTGCTTGGGCCTGGCCTGGCTCGCCGGCATGCGCCTTCGCCGGGGCAAGGCTGTGCCCGGCGGGCGACAAAGTCGGCCGGCCATGCCTGACCGGTGATGGACGCCGCCGCCGCCCGCCACCCAGGCGCTGCCCTCGTCAACCGCCAAGCACTTACGGAGTCAGCCCCCATGCGGACTTGGCAAAACGATCGCGATGCTGAGGCGCCGGCGATTGCCGCATGGTGTACTGCGTCGAAGCCTGGTGATCCGCCGGGCTTGCCAGCGCCTGGCAGGCGGAGTGTTGTTGGCCGGATGGCAATGCCCGATCGGTGTGCCGCGTGCAAGCATGCTGATCCGCGGGGCTCGCCCGCGCCTGGCAGACCGAGTGTTGCCGCGCGGTGGGCGGGGCCAAGTTTCGGTCCCCCACCCGTTCCGGCGCGGCTACGCTTCCATATCCGTATCAGGGCGAGTGCCCTTACCCGTGTCAGCGGGGCGGTCGACGTCGAGCGGCATGACGTCGACCTCGACGCCGACTTCGTGGGCGCCGCCGCCGATCATCACGCCGCGCACCGGGCTGACATCGCCGTAGTCACGGCCATAGGCGAGCGTGATGTGCTCGTCGCCCGGGATGACATTGTTGGTCGGATCGAGATCGACCCAGCCGACATCCGGCACCCAGACCGACAGCCAGGCATGCGAGGCATCGGCACCGACCAGGCGTGGCTTGCCTTCCGGCGGGTGGGTCAGCAGGTAGCCGCTGACATAGCGCGCCGGCAGGCCGAGGGCGCGCAGGCAGGCGATCTGCAGATGGGCGAAGTCCTGACACACGCCGCGCTTCTTGCTCAACACCTCATCCAGCGTGGTTTCGGTATCGGTCGCCTCACTGTCGTAGACGAAGGCCGCGTGCACGCGGCCCATGAGCTCGATGGCCGCGTCGAGCAGCGGCCGCCCGGGCGGGAAGCTCTCGGCCGTGAAGGCGCTCAGCTCGCTGAACGCCGTGGTCGAGGTGTAGCGCGAATCGAAGGCGTACTGGTAGATGGCCAGCCCGTCGGGCGTCAGGTCGGCCATGGCGCGGGCGTGCACGCCATCCCACGGCCAGGTCGTCTCCGGCCGCTCCGGGCGGGCGGGCGCCGTCACCTCGATGACGCTGATCGCCTCGATCTCGAGGGCATCATGCGGCGCGTCGACGGTCAGCCGGGCGACCGGGTTGTCGAACGGATCGCGCTCTTCGCGAAGACGCGCGGGCCGCGGCGCGACGCGCAGCTCGTGCGTCCGGCAGACCTGGTGCGCCACGTGGCGCGGGCGCAGATGCACCAGATGGTGCGAGAGATTGACCGGCTGGCCATAGCGAAAGCGCGACAGGTGGCGCACGCGGTAGTTCATGCGCGCACCGCCCTGGCGCCGGTGGCGACCGGCGTGACATGAGCGAAGTACACCCGGGCCAGCTCGTCGGACAGCTGCGGCATGGCCTCGGTCAGCGTGCCGAGCAGCGTGCGCAGGCCCTGGCGCCGGCCGCTGTCGTCGCGCCGGCACAAGTCGCCCAGCTCGGCCAGGCGGACAGCGCCGCTCATGCGCAGGACGATCTTCTCCGCCGGTGACAGGCCGACCCGGCCGTCCAGGCGCGGCAAGGCGGCGACATGGCTTTCCAGCTGGCGGAGCTGGTAGTCGATCGCGCGCGGGTTGCTGTCATCGCGCAAAAGCAGATCGAGCACCGGCGCCAGGCGCGGCGTGGTCACATAGCGCGAGCGGTAGGTCATGAAGCTGTCGGCCAGCTCGAGCAGGATCTCCAGGCCGCCGTCGCGCTCGGGATCACCGTCGGCCATGAGCAGATCGAGCCAGTGCGCCAGGTTGATCGCCCGCTCGACGCGCCGGCCCATGTCGAGGAAACGCCAGCCGGCATTGCGCGTCATGTTCTCGGATTCCATGCCGCTGAAGGCGAGCAGCGTGCGCAGCATGGTCTGGCTGAGATCGAGCGCGTCGCCCTGACGCAGGCGCGGCTTGCGGGCGCGGCTGTCCAGGCAATCGCGCAGATGGCTGAGCGTGCGCCAGGCATCGACCGACAGGCGATCGCGCACCAGCGAGGCGACGCTGAGGATCATGTCGACATTGTTCGCCAGGCTGCGCGGGTTGTCGCGCTCGAAGACCATGCGCGCCAGCACCAGATCGAGGGCGCCGATATGGCCTTTGGCGGCGAGCTGGGCGGCGTCGTGCTGGGGATCGTCCTCGCTGACCAAGAGGTCGAGCAGGTGACGCAGGACGACCGGGAAGGCGCTCGACAGGCTCTCTTCCGACAAGCGCATCAAGACGCAGCGCAAGAGGCGCAGGCCGCCCTCGGTGCGCTCGGTATAGCGGCCCAGCCAGAACAGATTGTCCGCCGAGCGCGAGGCCAGATCGGTGGCGCCGCGCCGCAGCGGGATGACCGCATTCTCGAGCGGCAGCAGCGAGGTCTCGTCGCGCTTGGCCTGTTGCGGCGCGGCCAGCACCCAGGTGTCCTTGCTGCCGTCGCCGCGCTGCATGGAAATCGCGCGCGCATCGCCATGGCCGGCAATGCGCGTCAGGCCGCCGGGCAGGACCCGCCAGTCGTCGCCATCGGCGCACAGGTAGACGCGCAGGCTCATCGGCCGCGGCACGAGCCGGCCATTGACCCAGGCCGGCATGGTCGACAGCTTGACCGGTTCCTGGCCGACATAGTCGAAACCGCGCACGGCCATGCGTGCGAACAGGCGCGCGCGTTCTTCGCCGCTGAGCAGGGCGCCGTTCAGGGGCTGGTCACCGCGCGAGAGCATGCGCCGGGGCTGGAACGCGCGCTGGATGATCAGCTCATCCAGATGCTGTTCGACATGGGCGCGGGCATCGGCGTGGCCGCACCACCAGGTGGCCACACAGGGGATCTGCAGCGTTTCGCCGAGCAGCGCCTGGCACAGGCCCGGCAGGAAGGCCTGCAGGCCCTCGCATTCGACCACGCCGCTGCCCAACGGGTTGGCGATGATGACATGGCCGGCGCGCACGGCGCTGAGCAGGCCGGGCACACCCAAGGTGGAATCGTGGCGCAGTTCCAAAGGATCGCAGAAATTGCTGTCCTGGCGGCGCAGCAGGAGATCGATCGGCTGCAGGCCTTCCAGGCTTTTCATGAACAGCCGGTCGTCGCGCACGGTCAGGTCGTCGCCCTCGACCAGGCTGAAGCCGAGATAGCGGGCCAGATAGGCGTGTTCGAAATAGGTCTCGTTGAACGGGCCGGGCGTGAGCAGCGCCAATCGCGGCTGGTCCTTGCCGGTGAGCGCGATCAGATGGTCGCGCATGGTCTGGAAGAAACCGGCCAGGCGGACGATGTCGCTGCCGGCGCTCAGCTCGGGCATCGAGCGCGAGATGATGCGGTTTTCCAGGGCGTAGCCGGCACCCGAGGGCGCTTGCGTGCGATCGGCGATGACCCACCAGCGGCCGTCCGGGCCGCGGCCGAGATCGGCGGCATAGACCTGCAGATGGCCGCTGGCGGGCACCGGCGCGTGGCGCAGGCTGTGCAGAAAGGCGGGATGGCCGAACACCAGCGCCGCCGGCAGCAGGCCCTCGCTGAGCACGCGCTGCGCGCCGTAGAGATCGCCGAGCAGGGCATTGAGCAGCCGGGCGCGCTGCTTGAGGCCGGTTTCCAGCTCAGCCCATTCGGCGTGACCGATGATCAGCGGTACCGGATCGAACGGCCAGGGCCGGTCGCGGCCCTCGGGGTCGCCGTAGACATTGTAGGTGACGCCGTGCTCGCGGATCAGCCGCCGGGCGCGCTCGACGCACGAGCGCATGCCGCGGCCGCCGAGGCGGTAGACGCTGTCCAAAAACGGCTTCCAGCCCGGCCGCAGCGCACCGCGCGGCGTGAGCAGCTCGTCGAACACGCCATCGCTGGGGGCGTAGACTTCGGCAAACGGATCGACCAGCGGGCCGTCATCGGTGGGCAGGAGGTGCGTGTCGATCGTCAGACCCCGCGGCATCGGGCAAGCGCCGTTATGGCGCACCGAGGCTTCTTATTCCATCGAATGCATGCACCAATCAAGCTCAGGCCAACCCCGGCCGGCGCACGCTCGCACGGCGCAGATCGAGCGTGTGCGGATAGTCGGGGTTCGGATCGAGCGGCGGCACGGCGGCATGGCCGCTGCTGTGGCCGAACGGGAAGAAGCGCGCCGAGCGGCGGCTTTCCGCCTCGGCGCCGTTGATCGGGAAGGTCTCCGGATTGCGCCCGGAATAGTCCTCGACATGGTACTGGCAGCCGCCGATCGAGCGGCCGGACCAGGTATCGATGACATCGAACACCAACGGCGCATGCACCTTGATGTTCGGATGCAGGCAGCGCGGCGGCTGCCAGGCGCGATAGCGCACGCCGGCGACCTGCTCGCCGGCTGCCTCGGTGGCGCGCAAGGGCAGGCGCTCGCCATTGCAGGTGATGACGTAGCGATCACCGCTCTGGCCGCTGACCTTGACCTGCAAGCGCTCGAGCGAGCTGTCGACATAGCGCGCGGTGCCGCCGATGGCGCCGTCCTCTCCGGTGACATGCCAGGGCTCGAGCGCCTGGCGCAGCTCGACATGGACGCCCTCGTAGCGGACCTCGCCGAACATCGGGAAGCGGAACTGGAAATGGGCATCGAACCAGGCCGGATCGACGCCGTAGCCGGCGCGGTTCAGATCGGCCAGCACGCCGCGGAAATCCTGCCAGACATAATAGGGCAGCATGAACTTGTCGTGCAGCAGCGTGCCCCAGGGCACCAGCGGCGCCTTGTAGGGCTGCTGCCAGAACCAGGCGATCAGGGCGCGGACGAGCAGGCTCTGCGCCAGGCTCATATGCGCGTGCGGCGGCATCTCGAAGGCGCGGAACTCGACCAGGCCGAGCCGGCCGGCCGGTCCGTCCGGCGAATACAGCTTGTCGATGCAGATCTCGGCGCGATGGGTGTTGCCGCTGACGTCGACCAAGAGATCGCGCAGGATGCGATCGACCAGCCAGGCCGGGCACGGCGTGCCGTCCGGATCGGGGATCTGCGCCAGCGCCAGGCCCATCTCGTACAGGCTCTCATGGCGTGCCTCGTCGATGCGCGGCGCTTGCGAGGTCGGGCCGATGAACAGGCCGGAAAACAGATAGCTCAAGCTCGGATGGTTCTGCCAATAGCTGATCAGCGAGCGCAGCAGATCGGGCCGGCGCAAAAACGGGCTGTCCGCCGGCGAGCGACCGCCGATGACCACATGATTGCCGCCGCCGGTGCCGGTATGGCGGCCATCGAGCATGAATTTCTCGGTGCCGAGCCGGCTGAGGCGAGCTTCTTCGTAAAGCGCTTCGGTGATCTGCACCTGCTCGCGCCAGGTGTGCGCCGGATGGACATTGACCTCGATGACGCCCGGATCGGGGGTCACCTTGATGACGTTGATGCGGTGGTCGTTCGGCGGCGTGTAGCCCTCGATGTGCACCGGCGTGCCCAGCTCGAGCGCGGTATCCTCGATCGCCGTGACGATTTCCAGATAGTCCTCGGTCATGCTGCACGGCGGCATGAACACGCACAGGCGACCGCCGCGCGGCTCGACCGCCATGGCCGTGCGCACCGCCAGCACATTGATGAATGCGCGACGCTCGCGCTCATTGCGGGCAAAAGCCTCGTCCCGCTCGGCGTCGGTGTCGCGCTCGGACCCGGCGCCCGCCGGCGCGGCGTGGCCCGGCTGCTGGCCGCTCGGATCGACCGCGCCACCATAGCCCAGCGGGTCGGCCATGGGCATGCCGCTATCGCCGGCCCGCGGGCGGTTGCGCTCCTGATAGGGCCGCCGGCGCGGATCGGCACGGCTCGGCAGCGGCTGGGTCAAGCTGAACGGATCGGCGCTCAGCACCTGCGGGTAATCGGCCGCCGGAATATAGGGCAGCGAGCTCAGAGGCAGGCGTAAGCCCGCCGGCGAATCGCCCGGGATCAGGAACAGATTGCCGCCGCGCGGCTGCCAGCGCTCGGACGCCCAGATGCGGCCGTCGCGCGTGTTCCAGGCCTGGATCGGCAGGACATAGGCGCGCGGCTGGCTCAGGCCCCGGCGGAACACCTCGGCCAGGCGGGCGCGCTCCTGCGGATCGTCGACCTTGCTGTCGATCGGATCGACATTGGGCGGCAGCTGCCGCTCGCGCACGGTGAAATAGGCGGCGTCCTCGTAGACCGGAAGGGCGTTGTCGTGTTCGATCTCCAGCCGGTCGCAGATGCCGAGCAGCAGCTTGTGCGCCTGCGCCATGGTCGGCTGATAGTCGACGCGCTCATCGGCGATCAGGTGCGGATGGTGCCAGACCGGCGCGCCATCGCCGCGCCAGTAAAGCGCGAACGCCCAGCGCGGCAGCTGCTCGCCCGGGTACCATTTGCCCTGGCCGTAATGCAAAAAGCCGTTCGGCGCAAAGCGCTGCTGCAACCGGGTGATCAGGACATGGGCCAGGCCGCGCTTGGTCGGCCCGACCGCCGCCGTGGTCCACTCGTCGCCGTCCATATCGTCGATCGACACGAAGGTCGGCTCGCCACCGACGGTCAAGCGCACGTCATTGGCCTGCAGATCGACATCGACCTGCTCGCCGAGCGCATCGATCGCCTGCCATTGCGCCGGCGTGTAGGGCTTGGTGACCCGTGTGGTCTCCTTGATCCGGCTGATCGCCATGTGGTGCTCGAAGGTGACCTCACACGGATCGAGCGTGCCGGTAATCGGCGCGGCACTGGTCGGATCGGGGCTGGCGGCGAGCGGGATATGGCCTTCGGCGGCGAACAGACCCGAGGTCGGATCGAGACCGACCCAGCCGGCACCCGGCAAGAAGATCTCGGTCCAGGCGTGCAGGTCGGTGAAATCCTCGGCCGGCCCGGCCGGGCCGTCGAGCGGCTTCTGGTCGGCGGCGAGCTGGATCAGATAGCCGGAAACGAACCGCGCGGCGATGCCCAGATGGCGTAGGATCTGCACCAGTAACCAGGCACTGTCACGGCACGAGCCGCTTTTGAGCTGCAAGGTCTGCTCGCAGCTCTGGATGCCTGGCTCCATGCGAATGGTATAACCGATGTCACGTTGGACGGCGGCGTTGACGCGTACGAGAAAGTCGATGATGCGCTCTTTTTTGATCTCGATGGCATCGACGTAGGTTTTCAGTAAGGCACCGTCTTCCCGGACCTCGAGATAGGCTTCGAGTTCTTTGCGCAGACCGTCCGGATAGCGCCAGGGCCATTCCTCGTATTCCGGCTCAAGGAAGAAATCGAACGGATTGATCACCTGCATTTCGGTGACCAGGTCGACGGTCACATCGAAATGCTCGACCTTTTCCGGAAAGACCACGCGGGCGAGGAAATTGTTTTGCGGGTCTTGTTGCCAGTTGAGGAAATGCGGTCTGGGTTCGACGGTCAACGAATAGCTGACCACCTTGTTGCGGTTATGCGCCGCCGGGCGCAGGCGGATGACCTGGGGACCGAGATGGATCGGCCGGTCGTAGCGGTAGCTGGTGCGGTGGGTCAACGCGACCTGCATGACCATGGCGGTATTCTCCTCCCCGAAGGCTCCAAAGGGGTCTCTAGCCGAGTGCGCCGCCACTTGCCACGCTTGTTGACAGCGCTGTCGCTTCGCGGGCTTGACCGGCAGGCGGGACGCGCCGACAGTCCGCCGGCTTGTACGCATCGGATCAACAGCACTTCGCAAGGAACGGGCAAAGCGCATGCCAGCGCCGCGGCCACGCGCCGGTATTCTCGAAATCCAGCCTTATGTCGGCGGCAAGGGCCACGCGCTCGCCGACGATGTCATCAAGCTGTCGGCCAATGAGAGCGCGCTCGGGCCAAGCCCGAAGGCCATGGCCGCCTATCGCGATCTGGCGGCTAAGCTGCATCGCTATCCGGACGGCAGCTCGCACGATCTGCGCCATGCCATCGGCGCGCGCTACGATCTGGATCCGGCGGCGATCGTCTGCGGCGCCGGTTCGGACGAGCTGATCACCTTCCTGATCCAGGCCTATGCCGGCCCGGGCGATGAGGTGCTCTACAGCGCCCATGGCTTTCTCATGTACAAGTTGACCGCTTTGGCCTTCGGCGCCACGCCGGTGGCGGCACCCGAGCTCGCGCTGACGGCCGATGTCGATGCGCTGCTGGCGGCGGTGACCTCGCGCACACGGCTGGTGTTTCTGGCCAATCCGAATAACCCGACCGGCAGCTATCTGCGCCCGGCCGAGCTCGAGCGGCTGCGTGACGGGCTGCCGGATGACGTGCTGCTGGTGATCGATGCCGCCTATGCCGAGTTCGTGCGCCGCAATGACTATGACGACGGCGCGGCCATGGTTGCGGCGCAT
>JBHJHH010000130.1:0-2852 GCA_050331015.1 Geminicoccaceae bacterium
TACGTCGGCGCGATGGCGCAGAAAGCCCTCGACCACCGCCGCCGCGGATGCGCCCATGCGCAAGGCATCGACGACGAGCAAGACCGGCACGACGAGCAGGCTGGCCAGATCGGCGCTCGAGCCGCGGCCGTCGGGCGCACCATCGAACAGGCCCATGACGCCCTCGCCGATGACCACCTCGCTGTCCTGGGCCTGCTGGTCGAGCAGGCCGGCGATCGTGTCGAGGCGCATGGCCCAGCTATCGAGATTGACGCAGACGCGCTCGCTGGCCGCCGTGTGAAAGGCCGGATCGATGTAGTCCGGGCCGATCTTGAACGAGCTTACAGGGACACCGCGCTGCTTCAGGGCGCGCAGCAGGCCGAGCGTGATGACGGTCTTGCCGCTGCCCGAGGCGGGGGCGGCGATGATCAGGCAACCGGCGCTCATCGGCGCGGGCCGCCTGCGTGCGGGAACGACGTCGTGAACTGCATGTCAGTCTTTTGACTAGCGCTTTTGCTGCAGCGCGCAAGGGGCGTTGGGCCGTGCGCGCCGCCCGTTGGTGTGTTTGCCGGCGGCACCGGGACCGTGCTACCTTTTTCCACAGTTTCGGTCGCGTCGCGCCCGAAAGCAGGCAACAGGGTCGTTCGCTATGAGCAGTGAGCCACCGATCGATCAACAATACCGCGACAGCTTTACCGGCGACGGCGTCGAGCCCATGGCCCGGATCCTGCGCGCGATCGAAGATCGGCTGAACGGGCTGGCGCATCAGGCAACCACGGTCACCGAGCGGGCACAGCATGCGGTGCGCTATGGTGGCGCCAGCCTGACGGTGGTGGCGATCACCTTTGGCGGCGTCCTGTGGCTGGTCAGCCAGGCGCTGGACACCCAGAACCGCCTTGTGACGCTCGAAGACGGCCAAAGCGCGCTGGTTGAGCGGGCCGATCGGATCGAGGTGCGCTTGGGCGGTGTCGAAGCCGGGCTCGAGGAGCTCAAGGCACGCACCACGGACATCGTCGTTTTGCTCGACACGCTTGCAGGCGAGGTCGAGCAACTGGGGGTCGATGTCGACGATCTATCGCGCTGGTTGCGCGCGCAAGATCGCTCCGATGTGAACAACCTGACAGCGCCGGACGACATCCGCGTCGCGCCGTTCGGACCCGGTGAGGGCAGGTCGCGTGGCTGGCCGGAATGTCTGCATGACCCGGAAGGTTGTCTCATCACCGGTGGCGACCTGCCGCCATTGCCAGAAAACAGCGGATCGCCGCTACCGATCCGGCCTGACGACGGTTGAGCCAGCGCGTGGCCGGCGCCATTTGGCGCATTCGGTGCGTGTGACCCATGTCGAGTTGCGTCGACGGCACGCTGTTGTAGCATCATATAAAGCGGGTGCAGGTGTCCCGCCCGCCGACGAGGATCCATGACACGCAAACCCCAGGCCGGGTTGCGGCGGGGCTGGACCACGGGCGCATGCGCCACGGCAGCGACCAAGGCTGCCTATGGCGCGTTGTTGACGGGCCGCTTCGCCGATCCGGTCGAGATCGACCTACCGCGCGGTGAACGGCCCAGCTTTGTCCTGGCCGAGAAAGCCCTGCTCAATAGCAGCGCGCTCGCCTCGGTATGCAAGGACGCCGGCGACGATCCGGATGTCACGCATGGCGCGCTGATACGGGTCACCGTGCGGCGCATCGAGCGCGGCACCGGCGTGCTGTTCGTTGCCGGCGAGGGCGTCGGCGTGGTCACGCGGCCCGGCTTGCCCGTGCCGGTTGGCGAGCCGGCGATCAATCCCAGTCCGCGCACCATGATGCGCCAAGTCATTCAGGACCTGGCGGCGCAATACGGCGACAGCGGCGATGTCGAGGTCGTCGTTTCCATCCCAGGCGGCGCCGAGCTGGCGCGCAGGACCGCCAATGGCCGGCTCGGCATTGTCGGCGGCCTGTCCGTGCTCGGCACCACGGGCGTGGTGGTCCCCTACAGCTGCGCGGCCTGGATCCACGCCATCCATCGTGGCGTCGATGTCGCGCGCGCAGCCGGCACGGTGCACGTCGCGGCCTGCACGGGCTCAACCTCAGAGCGTGGCGTGCGTCGGATACTGAAACTGCCGGATCATGCGCTGATCGATATGGGCGACTTTGTCGGCGGCATGCTCAAATATCTGCGCCGTCATCCGGTGCCGCGCCTCACGATTGCCGGCGGCTTCGCCAAGCTGGCCAAGCTTGCTGCCGGCCATCTTGATCTGCATTCGAGTCGATCGCGGGTCGATTTCGATCTGCTTGGTGCCATGGCCGAGACCCGTGGCGTCTCCGCCTCGAGCTTTCGGGCGATCGTCGATGCCAATACCGCCTTGGACGCACTCGTGCAGGCGACATACGCCGGTGTGCCACTCGCGGACGATGTTGCCGCGCGCGCTCGGCAGGTTGTGCTCGACCACCTGCAAGGCGATATCGAGGTCGATGTCATGGTGTTCGATCGCGAGGCACGTCTGGTCGGTCGCACGGATGCCGGTGCCAAAGGCCGTACGCACTGAATAGCGCAAAGGCACAACGTGATGTGAGGATCGGGCGTTTCTTGTGGCGCGTACGGCTTCACTAAGCCGCTTGCTGCGCAACAGGGACCCGGGTCGGCAAGACGATCGTGTTCTCATTCCTGTCAACTATCACTCTGGACACGCAATGGCATATCGAGCGATTTGAAAGAAAAACTCATTCGCGTGACGGTTTGCTATTGCCGACAGGCGCTCCGTGGAATTGACCGCATATCGCGTTGAGCGCTGCATTATTGAATTGGTCAAGTGAAACGAAGGCGTTCCGGGGGGGACTCCCCACCGTTTAGCAAGGGGCATTTTGTGCCGCCAGCGAGGGATTGAAGGTGGTGCC
>JBHJHH010000131.1:0-13482 GCA_050331015.1 Geminicoccaceae bacterium
CCCCCCACTACCCCCGGCCTCGTCAAACAAGCCCGACAGAACTAATACCCCAATCTGGGGCCCGATCCCCGGCCGGGCTATATCCAAAAAACGCGACCAGTTGGTGCCGAACTGGTACGCCATGACGATGCCGGACACGACACCCATGCCGAAGGCGACGGCGAAAATCGTCTTCCAGTAGTCGAACACGCGCAGATAGGCATCGTCGCGCGTCACCAGCCACATGCCGTTAAGCACGGCCAAATAGCTAGCCAGGCCGATGGTAAACGCCGGGAAGAAGATATGCGCCGACACGGTGAAGGCGAACTGCAGACGTGCCAGCTCGATTGCGTCAAAGCCGAACATGACCCCCTCGCTCGAGTGTACGATATCGCACATAGCGTTCGGCGATTGAGCCTGCAGCCCATGCGTCAGTTTGCGCTCAGCCGGCTCGGACCAGAGCGAGCTGCCAAGTGGGTTTAGCATCCCGGGCGTGACGGAAGCAATCGAAGCGCAGAAAAACCCGGCTTGCAGGCTGAAAACCCGGCACCGTGTATGCGAAGTGCACATAGAATCGTCACAACCATGATTGATCTCTCGCCGTGAGGACACCGCACCCGGGCAACTCGTGCCGATGCCCGTCCAGCGAGCAGTTCGCCGGACCGGGCCTGCCCGTGGCAGGTCCGGATTTTGCCTTGCTGCTGAACCGGCGCGCGTCGTGCTAGCGAGCAGGCGGCAGCGGAAAGATCAGAGCGCCTTTTTAGAAGATCATCGCCTCTCTGGATGAGCCTGCCAGGCGGAGGACCCGACAAGCCCATGTCGATGCCTGATGAAGCCAAGACCCGCGAGACGCTAAGCCTGCTGCGACGCAGCTTTGTCGAGGTGCTCGCTTCGGTTGGCGAAACCGACGTCGCCGCTCGCCTGCCGTGGCCGGAGCTTGATGGCGAGGCCGCGGCCGTACGTGACGACTGGCCGGACACGCTGGCCGAGCGCTGCATGCAGGCCTATTCGATCGCCTTCCAGCTTTTGCAGCAGGCGGAAGAGAACGCCGTCGCCCAGGGGCGCCGACGGGCCGAGGCGGCCGGCCGCCAGACCGAGGATACCGGCTCGTGGGATCAGCATTTCGCACGCCTGCAGCATCTCGAGGTCAGCGCCCAGGAGATCGCCGATGCCGTTGCCACGGTGCGCATCGAGCCGGTCCTGACAGCGCATCCCACCGAGGCCAAGCGCCAGACGGTGCTGGATCACCATCGCACGCTCTATCGCACGATCGTCGAGCTTGAGAACACCATGTGGACCTCCGCCGAGCGGGCGGCGCTCGAGACCGAGCTGCGCGCCGCGATCGAACGGCTGTGGCGCACGGGCGAAATCTACCTCGACAAGCCCTCCGTCGCCGACGAGCTGCGCAATGTCATGCACTATCTGTGCCAGGTCTTCCCGATCGCCCTGCCCTGGGTCGAGCGCCGTCTGCACGCGGCCTGGCAGCGCGCCGGCTTCGATCCAGCCCTGATCGATGGTGCCTGGCAGCGCCTCGGGCTGACCTTCGGCGACTGGGTCGGCGGCGATCGCGATGGCCATCCCTTCGTCACCGTCGAGATCACTGAACAGACCCTCGCCGCGTTCCGCCACGAAGCCGTGAGCCGTTTGCGCGAGACGCTGAGCCGCCTTGCCGCCGGCCTGAGCCTGTCGACCTTCCGCCAGAGCGCGCCGCCGGAACTCGCCGCCTGGATCGAAGCGCGCGCGGCCGAACTGGGCGAGGCAGGTGCACGTGCGACGCGCCGCAATCCCGATGAGCCATGGCGTCAGGCGGTCAATCTGCTCATCGCGGCCCTGCCGAAGGCGGCCGCAGACGCGCCGGCTCATGCTTATGCCGAATGCAACGGGCTCATCGCCGATCTCGAGCGCATCCGGCGCGCCCTGGTCAGCGTCGGCGCCGAGCGGCTGGCGGCGAGCGACGTCGATCCGGTGCTGCGCCAGATCCGCAGCTTCGGTTTCCACCTGGCAACGCTCGACATGCGCCAGAACAGCGCGTTCCACGATCGCGCGCTGGTGCAACTCCTGGCCATCGCCGGCATCGAGGATGCCGCAAGCTATCCAAGCTGGGACGGACAGCGGCGCCTTGAGCTGTTGCGCCAGGAACTGCGGACGCCGCGGCCGTTCGCCCATCCACACACGATCCCCGACGGCGAAGCGGCCTCGATCCTGGCGCTCTATCGGCTGTTGTCGCATCACTTGGCACGCTACGGCACGGCCGGTCTAGGTGCGCTGATTGTCAGCATGACGCGCAGCGCTGCCGTGCTGCTGGCCGTCTTCTTGCTCGCTCGCGTCGCCGGACTTCTGCGCGATGACGGCGACGGGCCCTGGTGTCCGCTGGCCGTGGTACCGCTGTTCGAGACGATCGGTGATCTCGAAGGTGCGGCTGCGATCCTCGATGTCTTCCTGGCTGAGCCGGCGGTCGCCCGTTCGCTGGCCCGCCAGGCCATGCTCGCGGGTGAGGAGCGTCCGGTCCAGCAGGTCATGATCGGCTACAGTGACAGCGGCAAGGACGGCGGCTATGCGGCGGCATTCTGGAGCCTGTTTCGGGCCCAGCTGGCGCTCACCGAGGTCGGCCGCCGACATGGCGTGCGCGTTCGTTTCTTCCACGGCCGCGGCGGTTCGATCGGGCGTGGCGCCGGGCCGACCCACCGTTTTCTGCAGGCCCTGCCCTCGGGCACGCTCGCGGGCGATCTCAGGCTCACCGAGCAGGGCGAGATCATCGCCCAGAAATACGCCAACCGGGTCAGTGCCGCGCATCATCTCGAACTTCTGCTCGCCGGCACGGTCGCCGTGACCCTTTATGACCGACACCGGCCGGGCGATCCTGAGCAGTTGTGCGCCGCGATGGATGCCATCGCCGCGCGCAGCCGTGCTGCCTATCGCGCACTGGTCGAGGCGGACGGCTTCATCACATTTTTCGAGCAGGCGACCCCGATCGACGTCATCGAGCAGTCGCGCATCGGCTCGCGCCCGGCACGGCGTACCGGCGAGCGCTCTCTGGCCGATCTCCGGGCGATTCCCTGGGTGTTCGCCTGGAACCAATGCCGCGCCCTATTGCCCGGCTGGTTTGGACTGGGGACAGCGCTGCTGGCACTGCGCGACGACGATCCGTCAGTGTTCCAGGCGCTGGTTCATGCCAAGGCGGAGGCGACGCGCTGGCCGCCGTTCCATTACATGATCAGCAACGCGGCCACGGCCTGCGCCCAGGCCTCGCCGGAAGTGTTCACAGGCTATGCCGGTCTGGTCGAAGATGCCGACCTGCGCCAGCGCCTCAGCCAGGTGATCCTGCAGGAATACCAGCGCACACTGGAGGCGCTGGCCGCCATCTACGGTGCACCGATTGGCGACGCGCGAGCCAGCGTGGCGCGCGCCATGGCCCTCAGGCACCGCGCGCTGGTGCCGCTGCACAACCACCAGATCGCCCTGATCCGCCGCTGGCGCGCCGCGCGTCAGGCCGGCGAGGCGCACGAGGCCGAGGCGTTGCTGCGCCGTCTCCTGCTTAGCGTCAATGCCATTGCCTCAGGCCTCGGCGCCACCGGTTAGCGGCACAAAGGCAACCCACAGGCTTCACGAGTTCAGCGCCACACGGGCTGTCTTGGGCGAGCCGCGCCGAGCCGGCTCAGGCGCTCATCTGGGCGCGTGCGCCTTCCTCTGAGGACTTGCGCGGCACGAGCGCGCGCAGGAGGTCTTTCATGTCCAGAACGCCGACCGTGTCGCCGTCGCGCTTGACCCGGTATTGCTTGGCGGTATCGCCGCCGGAAATCGCGATGACGCTCTCCAGATTGTCGTCGTGATCGACCTCGCCGGCGACATCACCCTCCGGCTCGCCGTCACTCATCACTGAGCGCACGCGCAAGACCCGGGCGCGATTGATGTCACTGACGAAATCTTCGATGTACGGATCGGCGGGGTTCAACAGGATTTGCTGCGGTTCGTCCTGCTGGACGATGCGGCCTTCGTTCAAGATCACCAGATGGTCGGCTAGTCTGAGCGCTTCATCGAGATCGTGGGTGATGAACACGATCGTCTTGTGCAACTCTTCCTGCAGCTCGATGAGCAGGTTTTGCATGTCGGTGCGGATCAACGGATCGAGCGCCGAGAACGCCTCGTCCATGAGCATGATCTCGGCATTCGAGGTGAGCGCCCGAGCGAGGCCGACGCGCTGCTGCATGCCGCCGGAAAGCTGGTGCGGATACTGCTCGCCATAGCCGCCGAGACCGACGCGGCTCAGCCATTTGTTGGCTTCTTGCTCGAAATCTTCTTTCTTGTAGCCGCGCACCGCAAGCGCCATGCCGGCGTTCTCCAGCACCGTCTTGTGCGGCAGAAGAGCGAACTTCTGGAACACCATCGACATGTGTTTCTGGCGAAGTTCGCGCAGGCGTTCAGGTGTGAAGTCGAGGATGTTTTCGCCGTTCAGGATGACCTGTCCGGCCGTCGGCTCGATCAAACGGTTCAGATGCCGGATCAAGGTCGACTTGCCCGAGCCAGAGAGGCCCATGATAACGGTCGTCAGGCCGTCCTTGATGTCGACATTGATGTCCGACAGGCCCAGCACGTGATAGTAATGCTCGAGCAGATCCGGCTTGCTGACGCCCTCTTTCACATGATCAAGCGCCGCCTGAGGATCCGAACCAAAAATCTTGTAGAGATCCTTGATCCGGATCTTCACCTCATGATTGTTGTTCATCGTGTTTGTCTCAGCTCTGCTGCACAGCGTTGATCCTGGCCAGCATGGCCTTGGTGACCCGATCGAGAATGATCGCCAGCAAGACAATGCCCAGGCCCGCCACCAGGCCGACACCGAGTTCGAGATTGCGAATCCCGCGCAAGACGAGCACGCCCAGGCCGGGCGCCGACACCAGCGAGGCAATCACCACCATGGCGAGCGACATCATGATCGTCTGATTGACGCCGGCCATGATGTTCGGCAGGGCCAGCGGTATCTGCACACCGAACAGCTTTTGCCGGTCGGTCATGCCAAAGGCATCGGCGGCCTCAATGACGTCCTTGTCGACCAGACGAATGCCGAGATCTGTCAGGCGGATCACCGGCACGATGGCGTAGAGAATGATGGCAATGCCGTAGAGCTTCGGCTCAGTAACACTGAACAGGAAGATCAACGGGATCAGATAAACGAAGGGCGGCAGGGTCTGCAGCATATCCAGTATCGGAATGATCGCGCGCTGCACGCCATCGCTGCGAGACATGGCAATACCGATGGGGACGCCGAGCAGAACGCATAAGAACGCGCAAACGAAGATGATCGATAAGGTCTGCATGGCATAATCATAGTGATCGATGAATGCCAGCAAGCTGATGCACAGGCCGACAAAAACGACCAAACGAAACGAGCGGCTAACGGCGAAGACGACCAGCAGCAGGGCCGGAATGACGATCCACCAGGGCGTGTTCAAGATCAACCAGAGCGAGCTGTTCAACAGCCAGCTAAGCGGCTGCGTCAGCGGATCGAGGAAGATCTTCAGCCAGTCCTTGATCGCCAGAAACCCGTTTTCCAACCCAAGGGTCAGATCGCGCGACTGAGGGATCTTGCTGCAGGCCTCGTTGAGCGCATCGAGTGAGGGGAACGGCATGTCCCAAATTGAGGCCTCGGCCTCGCCCTCGCCCGACGACCGGCCCATGAGCTCGGCCATCGACATCGGCGCCGTCTTGGTGCCTTCATCACACCAAGAGCGCAGGCCAAGCGCATCGAAAAGTCCGTCATAAGTCGCCATGTCGCCTATCCGCTAGCGGCGCGCACAAAGGGTGGCCCCGTCAACTCGTTCTCGCCTGATTGCGCAAGACAGAAGGCAGGCTCGCGCCAACGAGCCTGCCTCAATAACCTGTCTAGGATGCCACCTGATCAGTTCAGGACGTTCGCGAGGTTTTCGCGCGCGCCGTCGTTCAACCAGGTCGACCAGGTGTCGGTGTTGTTGGTCAGGAAGTAGACCGCGGCTTCCTCGGCCGAGGCGTTGTTCTCATCCTGCCAGGCGAGCACGGCACTCATCGTCTCGGTGTCGAAGGTCATGTTGCTCAAGAACTCGGCAACCTCCGGCTCACGCTCCTTGAAGTCGGCCGTGACCGTGGTCAGGACGGGCGCTGCCGGGAACGCGGACACACCCGGGTCGAGATTGTCCTTGTTCTGATTGGCCTGGTGCACCTCTTCCTTGTACTCGCCGAGATCGACCGAGGTCATGTCGTACTTGCCGAGCGGCACGGTCGGCCCCCAGTAATAGCCGAACCAGGGCTCCTCGTCCTGCACGGCGGCGGCCATCGAGGTCGCCAGGGTCTCGCCCGAGCCGTGATTGAACACCTCGATGCCGTGCTCTTCGAGCGCCAGCGCCTGGATGAGGTTGTCGTTGACGATCCGACAACCCCAGCCGTCCGGGCAGTTGTTGAACTGACCGCCGACCAGCTCAGGGTTTTCCATGATGCCCTCGATGGTGGCCAGTTCCGGGTGCTCGTCGACCAGATAGGTCGGCAGCCACCAGCCCTCGACGCCACCCGGGCTCAACACCTCTGCAACGCGCTCGACCTTGCCCTCTTCCTCGAGCTTGGCATAGGCCTCGCCGGTCGAATTCAGCCACAGCTCGGTGACGATGTCGGGCTCGTTGTTCTCCGCCAAGGAGGTCACTGCCGGCGTGGTGTCGGACGGGACAACGGCGACCGTGCAACCGTAACCTTCGCTCATGATGAACTCGGCCACCTTGGTGACGATCGAGGCCGATGCCCAGTTCATTTCAGTGATCGAGACCTCACCGCAGGCCTTCGCCTCGGACGCCGCGAACGGTACCAGCGCGCAGCCAAGAGCTGCGGCCATGGCGACTTTCTTCATCGATGCTCTCCGATCTTGTGTGCAGGTGTTCTGCTGTGTCGGGCGACCACGCACGGGCCATGCCAGTTGGCGCCACACTGGTGCGT
This sequence comes from Geminicoccaceae bacterium, assembly GCA_050331015.1. Classification (GTDB taxonomy): domain Bacteria; phylum Pseudomonadota; class Alphaproteobacteria; order Geminicoccales; family Geminicoccaceae; genus JBHJHH01. The sequence goes on from JBHJHH010000131.1 coordinate 6,934, forward strand.
GGCGCAGGCGCACGCCGCATACCCGGATCACTCCGCTTCCGGCCAAGCTGTGCCAAACACCAACCATTGTCGCGGCCATCAATCGTGCGGGCCACCCGCTCCCTTAGACTTCGCGAACACTAGAGCCTGCCTGAGCGCCGTCAACCCCCTGTCTGCCGAGCAAATGCTTAACATACTGGTCAGGTTGAAAATATTGTTGAAAATCCACGCAAGACGAGCAGTACAATTATCTTGCAGATGACGTCGAAACTGATTGCAGATCAGGCGTACGATGACTTAATCTCAACATGAGCAGATCTGGTACGCATTATGCACCTTCAAGCGCCGGCGATCATGCTCTCTGACTCGCCTGTCAAGTAGAAGAGCAATTCGAGAAGCGCAACCCGGCGGGTATGGCGTACGGTTCGTGCGCATTGGTGAAACCGCCGCGCCACACAGGGCCGAACGGTCTGTGTCTTTCCGGTGCACTGGTCGGAAAAACCGACTGCCTGTCCCGTTTGCCAAGAACGTTGCCTTGTCAGCCGAAGCAACATCGTTCATGTCACATCGGGTGGGCCATTTCACGATGTAGTGTTAGTCACACTTTTATCACTTTACCGGTATGGCAGACCAACAAGCCGCATCTACACAGACGATCTCAAGGCAGGCTGCTCGCGGTAGCGCGTTTATCTTCGCTAGCCAAATCGCTCGTTTCCTGTTGCAAATCATCAGCACGATGGCCCTGGCGCGTATGCTTGCGCCCGAGGCATTCGGCCTGGTCTCCATGGCAATGACCTTGACCTTGCTGTTCACGGTGCTGGCCGAATTCGGCTTTGCCCAAGCAACCATTCAGCGGCCGGAAATCTCCGACGAGCAGATCAGTACGCTGTTCTGGCTGAACAGCGCTATCGGCCTGGCGCTTTTCATTGTCTCACTTGGCATTGCACCGGGCCTAGCCTGGATCTATCAGGCGCCGCCAGTGCGTGACATTACCATGGTGCTGGCCTTCGGCTTCGTGATTGCCGGCATTCAGGCCCAGCCCAAGGCGGTGCTTGCCCGCCACCTGCAGTTTCGCGCGCTGGCCATTGTCGAACTGGTTGGCGTCGTCCTCAGCGTCATCGTCGCCGTGGCGCTCGCCTGGGCCGGCGCCGGCCTCTGGGCCTTGGTCGCGCAGCAGTTAGTCTTGCTCGTGTTCGAGACCGGCGGCGCCTGGGTGCTGTCGGGCCTGCGCCCCGGCTGGCCGCGCTGGGCACCGGACATGCCGCCGTTGATCCGTTTCGGCACCGATCTGACCCTGCACAACCTGATTGTCTACTTTTCCACCAACGCCGACAAGATTCTGCTCAGCCTGGTTCATGGCGCGGCCTCGGTCGGCATTTATGAGCGCTGCTTCGCGCTGGTCGTCAATCTACCCGTGCGCCTGCTCATCATGCCGCTGTCGCGCGTCATGATCCCCGCGCTGTCACGCCTGCAGGACAACGCCCGCGGTTATGCCCAGCTCTATATCTCGACAGTGCAGGCGATCGCGCTGGTGACAGCGCCGGCCATTGTTCTGCTCGCCGTGCTCGCCGGTCCCATGGTGCGCATCCTGTTCGGCGACGGCTGGCTGGAGGCCATCCCTGTGTTCGCCTGGCTGGCGCTGGCGACCGTCGGTCAACCGGTCGGCTATGCCGCGTCCTGGTTGTTCGTGTCGCAAGGGCGCACGCGCGAGCAGCTTCGTTTCGGTGCGGAAATCACGGTTGTCACCGTCATTGGCTTTGCCATCGGCGTGCCGTTTGGCGCTGTCGGTGTCGCCGCCAGCTTCGCCATCACCCAGGCCCTGCTCTTGCCCTATGCCCTTTATCGGGCGACGCGTAGCGGCCCGGTCACCTTTGCGGCTTTGGTCGGAGCCCTGTTGCCTGCGCTATTCGGTTGCGCTGTGTGCGCCGTCAGTGGCCATATTGCAGCAACCCGCGTTTGGGTTGATCTTTCCCCCCTGGCCGTTGTGCCCCTGACTGTTATGAGTGCCATTGTGAGCACTTTTGCCGTGTACATCGCCCTGCCGGTCAGCCGTAAGGCGCTTATTCGCTTTCTTGAACTTCCCCGCTTGTTGCGAGCACCCGCCACCGCGTCATCATCGGAGGCGCTGTGATCTGCCCGCAAGATGAGCAACGGCGTGACTACACGCCGGAAGTTTCGATCGGCTTGCCGGTCTACAACGGCGAACGCTATCTTGAGGCCTGTATCCGGTCTGTGCTGAGCCAAAGTCTCGACGACCTGCAATTCGTCATCAGCGACAACGCGTCGACAGACCGTACAGAAGAGATCTGCCGCGACCTGGCTGCCAGCGACAGGCGCATTCATTATATCCGCCAGGCGCACAATCGTGGGGCTGCGGCCAATTACAATATCTGCCTCGATGCCGCCAAAGGCCGCTATTTTCATTGGATCAATCACGACGATCGTCTGCTGCCGGACTATCTGCGGGGCACACGTGATGTCTTGGCCAAGCATGACGACGTTGCGCTGGCCTTCACCCATACGCGATTGATCGACGAGGACGGCCGTCCTTTGCCCTACGATGCAGCGGCCAACGCGTTTATTGATCGCCAGGGCTTGCATCGGCGCGGTCAATCTGCCGATGATATCGCCACACAGGCCGATCCGGTTGCACGATTTGCCGACGTCTTTGCGCGGATGACCACTGTCTTCCATATCTTCGGTCTGTCACACACCGAGATCTGGCGGCAAACACGCGGTCACCGGCCGGTCTACGGCGCCGACAAGAACCTGGTTGCTGAGGTTGCCCTTTACGGCCGCTTTCACGTGGTGCCTGCCGTGCAGTACGAAAAACGCGAGCACGCCGAACAGTCAATCGCCATTCGGAGCGCGGAGGGCCGCGCCCGCTGGATCGATCCGAAGGCGCGCAAGAGCCTGTTCCCGCATCTGGCGCTACAGAAACAGAACCTGGAAGCGATCTGGAATGCACCGATTTCGTTCGGTGATCGTTGTGCCCTGAGCGCTCATGTCATGCGCAATTTGGGTGTTCGCATCATGCTCGATCCGCGCAATTGGCGACCACAATATCTTGACCAGCATACCATCGGTTAACCGCTATAAACGGAGCCTCAGTTGCATATCCTTGTCACCGGTCACGAAGGCTACATCGGCGCGGTCCTCGTGCCGGTTTTTCAGAAGCTTGGCCATGACATCGTTGGTCTCGACACAAGCCTGTTTCGCGCCAATGCGATTGCGCCGCTCGAAGATGTGCCCAATATCGCTAAGGATGTGCGCGATGTCGAATACCGCGACCTGGTCGGTTTTGACGCCATCGTCCACTTGGCCGGCCTGTCGAACGACCCGCTCGGCAATCTCGATCCCGAACTGACCTATGCCATCAATTACCACGCCTCTGTGCGTTTGGCCGAGCTTGCCAAGACCGTCGGCGTTCCCCGCTTTCTGTTTGCCTCGTCATGCTCGGTCTATGGTGTTGAAGGTGGCATGGCCGATGAATCCAGCCAGCTTCACCCGCTAACCCCTTATGCGAAAAGCAAGATCCTCGTTGAGCAGGAACTCGCCCACCTCGCTGGCGAGAAATTCTGCCCGGTCTATTTGCGTTGCGCCACGGCGTATGGTCTTAGTCCGGTTCCGCGCTTCGACGTAGTCTTGAACAACTTCGTCGCCCATGCCGAGACGACCGGACACGTACTGCTGAAAAGTGCTGGCACGTCGTGGCGCCCCCTGACGCATATTCGCGACATCATTCACGCCTATGCCGTTTTACTCGAAGCGCCCAAAGAGCTGATCAGCAATCGCGCCTTCAATGTCGGCCGCACCGAGGACAATATCCGCATTCGCGATCTGGCCGACACGGTCGCCAGGGTTGTACCCGGCGCCAAGGTGACCATTGCCGAGGGCGCCGAGCCGGACAAACGCTCCTATCGCGTCAGTTGTGACGCCTTGAGCGAAACCGTACCTGCCTATCGCCCGAGCTGGACGCCCAAAAAAGGCGCCGAGGAAATGCACGAAGCCTTCAGCCGTGGCTTGTTCGCGGGCCGGGACATTGAGGGGCCGTCATTTGTTCGCCTGAAGCAGCTTGATGCCCACCGCCGTGCCGGGCGGTTGGCCCCCGACCTCCGCCCTGTCGCGCCCTTGAGCTGATTATGGCCAGGCTTGGCGCTGTCTGCCCGAGCTGTGCCAGCGTGTGCGCCGACGCACCAGTGTACCGCCTGGACGGTGTTCCGGCGCTGGAAATGGCCATCTACCGCTCTCAGGATACCGCACGTCAGGTTCCGCGCGGCGACATCGCGTTGCTGGCTTGTAGAACCTGTGGTTTGGTCTGGAATGCTGCCTTCGATCCGTCGCTGGTTGCCTACGACCAGGCTTACGAATCCACCCAGACGCACTCGACCGCCTTCAACCGCATGCATGCCGGACTGGCGGCCGAGCTTGTCGACCGCTGCGCGCTTGTCACGGGCGACACCGTCGTCGAGATCGGCTGTGGCCAGGGTGAGTTTCTGACGCTTCTGAACGAAACCGCTGGCGTCACCGGGCTCGGCTTTGATCCGGCGTTTCGCCACGTAGCCCTGCCCGATCAGGTAACGATTTCGGCCACTCTGTTTCAAGAGACGACCGAAATCGAGGCGGCTCTGGTCATCATGAAGATGACCCTTGAGCACTTGCCAGATACCAACGCTATGCTCTCGACTATTCATCATAACGTACCGCAATGCCCGCTATTTGTTATGGTACCAGCCTGCGAACGGATTTTCGCGCAGGCGGCATACTTCGATATCTACTACGAGCACTGCGCTTACTTCACAACAACATCATTGACAAATGCCTTGCGGCTTGCCGGTTTCGAGAACGTGGTTACCTGGACAATCGGCGACGCCCAGTACCTTTGTGCTCTTGCAGTGCCGGGCACGGCTTCAGGGCCTCCACTTTCCGCCAACTTTAGCGACATTTGCAGCTTTCAGGCTCGTGTTGATGATCTGTTGGCCGGCTGGCGCAACCGTCTGAACGCCTGGCATGCAGCCAAGCGCCGGGTTGTGCTGTGGGGCGGCGGTTCCAAGGCCGTCGGCTTTCTCACCAGCCTCAACCTTGCCGACGAAGTTGACGCCGTAGTTGATATCAACCCCTTGAAACAAGGCGCTTATTTGGCCGGCAGTGGCCATCCGGTGGTCGCGCCGCAAGCACTCACCGACAGCCCACCGGACGTTGTCATCATCATGAACGGCAATTACCGCAGCGAAATCGCCGCCGATCTCGAAGCTCGCGGGCTCACGCCCGAACTCTGCGTCCTTTAGCTTACCCGTTTGATCGCCACGAACGTCGCCTGGAAGGCGTCTTCGAGCGGCGTCGTCAAGGTCATCGCCTTGCGCAACGAGACGCGCGCCGAAGGAAAAGCCCTTCCCGCCGCCCTCAAGGCCTTCTCAGGCAGGCCGCGTGCTGGACGGCGGACCAGATTCGGCACGGCCGCAACGATGCGAAAACGCTGCGCGAGCAGTTCCTTAAGTTCCTCAAGTGAGAAGTAACGTTCACCGAGGTAGGCTTGATCACTCGGGCCGGTGACGATCGAAGACACAATGACCAAGCCGTCGTCGGTCAGCAGATCATACATGGCAGCAACCGCTGATCTGCGTTCGGCTTCGTCAGCTAGATAGTATAGCGACTCGGAGCACAAGATCAGATCATAGCCGCTCTCAAGCGCTGCCAGCTCACGCAAGTCATGGGCAAAGAACGTAGCGTTCGGAATGTCTTTTGCTATGGCCCGATTAATGGCGCGTTCACTCAAATCAAAACCCAAAATATGCTCAACATGACCGGCAATCACCTTTGTCAGCCAGCCTTCGCCGCACCCAATATCAAGCGCGCGCCGGAACTGGCCATGGCGAACGAAATCAAGAATAATTGATGTACGGACTTGGTCCTCGATCGTTTGCGAAAACTGCCAAGGGTCCTCGCGCTCGTAGAACTTCTCGAGTGCTGCCTTTTGTTGTCCATCCATTTTGTGGCAGTCCTCTAGACGAGCTTGATTTTTCGAATGTGAAAGGCCTCGGCGTAACCCTCATCCGCATGACACTCAAGGCCACGTAGCCGCGCCAATCCAGCAAAGGTTCGCTTATCAAACCAAGGCTTTACCGCTTGACTCTGAAAGCATTCGTGCAGCAATGTCAGCTTGCGGTCCAATATCGCTTCAGATAACGGCACGTAGCCATTTGGTCTCGATAAATCTCCGTCCCACTTAGGGATCTCATACTCGAGAATCTGCGGGCCTCGGAAGATGTTCCAAGTCAAACGACTAATCTCTCGATGATCCTGATGCCGATCATCATCGTAATGCGTGAAGATGACATCGGGACGGCACTGCAGCGCTACCGATCGAAGCCAGTCCTTCAAATCGTGCGCACGATAAGGTAAATAGCTATCTGGAAACTCGCCAAAGTCGCAAAGCAATGGCGTATCACCAGCGATTGTGCGCGCCGAGCGCTCAGCTTCCGTCCGCCGCTCGTCTTGCGCGCAGGCAACAACCCAGGTCAAATTACTGATTTGCTTACGCTCAATCAAGGTCAAGAGCGTACCACCTGC
>JBHJHH010000132.1:0-13659 GCA_050331015.1 Geminicoccaceae bacterium
GCGGATCATCCACGACGCTCGCGCCTGGGCGCGGCAGCCGAACGACGGTATCCTCCTCCATGGCGTGTCCTCTCCGGTGACTTCGAACATCACCGAGGATACGCCGCCCCCGCGCTCAGCCACCAACTTCGGCCATAGCTCTGCGAGCCACGCCTTGCGTTTGAAGCCGATGATGCCAAGGCAGTACACCACCTATCCTTTCGGAGCGATCGGTCGCCGTTGGCATGCCTCGACTAACCTTCTGAAATAGAGCGGTTTTTCTGAAGATGGGGCATGGTCCCGCCGTCACCAAGACGGGAAAACGACCATGTCACGTGCATCGAGAGCGACCACAAACCCTCGCGGGACGGCCAAGCGCACAGTGTTGGCCACCGGCGGTGCTGGGTTCATCGGATCACATGTCGCTGCCGAGTTGCTCAAAGCCGGCTATCGCCTGGTCATTCTCGACAATTTCTTCAACAGCGAGCGCAATGTCATTCGGCGCATCAACAGCCTAGGCCAGGGTCAGGTTGACTTGGTCGAGGGCGATGTGCGCGATCCGGCCTGTTTGTGGGATCTGTTCAGCCGCTATGACATCTATGCGGTCGTACATCTGGCTGGGCTCAAGGCGGTCGGCGAGTCGGTGGCGTCGCCGTTGCTCTATTATGATGCCAACATCAAAGGCGCCGTCGTGCTGTTCGAGGCCATGCGTCGCCACGGTGTCAAGCGCCTGGTCTTTTCCTCCTCAGCCACTGTCTATGGCGCGCCCGAGGTCGATCCTGTGCCTGAAAGCGCGCCGCGCCGCGCGTTGAACCCCTATGGCCGCACAAAGCTGTTCATCGAAGAGATGATCACCGACATCGCCGCCGCTGATCCGGAGTTTGCGGCGATCTCGCTGCGCTATTTCAATCCGGTCGGCGCACATCCAAGCGGCTTGCTCGGCGAGGCGCCGCGTGGCGTACCGAACAATCTGTTTCCCTATGTCGCCCAGGTCGCAGCCGGTCTGCGCTCATCGCTGAAGATCTACGGCGGCGACTACCCGACCAAGGACGGCACCGGTGTGCGCGACTATATCCACGTCATGGATCTGGCCCGCGGCCATCGTGCCGCCATCGAGCGCTTGGACTACGCCGGCTTCCAAGGGGCCAACACAGCGATCAATCTGGGCACCGGCCAGGGCTACAGCGTGCTCGAGGTGGTCGAGGCGTTTGCACAAGCTTGCGGTCATCCGATTGCCCATGAGATCGTCGAGCGCAGGCCGGGCGACAGCGCCACTTGCATTGCCGATCCCAGCCTCGCGGCGGCGAAGCTGGGTTGGCGCGCCGAGCATGGTATCACCCGGATGTGCGCCGATCATTGGGCCTTCCAGCGAAACCTCTTGAGGCAGCAGGTAAGCGAAACGGCGGCCGCAGCTTAAGGCCGTTTATGCAAGAATGCGCGCTTGCGCACCCAGCGTTGCAGCCGGCCGATCAGGCCTGGATGTAGACGCTTCAAGCGGCCGAGTTCACGCGCCACTTCATCGGCCAGGGCCGGGTTCTCCCGGTCATTGACGACAATGCCGAGCAATTCGGCGTCGGCCCGCCTTAGCTGATCGACGCATGCGATTAGATCGGCCTCGGTGGTCAGCCGCGTGGTCACGCTGATGATCACGCCGTTGCAGTTGGCGGCCGCGACCAGCGGGTCAATCTGGCGCTGGCTGGTCGCCAGCACGGGCGGCAGGTCGTAGATGATGAGGTCAAACCGCTCGAGCCATTCATCGCGTAAGCGCGCCAGCACGGCGCGTTCACGCAATAACGGCGTCGGTCGGCTCAAGCTGGGTGACGGCAGGCCCGTCAGGCCGGGCCTGAGGGTGTGCCACGCTTGAGCGGCCGAGCCGGGTGCGTCCGTCCAATCTTGGCGCGAAACGCCGTGGCGCTCGGTGAGGGCCGAGGCGCGCGTGGTTAGCTCGACAAGCAAGGTCGATCGGTCGGCCAGGGCGGAACGCTCCGCAAGCGCCATGGCAAGGGTTGAGACGCCGTGGCCTTCGCGCGGTGCCGTGACGCCAATGGCGCGCAGATCATTGCCGATCGTTGCCCGGTAGACGGCGTCGACTTCGTGGTACTGGGCCGGCAGCGAGCTCACAGCAGCGCCACGATCAAAGCGATCAGCCCGACAATGCGGCTGATGTCGACGACACCATCGATGAAGCGCTGATAGGCGGTGTCGTCGCGATCGGGCACGTAGATCGTGTCGCCCGGGCGCACCACCGGCAGCAGGTCAACGTCGCCGGTCTCGGCAAATTCGACGAGATCGAAACTGCGGGCCTGGTCGCGGCAACAGGACAGGTTCACAATGACGATCTTCTCGTTGTTGGCGCTGCTGGTCGGGCCGCCGGCCTGCGCAAGTAGATCGAGCACGGTCATTTCATCATTGAAGATATAGCGTCCGGGGGTGCCGACGGCGCCAAGAATGCGCACGGTATCCTCACTCGCTTGATCGACGAACGGACGATCCAGCGAGGGTACGTAGATGGTATCCCCCGCGGCCAGTTCGGGCAGGACATGCCCGTCGCCCGTCTCGAAGAACAGGCTGAGATCGATCGTGCTGGTCTCGGCCGTAGGTGTTGTGCCCTTTATCAAGCGGATCCGGCGCAGATCGCTATCGGTAACCGGGCCTTCGGCGGCGGAGAGCACATCGAGCAGGCTTAGGCCTGGCTCATAGGCATAGCGGCCGGGCGCCCCGACAGCGCCCATCACGTAAATGGATCGTTCGGGCGGCTGCAGGATGTAGCGCGATGTATTGTCGGTCGGATCTTGCGGCAGATCGCGCAAGGTGACGATGGTACCGGCGCGCAAGCGGGGCAGACTGGCAAGGTTCGCGCCGCCCGTGCGAAAGTCATCGAGATCGAAGCTCTGGGTGATGAAACGGCCGTCGCTGTCTGGTGAGGCGACCTCGATCGAGCCGACGTCAGCCGTCGGCGTTGGTCCACCGGCTTGGGCGAGCAGGTCGAGAAACGACATCTCATCCGACCACTCGTAGCGGCCTGGCCGATTGATCGCGCCGATGATGTAAATCGCCCGTGAAGGCGGCACGGTCAGCCAGGAATTGGCATCATCTTGCGCGGCTTCGGGCACAAAGATGGCATCGCCCGGATTGATGACCGGCAGATTGTCGATATTGGCGTCACCCTCGGCAAAGCGGGTCAGATCGAACGGCAAGGTTCCGCCGCCCGCGCGCAACACACGGATATTGCGTGGATCGGCGTAGCGGGTCGGCCCGCCGGCATTGGCGAACACATCGAGCATATTGGCTTCGGGACTGAGGTCATACGCGCCCGGGCTGTTGACCTCGCCCATGACGTAAACTGTACGCGCGCCGGCGGCGACATTGGCAGACTCGTTGGGCACAAAAATGGTCGTACCGGCGGCGATCATCGGCATCAGGCTGAGATCGCCGCTGTCCAGATAGTCTTTCAGATTAAACGGCGACGGCTCGCCGCCGGTGATGATGCGGATCTGCTCCACGCCGGCATAACGCGTCACGCCACCGGCGCGGAGAATGGCATCGAGCAGGCTCATGCCGTCGCGATAGCTGTACACGCCGGGGCGGACGACCTCGCCGAACACGCTGACCGCCTGGCCGGCATCGTCGGCATCGCCGCTGCCTTCAAACGTGCTGGCATCGATGGCGACCTGGACATTGCCAAGCAGGGGCGACGCGGGCACGAAAATGATGTCCAGCGAGTTGAGCTCGGGCAGAGCGCGTGGATCGCCAGTCTCCAGATAGCGTTTGTAATCAAAGGACTGCACCTCATCGCCACGGCGCAATTGCAGGCGATCGAGCTGGGCACCGAGGCGGACGCCGCCGGCTTGGCTGATCGCGACTTGGACCGTTTCGCCGCGGGCGATATCGACGAGGCCCGGCTCTTCGACGTAGCCGAGCACGCGCACCAGCAGACGGCGTTCGACCAGCCGTAGCTCCATTTGCTGTGCCGAGCGGAAAGCGACACCCAGCGCATCACGTAGGCGTGCTTCGGCTTCCGGCAGGCTGAGACCAGAAACGTTCACTTCACCGATTTCCGGCAAGAGCAGCCGGCCGGTGGCATCGATGGCGAAGGGGTCTTCGAACTCGGTTTCCCCGGGCAGATCGATCAGCACGCGATCGCCGGCCGCCAGGGTGGTCTCCTGCGCCCAGGCGACCTGTGCAAACAGCAGGCCCAGGGTGACAAAGATTGTGCAGATCAGACGCGTGGGCATTGCAGGGCGATGAGTTCGTTCGGCAGATGGCCGCGCTGCTCGTAAACCAGCGCTTCGATGCGGCGCACACGCTCGCGGTAGCGCTCAAGACTGAGTTCACCGTCGAAGGTCAAGCCACCCATGAGTTCCCGCAGCGAACGCCGGCGATCGGCGCTGGCTAGCGCAAATTCCGCAGGATAGGTGGCCCGGCCGCCGAGGCCGGAAAGCCGCTCGAGCTTGTAATCAAGGCACGACATGACCTCCAGCCGGGCATTGATCCACGCCTCATTTTGGACCGGCGCACCGTTTCGCGGCCGCAAGGCATTGGCATCGGCAAGCATTTCGCGGTGGATGGTCGATTCGTCCCAATAGGGTGCGATCAGGGCAGGCTCAGCCGTGTTGGCTTCAGCTAAGCCACCGCCGCCGGGCGCTGGCCCGCCGCCGCCGCAGCCAGCAAGACCGAGACATGCCAGCGCGACCATAGCGATACGCATGGTCATTGGCCTTTGCGACCGATAACGGCAAGGAAGGTTTGCCAGATGATGAACGTATCCATCTTTATCCAAGACCAGAGGTCGCGCAGGCTGAGGGCATAAGCAAAGTCGTGCAGGATTTTGTTGCGCACGTCCTCGATCGAGGTGTCGTAGCCGACCTCGACCTGGGCGTAGCCGGTGATGCCTGGACGCACGCCATAGACTCGTTCAGCGTAAAAGGGTACCTCGCGTTCAAGCTTGCCGAACAGACCGAGTTGCTCCGGCCTCGGGCCGATCAAGCTCATCTCACCCTTGAGAACGTTCCACAGCTGCGGCAGCTCATCGAGACGTGTTTTGCGTAAGATATTGCCGACCTTGGTGATACGTGGATCATCCTTGCTCGCCCAGACAGCCCCGGTGCGCTTATCTGCGTCGGTGTACATGGTGCGGAACTTGATCATCTCGAACAATTCGGTCTTCACCGGTGAACCGCGGCCGATACGCAACTGACGAAACAGGGCTGGGCCTGGCGAGTCCAAGCGAATGGCCAGGGCGATCGGGATGAGCAAGGGCGACAACGCGATGAGGCCGCAGATCGAACCGACGAGATCGACGCTGCGTTTGGCAAAGCGCACAGCCGGGCTGGCTTCGACCTCATGGCGGGCTGCCTCTGTCAAGGCATCGGTTTGGCTGCTATCGGTCAAGGAGCATCGCCGGTTGGGTTTGACATGAATCACCATACGCAATCGAAGATTTAGCTTATTGCTTTTGCTGTTTGCATTGCGCGTGCAACTGTAACACGGCAAGCGGTTTTGTTCAGGAAACTGACTTTGGCGCGACCCATCAACTTCGCCGCGCTTGATTTGAACGCGCTGCCGCGCCCCGGGCGCCGGGCGATCGAGGCGGCTGTGGCCTTGATGGTCTGCTCGCTGGTCGGGGCTGTCTGGTTAATGGCACCGCATGTGCCACTGCCGGCATTGGCCTTGCTGATCGCGGCGCTGCCCGTGGCGGTTTGGTTGTTGTTTCAGGCGCCGCTGGTTCTGGTCGTCGGCTTCATCTGCTTCTCGCTGTTTCGCGTGCACGAAGTCATTTTACCGCTCAAACCCTTGCGTATTCCGCAATTGCTCGCTCTTGGCGCGTTAGCGGCGCTGGCTTTGATGTTCTTCACCAGACGCTTGCGGGCCTATCTCACCATTGAGCTCGGCCTGCTCTTGAGCTTCTTCATCCTGGTCACGCTGCAGATCCCGTTCGCCGCCAATAGTTCGCTCGCCTCAAAGTATTGGAGCGATACCTACTCGAAGATCATGATCATGGCGTTTGCAGTCGCCTGGCTGGTGGAAAAGCCATCGCAAATCAGTCAGATCTTGCGCGTTATGACGATCATCGGTGCCGGCATCGCCGGGGTCGCTGTCTACAACTCCCTAAACGGCATCGGGCTGGTCGAGGGCTCGCGCGTTACGATTAATCGCGCGCAGGGCTCGGCCCTGGGCGATCCCAATGATCTCGCCATGGTTCTGCTTTTCCCGATCGGCTTTGCCGCCAGCCTGGCGATCGCACGCAGCAGTGGCGTTTTCGACCGTTTTGTCGGCATTGCGTCCATGCCCGTCCTGGTCTGGGGATTGTTGGCCACGCAAAGCCGCGGCGGCCTGCTCGGCCTGGTCGCGGTCATGGGTGTGTTCGCCTGGAACCGCGTGCGCAACAAGCTTCTCCTGATTGCCGTTGGCGTGCTCGCCTTGATCGGCCTGTTCGCGGCGGCCGGCATCGGTGAGCGCTCGGTGGTGGCGGCCGGCGGCGGCGTCGGCGCGATCGATGAATCGGCTGAAGGCCGCTTGCTCGCCTGGGGTGCGGCGACGAGTATGGCCTTGGCCAATCCCTTGACGGGTGTCGGCATCGATAATTTCGTGCCGAATTTCTATTACTATGTCAGCGAGTGGCACGGCATGGCCAAGGCCGTCCACAGCACCTGGTTCCAGGCTCTGGGCGAGACCGGCTTCACCGGCTTTTTCTTGTTCATCGCGCTGATCGCGGTAACGGCGATGCGCGGCGTAGCCACCTGGCGGCATCTGGGTGGCTTGCGTGATAATCGCGCCGCCGAACGCCTGCGTGATCAGACCGAAGCGCTCCTGGCAGCCCTCGCCGGCTTTTGTGTTGCCGGCACGTTCTTGACTCAGGCGTTCACCTGGCCGGTTTATATCCTCATCGCCCTGCTTGTCTCGGCCAAGCGGATTGAGCAGGACTTGCTGGCCACGCCATCTGCCGTGCTTTCAGCGCCCGTGTCGAAATCATGACCAGCCTGCTGGCCGGCGTGACTTTGGCCGCCATTGCCATGGTGATCTACCACTTGGCGATCTGGCCGATCTTATTGCCCAAGCTGGCGAAGGGCCGCCAGCCGCACGGTCCGCCGGATCCGCCGGATCTCTATGCGTCGGACGCCCCCCAAGATTGGCCGGCGATCGCGCTATTGGTCCCTGCGCACAACGAAGCGCGCTGGATAAAGGATAAGATTGCGAATACGGCTGCCCTGGATTACCCGGCGGATCGGCTGCGCCTGGTTCTGGGGCTGGATGGCTGTACCGATGACACCCGCGCGGTCGCCGAAGCCACGCTGGCCACGCCTGAATGCGCGCATCTGCGCTGCGATATCGTCGAAAATCCCCACAATCTGGGCAAGCTTGGCACGTTGAACGCGCGCATGGCCGAGATCGACGAGCCGCTTGTCGCCCTAAGCGATGCTTCGTCTGTGTTGTCGCTCGATGGCCTCAAGCTGGCGGCCACGCATTTCCAGGATGCAGCGGTCGCAGCCGTGGGCGGCAACTACCGGGTCATCGAACCGGGCGCCGAAGGCGAGAGCGATTTCTGGAAGACCCAGACCAATGTGAAGGCACTCGAGGCCGCCCTGGGTGCACCGATGGGTCTACACGGCGCGTTCTATGTCATGCGCCGCAAGTTGTTTACGCCTGTACCGCCTGACACCATCAATGACGACTTCACCATTCCCATGCGCCTGGTTGAACAGGGCCATCGCGTCGTCTACGAACCGCGCATCATGGCCGTCGAGCTGGAAGGCAGTTCCAGCGCGGTCGATTTCCGCCGCCGCCAACGCATCGGTGCCGGCAATATGCAGCAATCGCTGCGTCACTGGCGGCTGCTCAATCCGATCCGTCCAGGCGTGGCACTGACCTTTGCTTCGGGCAAGGGCATGCGGCCGCTGATACCGTTTGCCATGGTCGTTGGTCTCGTCGGTGCTCTGCTGCTAGCCCCGTCATCGCCACTCTTCGCCTTGCTGGCGAGTGGCCAGGTGGCTGGCTATGCGCTCATAAGTATAGTCGAGCTCTATCCGCATGCGCGCTGGCCGGTTGAGGTACGTTCGCTGCATTATGTGGTCATGGCGCAGGTGGCGTCGGGCCTAGGGGGCCTGAGCTACCTGCTCGGCCGCCACCGCAAACCCTGGACGCGGGTTTCGGGCGCGGCGTCGTAACCGAACCCTAAGACGACAGACGACCACGACATGTTCACTTTAAGCGCAAATCACCTGCTGCACGCGGCGCGGGGGGCGGCCGGTCTTCTTGCTGGCGGCCTGCTGGCGCTGTACGTCAGCGTCGGAACGGGTCTCGCTGCGGCCAAGCCGCACTACCCAGGTGCTGTGCCGCTGGCAGCCGATGGTGCTGAGCTGATTGTGCGTGGCGTCAACTGGGGTGGTGACGGCCTGCAGGTCTGGGTGCGCGTCGATGGGGTTGGCAGCACGAACTTTGCAACGCGGGCGAACATACTCCGCGCCGTTCCCAAGGGCCGCTTCACACTCACCTTCAATCATGCTGATCTGACCGACGCGCACCACCGGCCGATTGATCTCAGCGCCGCGCCCGCGGTGTATGTTTTTGCTCGCTACGGTGAGACCTCGCTGGTCATTACCGATGTGGCTTGGCGAACCGCTTCGCCCTTGGTCAGACAAGGGCAGGCGCTGGATTTTGGCGCCATCGACGGTCCTGTGCAGCCCGGTTTCAGCAAGGTCACCCCCGATGATCCTCGGTTGCATGGGCGCCATCGCGCTGCGGTGACACGCTTGGGTGTTGATGCGCTTTCGCGCGACGGGATCAAAGGCATCGAGGCGGTCACGCTTGATCTGCCGCGCGGGCTCTATGGCGTTCGCCTGTGGTTGGAAGATTTGGGCGAATGGGAGTATGTCCCACGCCAGCTCCGCCATCGCGTGCGCATCAATGGCCGCACGGTCCTCGATCGTGATGATGATCCGCAAAGCTGGATCAAAGGCCGCTATCTCCGTTTGCGCGATGCCGCCTGGCAACCCGGTGACACGGCCTGGGCCACCTATGGTGCGCGGCGCGCCGGGCTCGGCCCGTTCGCGACGCTGACGGATGCCGAGGGCCTCCGCATTGAGCTGGCCGGCGACAGCGAGGGGGCCGTGTTCATGTCCGGAATCCTCGTCGTACCGCTCGACGAAGCGGATCGGGTCGTGCAACTCGAAGCGGAGCAAGCTGAACGTTTCAACGCGGCCTGGCCCGTGGTCGATTCTGAGCCTAGGGGTGACGGGCTCGAGCGTTTGGGTTCGTTTGCGGCTGCGCGCGGCGAAACTGTTTGGGTCGAACTACGCGCAACGTCAGGCGGCGCGCTCGCGATCGAAGAGCCTTTTCGCAATGGCATTCACTTGCCGATCCGCGTGCGCACCGGTTTTCGACGCCTGATTCGACCCTATCCACAAAGCCCCTATCTGCAAGTGGCCGAACAGGAATTGCGGCCGGCCGGCAAGTCCGTCGTTGATGGGCAATCGCTCGTGCTGGAAATTGCGGTGCCGGACAATGCGCCGCCGGGCGCGTATAACGGGACGGTGACGATTGGCGCTGAGACTATGCCGTTCGCCATCAACGTAGGACCGGTGACTTTGCCACCGTCGTCGGCGCCGGCCGGCGTTTATCTGGAAGATCCACCTTATCATGCCTGGTTCGATAGCGATCCTGTCCCGGATCGAGCTTGCCGACTGGCAACGCTGGCTTCGCTCGGACTGCATGCCTCGGCACCACCGCTGACGACGCCAACACCCGATGACCTGGATCAGTTCGCTGGCGATGTGGCTCTGGCTTATGACGCGCTCAAAAATGCTGCGCTTGTTGCCTACACACCGCTAAAGAGGCTCTTCGCCGAGTTGGACCAGGCGGCAGCACTCGACGCTCTGCGTCAGGCCATGGATCGGGGCGGTGACCGGCTGATCTGGTCCGCCGCGGATGAGCCGAGCAATGTTGGCCCACACGGTCAATCTATGCTTGGCCAGCTCGCGGCCATTCGTGATGCGGTTCCGGATATACGTCTGGCCGGTCATCTCAATGCACCGGAAGATCAACGCATCGCCCATCACTTCGATGTTGCCCTGATCAACCCTGGCTATGGCATTGATGCCAGCGATCTGCGCGCGCTTGACGCCCGTGGGGTTGACGCATGGATCTACAACACAGGGCCCGCGCGCCTCGCGACGGGTTTCTATGGCTGGCGCGTCGGCTCCTCCGCCTATCTGCTTTGGCATGGCATGCTGCCCACTGCCGATCCGTTCGATCCGACCGATGGCCGTGAAGGCGACGCAATCTTGCTGCCGCTTATTGGTGATCCATGCAGTCCGGTACCAACCCTGGATCGGCGCTTGATCGAGATCGCGGAGGGCGTGCGTGATCGACGTTGGCTTAATTGGCTGGACGCCCGGGCGCATATCGATCCGGCTGCTGCTGCCTTGCAGTCACGTATAGCTGAAGCCGTTCCGGATCGTTGGGATCTTGCCAAGGACGCACTTGATGATGAGGCGCTTGATGGCTGGCGTGCCGAGATCGCGGCGCTGGCCTGGGAGGCGACGCAATGAACCGCGCTTTGATGGCTGTGTGCGCCTTGCTCGGCTTTAGCGCCTGTGCCGAGCGTTCACCGCTTGATTTCATCCCGCCCGAAGATCTGCTCATGATCGAAGCGGCTGAGCGCATGGATGCTAAACCAAGCAACGCTGAGCCGGTCGATGACGCCATTACACCTGTTGAGGAAGATGGCAGTGAGACCTCAAAGGCCGATGAACCGAGCGGGCCGGTCAGTGTCGATGCCATGTTGGACCAGGTTCGTAGCCAGGCGGCCGCTGAGGGCGCCGTCGATGGGGAGACGGCGCCATGAACGGGATCGGTCGTCACATCCAACATCTGAGCTTGCGCCTGATCTACGCCGCCTGGTGGCGCCGCTATCTGATCGTCTTGCCGATCCTGATCATGCCGTTCGTTGGCTTTGCCGCCGGCAAGCTCGTCCCGAAGACCTATACCAGCACAATGACCATGCTCGTCCAGGAACCGGCGTCGATCAATCCGTTCCTCGAGGATCTGGCCATCGAAACCGGTCTTGCTGAGCGTATGCAGGCGTTACTCGAACAAATGCGCACACGCACGACGCTCAGCGATGTCGCCAGTGATCTCGGCTGGATTTCGCCGGCGAGCAGTCCTGACCAGGTGAATGCAGCACTCCAGCGCTTGCGCACGCAAACCCGTATCCGCCTGGTTGGCCAGGAGGTCGTCGAGGTCGCCTATTTCGACGGCACACCACAAGGCATGGCGCTTGTCGTCAATGCGGTCGCCCAGCGCTTCGTCGATCATCTATTGGCGCCGGCGCAATCTTCGGTTGAGGCGAGTGAGCGGTTCTTGGGTGAAGAACTCGAACGTTTCACCGAAGAACTGAATGCCGCCGAGCTGCGCCTCGCCGCGTTCAAGAGCGCCAATGCCGAGGCCTTGCCGGAACTCCACATGCAGAACGTCCAAGCCCTGGCCGACGTTCGCCAACGGCTCTCGACCTTGCGCAGTGAGCGCTCGGGCCAGGAAGCGCGGCTCGGCTCAAGCACACTGCGGGTGACCCAGACCAACCCGATCCTGGGCTCGATCGATACGCGTATCGCGGCGCTGCAGGTCGAGCTCGCGGATCTGCTCGTGCGCTATACCGATGCGCACTCAGAAGTGCGTCGCGTGCGCGATGAGATCGAGGTCTTGCGGCTGCGTCGAGCTGAGATCGAACAGGAGAGCATCGCAGCCGTTGGCGCCGATCCCGAGCGCTTGTGGAACATGCTTTCCAGCGATTCACCGGAAACGCGCAGCTTGATTCAAGACCAGCTCGCCAATCTGGAGCAAGGCCGCAACAGCCTTGTGCGTTTGGATCGTGAGATCGAGACTCTCGAAGCCCAGGAAGCCGAGCTTGCCGAGCGCGTGCGCCGCTATGCCGACGTCGAACGTGAGATCGTCACGCTGGAGCGCGATGTCGAGGTCAAGCGCACGCTCATGGAGCAGCTTTCCGAGCGCTACGAAATGGCCAAGGTGACCGGTTCGCTCGGGCGACAGACCACGCCGGATTTGATCCGCATCATCGATCAGCCGCGCGACCCAAGCGCGCCGAATACGATGTCGCTCATCTTCTACGTCATTGCCGGCCTGTTTGGTGGCATCGCCATCGGCTGTGGCTTGGCCTTTGCTGCCGAGCTGCTCGACACCACGATCACCCGGCCGGGCGTGATCGCCGAGTTGGTTGCGCTGCCCGTGATCAGTCGCATCCCCTATGTGCCACCCGATGAGCGCATGGGCATGACCGCGCTGGAACCGGCCTAGGTCATGGCTGAGATCCACGTCGCGCATATGGTTCAGCACCTGCGCCAAGGAGGCATCGAGAGCCTGGCCTTGGAGATGCAGGCACTCGGACGGTCAGGCTTTGCCCAGTCGATCGTCAGCCTGGAGGGCGAGAAGGACGCAGCCCTCGCTGCCTGGCCCAGGCTTCGCGCGCAGGCGGGGGCATTGCACTTCATGGCCAAGCCGGCCGGCAAAGCGGTCGGTTTGCCCTTGCGTCTGGCGAAGCACCTGCGCCAACAGAAAATCGAAATCGTTCAAACCCATCACGTCGGTCCGCTGCTTTACGCTGGTCTGGCTGCGCGATTGACGGGTACACGCCTGGTCCACGTCGAGCACGATGCTTGGCATCTGAACGAGCCGGAGCGGCGCAAGCTCGTGCGCCGGTTGGTTGGTCTGACGCGACCGAAGCTGGTCGCCGTTTCGCCGGTAGTCGCCGAGCGCGTTGAAGCGGCGCTTGAGCGTCCCTGCCAGGTGATCGGCAATGCCATCGACCTTGAGCGTTTTTGTCCTGGCGACAAGGCAACGGCACGCAACGCGCTTGGCCTCGCTGATTGGCTCGAGCGCCCCCTGATCGTTTGCGCCGCGAGGCTCGAGCCGGTCAAGGGCGTCGATATCCTTTTGCAGGCGCTGGCGGCACTGCCGGTCGAGACGACGCTCGCGGTTGCCGGCGAGGGCACTGAGCGTGCCAGCCTCGAGGCACAGGCCTGTGAATTGGGGCTCACCGACCGGGTGCGTTTCCTCGGTCGCATCGACGCCATGCCGGAGCTCTATCGCGCTGGCGACGTCTGCGCGCTGCCCTCGCGCAATGAGGGCCTGCCGTTGAGCGTGTTGGAAGCCCAGGCTTCGGGCTGTCCGGTGGTCGCGACCCAGGTGGGCGGCGTGCCGCGAGCGATCGATCCGGTGAGTGGTGCGATTGTGCCACCGGACGATCCGGCCGCCTTGGCAAGTGCGCTCGAAAGCGTGTTGGCATCGCCCAAGCCGGAGGCGGCCAGGGCCTATGCCGCAGCTCGTTTTTCGTTCGAGACGATGATGGCAGCCTACGCCAAGCTATGGGCGCCCGGCACATGAGCCCCGCCGTTTGGCACTATGTGGACAGTTCGAAGCCGGGCGGCATCGAAAGTCACTTGCGCAATCTACTGCCGGCATTGTGCGATGCCGGTATCAGTGCGCAGCTCATCCTGCACACGGACTACGGCCCACATCCGCTGAAAGATGCGCTCGAACAAGCCGGCGTGGCCTGGCGCTGTCTGGACGGGCGTTTCGGCACCTTGTTCAGGGCTCTTCGTTGTGAACGTCCAGCTTTGCTGCACACCCATGGCTACAAAGCTGGTATTCTTGGCCGGCTCGCCGGAC
>JBHJHH010000133.1:0-26230 GCA_050331015.1 Geminicoccaceae bacterium
GGGCGCGTCTCAATGCGCGCGAGCGCCAAGCCGATGGCGCGCATGGCGGCGCCGCAATCGCAAAAGCGTGGCGACGGCCGCTCGCCTAGCCTGCAACGCGCGTGCCGGTCGGAGTGCACCGCGGGGCGCAGCAAACGGGAGGCGGCAATGGCGGCAATCAACGCAATAATGAGCCAGTTCGATCAAGTGCGCCGGCCTGTTGCCGAGGCACACGGCCTGCCGAGTGCGCTTTATACCGACAGTATCTGGTGCGATGAGGAGCGCAAACGCGTCTTTTTCGGTGGCTGGGCCTGCGTCGGTATTGGCGCCGACGTGCCGAATATTGGCGATGCCGCTCCGATCGATTTCTACGGTGTGCCGCTTTTGCTTGTGCGTGGTCGCGACGGCGGTCTGAAGTTGTTTCAGAATGTCTGCCGCCACCGCGGCATGATCCTGGTCAGCGAGAAGACCAATACCGGCGGGCTGATCCGCTGCCCCTACCACGCCTGGAGCTACGCGCTCGACGGCCGTCTGCGCGCGACGCCGCATGTCGGCGGTGCCGGGCAGCATAGCTGCGCTGCCATCGATCCGGCGCAGACCGGGCTGCTCGAGGTGCGCAGCGGCGTCTTTCTCGATGCCGTGTTTGCCGATCTGTCGGGCGCGGCCGAGCCGTTCGATGACTTCATCGCGCCGATCCGCGCGCGCTGGGCCGATTTCGCCGATCGGCCGCTGTACCATGGCGGCGCGGAGTCGCGCTTTACCCTGGAAATCAAGGGCAACTGGAAGCTCGCCGTGGAAAACTACTGCGAAAGCTATCACCTGCCGTTCGTCCATCCGGGGCTGAACAGCTATTCCAGGCTTGAAGATCACTACAATATCGAGAGGCAGGGACATTATGCCGGCCAGGGCACGCATGTCTTTGCACCGAGCTATCTCGACAATCAGAGCTTTCCAGATTTCCCGGATCTGCCTGATCGCTGGTCACGGGCGGCCGAGTATCTGGCCCTGTTCCCCAATGTACTGTTCGGCGTCCATCGCGATCACGTCTTCTCCATCCGGCTCGAGCCGATGTCGGCGGATGGCACCCGCGAACATGTCGAGATTTACTACGCCGACCCGGCAGCTGCCCATGGCGACGACTTCAAGGCCTTGCGCGAGCACAATGCACGCATGTGGAAAGACGTCTTCGTCGAGGACATCTTCGTCGTCGAAGGCATGCAGCAGGGCCGCGGCGCGCCGGGTTTCGATGGTGGCCGCTTCTCGCCGGCCATGGACGGGCCGCCGCACTGCTTCCACGACTGGGTCGCCGCGCGCATGGCTGGCGCGGCCGCCTAGACCAAACCGCTTGCGCCGTATTTCAGGATGACCGGCACGACGAGCTCTTCCTCGTCGATCAAATGGCGGTCGAGCACGCGTTCGAGCGCACGCAGATGGTCGTGAAAGGCCGCGGCGCTGGCTTGCGGCGCGCCCAGCGTGGCGTTGGCCGCCTGAACGAAGGCCTCGAGATGGCCATCGAGGGCCTGATGGTCGCGATCGAGCAGGTCGAAGCCGGTGGCGATGCGGGCCTCCTTGGTCATCAGCGTCGGGAAATAGTGCACGTCCTCGATGCGGTGATGGCCGTGCAGTTCGCTGACAAAGGCTGAGCCATGGCGCGACAGGGCGGCGCGATAGGCATCCGGGTCGAGCTTGTGATCGGCACAAAGCGCCGCTTCGGCGCGCAGCCGGTCGAGAATGCGGCGAAACATCATGTGCCGGTCCAGCCAGAACTGCACCAGGCCGGCATAGCCCGGCTCATCCGGCCAGCCGGCGCGCGGATAGTCCTCGAGCAGCACGCGCAAGGCGTCGGGCAGGCCGGTGCGCAGATCGAGCGCGAGCGGATCCTTGGTCGGTTTGGCGGGCATCGGTCAGCGGTGCTCAAAGCTCCTTCAAGCAAGCAGGAGCACGCCTGAGGCACAGGTTCAAGTCCCGGCTGCCGGTTCGACCGGTTGCCCGAGCACCTCGATGACGGCCGCGGCGACGTTCAGCAAGGTGCCGGCGATCTCGCGCAGACCGAACGGTTCGCCAGCCCAAAGCGCCGCCGACGCGACGCCGACGATGACATCGCTCATCAACAAAAGACCGACGCGGCCCGGTGTCAGCAGCATCGCCGGCCAGATGGTCAAGACCAGCATCGGCAGCAGATGCAGGGCGGCGAGCATGCCCCAGGGGAGCACCTCGGCGAGCTTGCCAAGCGCCACCGCGCCGCCGAACGCCGCGCCGCCGACGGCAATGGACACCAGCGTGACGGCCAGGCTGCCGAGCGTGAAGCTGATGACCTGGTCCGGCACGGCAATGTTTTCACTGCGATAGAGAAACAGGGATGCCAGCGCCCAGAGCAGGCCTGAAGCCAGCGCCAGCCAATCGCCGAGATTGGCCGGCCAGGGCAGGTGCACGCCGATGCCGAGCACGACCATCAAGCCGGCGACGCCGAGCACCAGCCCGAGCAGCCGGCTGGCGCCGAGCCGTTCGTCGAGCACGGCAATGCCCAAGAGCGTGCCCCAGACCGGCGTCAGATAGAACAGCAGCACCGCGCGCACGACCTCGGTGAGCAGCAGGCTGGTCGAATACAGGCTGAAGGCGGCGCCGGCGGTGAGGCCGCACAAGGTGAGCGTGCGCCATTGCCGGGCGAGCTGCCGATGACGCATGACGAGCAGCGGCAGCAGGCAAAGGGCGCTGCCGGCATAGATCATCGCGCCGGGCCAGGCGCCGTGCAGACCCAGCTCGCCCAGTGCGCGCAGCGGCAACCAAACCAGCCCCCAAAGGGCACCGCCGAGCACGATGCCGAGGCTGGGCAGCATCAGCCGGTCGCTGCGCTTTGGCTGCATCAAGGTCCCCTCCGCCGGCGGGCTCGAGCACAAAGCGCTGGCCCCGGGGGTGTGAGAGCACGTCACGCGCCAAAGTGCCATGCGCCGGACGCATATCGCCCGGACGCTGGTCTTTTCTGTTGCACAAAAGAAGTCGATCCCCGGGCGATGCGCGCGCGATCACCCGGGGATCTGGCTGGCCGTGCGGATCAGGCGGCGAGGTCGAAGCGGTCCGCGTTCATCACCTTGGTCCAGGCGGCCGCGAAGTCATGGACGAACTTCTCGGCGTTGTCGTCCTGGGCATAGAGTTCGGCATAGGCGCGCAGCACTGAGTTCGAGCCGAACACCAGATCCATGCGCGTCGCCGTCCACTTGGTCTCGCCCGTGGCACGGTCGCGGATCTCATAGGTGCCGTCAGCGAGCGGCGCCCAGACCTTGCCCATGTCCGTCAGGTTGATGAAGAAGTCCGGCGTCAGCGCACCCGCGCGATCGGTGAACACGCCATGCTTCGTGCCAGCGTAATTGGTGCCCATCACGCGCATGCCGGCGACCAGAACGGTCATTTCCGGCGCTGTCAGGCCGAGCAGCTGGGTGCGATCAAGCATCAGTTCCTCGGGGCTGACGATGTAGTCCTTCTTCAGGTAGTTGCGGTAGCCGTCAGCGAGCGGCTCGAGCGGCTCGAAGCTGGCCGCATCGGTCATCTCGTCGGTGGCATCGCCGCGGCCGGGCGCGAACGGCACGGTGACCTCGAAACCGGCTGCCTTGGCTGCCTGCTCGACGCCGACATTGCCGGCGAGCACGATGACATCGGCCAGGCTGGCGCCGCTCTCGGCGGCAATCGGCTCGAGCACGGCCAGCACCCTGGCGAGGCGCTCGGGCTCGTTGCCTTCCCAGTCCTTTTGCGGCGCCAGGCGGATGCGCGCGCCATTGGCGCCGCCGCGCATGTCCGAGCCCCGATAGGTGCGCGCACTGTCCCAGGCGGTCGCAACCATGTCGGCCAGGCTCAGGCCGGACGCGGCGATCTTGGCCTTGAGAGCCTCGACATCATAGCCGCGCGGGCCTTCCGGCACCGGGTCCTGCCAGATCAGATCCTCCTGCGGCACGTCCGGGCCGATATAGCGCGCTTTCGGACCCATGTCGCGGTGGGTCAGCTTGAACCAGGCGCGGGCGAAGGTCTCCGACAGCAGCTCGGGGTTCTTGTAGAAGCGCTCGGAGATCTCCCGATAGATCGGATCCTTGATCATGGCCATGTCGGCGTCGGTCATGATCGGATTGCGGCGGATCGACGGGTCCTCGACGTCCACCGGCTTGTCCTCTTCGCGGATGTTGATCGGCTCCCACTGCCAGGCACCGGCCGGGCTCTTCTTCAGCTCCCAGTCATAGGTGAACAGCAGGTAGAAATAGCCATTGTCCCACTTGGTCGGGTGCGTCGTCCAGGCACCTTCGATGCCGCTGGTCACAGCGTTGCGCGCGTGGCCGCCCATGTTCGGATTGGCCCAGCCGAGGCCTTGCGCGTCGACGTCAGCGGCTTCCGGTTCCGGGCCGAGCACGCTGGCGTCACCGTTGCCATGGCACTTGCCGACCGTGTGGCCGCCGGCGGTGAGGGCGACGGTTTCCTCGTCGTTCATGGCCATACGCGCGAAGGTCTCGCGCACCTGCGCCGCCGTCTTGAGCGGATCGGGCTGGCCGTTGACGCCTTCCGGATTGACGTAGATCAGACCCATCTGCACGGCAGCGAGCGGATTTTCCATGGTCGACGGCTTGCCGACGTCTTCATAACGCTCGTCGCTCGGCGCCAGCCATTCCTTTTCGGCACCCCAGTAGACGTCTTTCTCGGGATGCCAGATATCCTCCCGGCCATAAGCGAAGCCGAAGGTCTTCAGGCCCATGCTCTCATAAGCGACGTTGCCAGCAAGGATGAACAGATCGGCCCAGCTCAGCTTGTTGCCGTACTTCTTCTTGATCGGCCAGAGCAGGCGGCGCGCCTTGTCCAGGCTGGTATTGTCCGGCCAGGAATTCAGCGGCGCAAAGCGCTGGTTGCCGGTGCCACCGCCGCCACGGCCATCCGAGATGCGGTACGAGCCGGCGGCGTGCCAGGCCATGCGGATCATCAGGCCGCCATAGTGCCCCCAGTCCGCCGGCCACCAGGGCTGGCTATCGGTCATCAGGGCGTGCAGATCTTGCTTGAGCGCAGCAAAATCGAGCGACTTGACCTCATCCCGATAGCTGAAGTCTTTGCCCATCGGGTTGGTCTTGCTGTCGTGCTGGTGCAGGATGTCCAGATTGAGCGCATTCGGCCACCAGCTCATGACCGAGGTGCTCATGGCGGTGTTGCCGCCATGCATGACCGGGCATTTGCCCAGCTCTTTGTTGCTCTCGACGTTCATCTTTGCGCTCCTTTCCCTGCGGATGCCCTTGCGGCGAGTGAATGCGCACAACGCGCTACCCAACCGTCGCGTCTGGGACGCATCGGCAGCGTTGCGCGACATCTCCTGGCGCCCTTGTATAGGCACGCATTCAAATTATTAAAATTTGGAAATTTCTATGGCCGCGATAATCTGAAGTTATGATCAATCTCACCCTCAAGCATTTGCGCTATTTCGAGGCCCTGGCGCGCCATGGCCATTTCGGCCGTGCGGCCGAAGCGTGCTGCATTTCCCAGCCGGCGCTGTCCGTTCAGATGAAAGAACTCGAGGCGATGCTGGGCGCGCCGCTGATCGAGCGCGGTGCGCGCCAGGTGCGTCTTAGCCATCTGGGCGAAGAGCTCGTGCCGCGTGCGCGCGAGATCCTGCGTGCAGTCGGGGAAATCGAGGATCTGGCGCGCGCCTGCCAGGGCACGCTCACCGGACGCTTGCGCATCGGCCTGATCCCCACCGTCGCCCCGTATTTTCTGCCGGGTCTAATCAAGCTGCTCACGGCGGCCTATCCGGAGCTCGACATCCGTCCGCGCGAGGCGGTCACCCAGACGCTGATTCGTGATCTGATCGACGGCCAGCTCGATGTCGCCATCGTTGCCCTGCCGGTGTCCGAGAACGGTGTGCACGAGGAACCGCTGTTCGATGAGGAGTTCGTCCTGGTCCGGCCGGTGGCGGATGCGGACAAGCCGGTGCCTGGCCCGGAAACGCTGCGGGAAATGCGCTTGCTGCTCTTGGAAGAGGGCCACTGCTTTCGCGATCAGGCGCTGTCGTTTTGCCATGCGGCGTCGCTGCCGCCGCGCGATCTCATGGAGGGCAGCTCGCAGTCGACCCTCGTGCAGATGGTCGGCGCCGGCATCGGTGTCACGCTGATCCCGGACATGGCGGTTGCCATCGAGGCCACTTCGGCGCCGGTCGCCATCGCCCGTCTGCCGGCGCCGCGGCCCGCGCGCCGGATCGGCATGGTCTGGCGGCGCTCGACACCGTTGGCCGAGCAACTCGGCCAGATCGCCGAGTGCATCCGGCAGATGCGGGCCAATGGCGCCGGCAGCACGCCGCCATCGGCGTCAGGACAGCAGGAACTTCAGGGTCAAGACCAAGCCTAGCGTGGCGACACTGATGCGCACCAAGCCTTCCGGCAGACCGCGGATCAGGTGCGCCCCGAGATAGCCGCCGACAATGCCGCCGGCCAGGACACAGGCGGCCGCCAGCCAGTCGACCAGCCCCGACAGCATCATCGGCACGACGGCGACCGAATTGATCGCCGCGGCGAACAGGTTTTTGGCACCGTTGACGTGCGCGATGCTCTGGCCCGACGCCGCCGCCAGCACAGCCAGCAGCATGAAGCCCATGCCGGCACCGAAAAAGCCACCATAAAAGCCGATCGCGGTGAGCAGAACCATCGTCGCCACGCCGAGATGCTCGCCCGGGAACGCCCAGCGCATGAACAGGGTCGTGCGCGGGCCGAGCACGATGGCGATGACGGCGATGATCAGCAGGAAGGGGACAATCCTGACGAAGACATCGTTGCTGGAATTGACCATGACGATGGCGCCGGTCAGGGCACCGGCCAGGGACGGCAGCATCTGGCGGATCAGCGTCGGCAACTCGTGCATGAGCTCGCGCCGGTAGACCCACACGGCCGGCAGCTGCGCCGGCCAGAGCGCGACGCCCTGGGTGACATTGGCGGCGATTGGCGGCAAGCCGGTGGCCAGCAGCATCGGAAAGACGAACAGCTTGGCGCCACCGGCAGCGGCGTTGACGGCGCCGCCGACCAGGCCGGCCACCAGGAACAGCACGATGTCGAGGGTCATACCACCGGCCTGGCCAGGCGGCCTTGGGTGGAAACCAGCCTGCTATCGGTGAGCGCGGCCGCGGTGCGCGCGAAATGCTCTTCGGTGCGCTGGCAGGCCAGCTCGGCATCGCGCGCCAGGGCGGCGTCGGCAATGCCGGCATGCTCCGCGGCCAGGTCGCGCGATCCGAGCTTTTGGTAGACCGACGCGCGGCGATAGCGCTCGCACAAATCGTGCAGGCCCTCGCGCACGCGCAACAGCCATTTCGACCCGCAGGCCGACACCAGCGCGGCATGAAGGGCCGTGTTGGCCCGCTCCCATGAATCCGGCACGCTGTCCCTGGCCGCCTGCAGCGCGGCGTCTTCCTTGGCCAGAATGTAGCGGGCGGCGACCACGCGCGCTTCCCACTCGTCGTCACCGCGCGCGATCGACAGGCGCAAGGCCTCTTTCTCGACCGCGGTGCGCGCCAGGTTCAGGTCGGCGAACTCCGCCGGATCGAGCGGGGCGACGCGGAAGCCGCGATTGCCCTCACCGACGACGAGGCCGTCCTGGGCGAGTTTGTGCAGCGCCTCGCGCATCGGTGTCGGGCCGATCGCATAGAGCCCCTTCAGCTTTTCGATGCGCAGACGCTCGCCCGGTGGCCGCGTCCCGTTGATGATGTCCCGCCGAAGCCGCTCATAGGCGGCATCGGTCAAAGTCTGCCCTTCCAACACGTCTACAGCCCTGTTGGCCATCCGAGGTCCAAAGCAATGGTGCCGGTCCTGCACCGGCTCAGTTCGTTTGACAGGGTAGGTTCTCTACGATTATAAAAATTATCGATAAAAACGAAGACTGTCGAGAACATGAAGCTGATCACGTTCGAGACCGAGGGCGACATCGGCGCAGGCTTTCTGGACGGCGACACGGTGGTCATCTGTGCCACGGGTGGCGCGGCGCGCCATGGCGTGCTCAAAGTGATCACCGGGGATGACGGCGGCCTGGCCGCCTGGCACGCGGCCGCCGGCCGGCGCGTGCCGCTGGCCGATGTCCGGCTCATGGCGCCGATCCCGGAGCCGCGTCGCGACCTTTTCTGCGTCGGCAAGAACTACTACGCCCATGCGGCCGAGTTCCATTCCAGCGGCTTCGATTCCAGCGCCAAGGAGCAGGTGCCGGCCCATCCGGTCATTTTCACCAAAGCGACCACGAGCGTGTGCGGCCCGGGCGCTACGGTCAGGGCGTCGCTCGATCCAACCGCCAGCGTCGACTATGAAGGCGAGCTCGGCGTGGTCATCGGCAAGCGCTGCTTCCAGACCGCCAAGGCGGACGCGCTCGATCATGTGTTCGGCTATGTGGTGATCAATGACATCACCTCGCGCGAGCTGCAAAAGCGGCACAATCAGTGGGTTATCGGCAAAAGCGTCGACACGTTTTGCCCGATGGGACCGTGGATCGCCACCGCCGATGAGGTTGGCGACGTGCGCGAGCTCGAGCTGGTTACTGAGATCAATGGCGACGAGCGCCAGCGCGTGCGCGTGGCCGATCTGATCTTCGATATCCCGACGCTGATCGAAACCATGTCGCGCACAATGACCCTGCTGCCCGGCGATATCATCGCAACCGGCACGCCGGTCGGCGTTGGCATCGGTTTCAAACCACCGAAATACCTGCAGCCGGGCGACACTATGCGCGTGCGCATCACCGCTCTGGGAACGCTGGAGAACACGGTCGGCTGACGATCCACACCACAACAATCACCAGGGAGGCGTAACACCATGCACAAGGTAACCAGCACCTTAGCCATCGCTGCGCTGTTGGGCGCTGCCTGGCCGGCATTGGCACAAGAGGGCCATTTCGCCGGCCAGAGCATCGAGGTCGTTGTGCCGTTCGGCGAAGGTGGGGCCACCTTCGTCTCGGCCAAATTCCTCGAGCCCTATTTCGAGAAGCACCTGCCGGGCAATCCCGACATCAACGTCGTCTCACGGCCCGGCGGCGGCTCGATCCTCGGCGCCAACTGGTTCGAGCAGAACGCCAACGCCGACGGCACCACGATCCTGTTCACCACCTCGTCGACGGCCAATCCGTTCGTGCTCGGCCAGGAAGGCGTCGAGTACCGGCTGGCGGATTACCGCGTCGCCTACAGCCACCCGTTCAGCGCGGTGGCCTATGTCGCGCCGGAAACCGGCGTGACCAGTGCCGCGGACATCAAGGAGTCGTCGCAGCCGCTGATCTATGGTGGCATCGCGGCTGCCGCCTCGGACCTGCCGGGCCTGCTGTCCTTCGAGGTGCTCGATCTCGACGTCAACGCCATCCTCGGCTTCAACGGTCGCGGGCCGGTGCGCCTTGCCTTCGAGCAGGGCGAGCTGAACTTCGACTACCAGTTCACGCCGGTCTATCTCACCCAGGTGGTGCCCTCGATCGAAGAGGGCCGCGCCGTACCCTTGTGGACCGGTGGCGCCATGGAGGACGGCGTGCTCAAGGCGCGCGATCCGATCGCGCCCGAATTGCCCTCGGTCTACGAGGTCTACGAGACCATGAACGGCGAAGCCCCCTCGGGCATCGAGTGGCAGGCGTTCCAGGGCATTGCATCGGTGACATACGCCTACGGTCTGACCGGCTACATGCACCCGGATACACCGCAAGCGGTTCTCGACATCTTCGCCGAGACGGTCGCGGCGATCAACGCCGATCCCGATTTCCAGGCCGAGAGCCAGGAGGTCACCAACGGTGCGCGGCTGAACGCCGGCCCGGACACCGAGGCGGCAATCAAGGCGGCTCTGTCGCCGAGCCAGGAGGTCAAGGACTACCTGCGCAACCTGCTGAGCGAAAAATACGGCGTGAACTTCTGATACCGCCGCTGTGCCCGGATCCGGTTCGCCGGGTCCGGCGCCGCTTTTGCTCGTCCAGGATCCGTTCATGATCGAAAACGCCCTTACGGCTCTGGACGCGCTGTTCGATCTGACGCGTCTGGCGGCGCTGTTCGCCGGCATGCTCGTCGGCATGGTGTTCGGCATGCTGCCGGGACTGGGCGGCGTGGCTGCGGTGTCGATCCTGCTGCCGTTCATCTACTACCTGGACGACTATGCCGGCCTGGCCATGCTGCTGGGTGCGGTTTCGGTGGTCTACACCTCGGACACCATCACCTCCGTCCTGATCGGCGCGCCCGGCTCGCCGGCATCGGCGCCGACGGCCATCGAGGGCCATGCCCTGGCCAAGCAGGGACAGGCGGCGCGCGCGCTGGGCGTCGGCTTTCTCGCCTCCATGGTCGGTGGTCTGGTCGGTGCCGCGATCCTGTTCGTCGCCATACCGGTCGCCGGTCCGATCGTGCTGTTGCTGTCGACGCCCGAGCTGTTCATGTTCGCGCTGGTCGGCCTGTTCTTCGCCTCCTCGATGATCGGCAAGGATCTGGCCAAGGGCCTTGCGGCGGCGACGGTCGGCGTGCTCCTGGGCGTCGTCGGCCCGGCTCAGGCGGCGGCTGATTTCCGTTACACCTTCGGTCAGGTCTACCTGCTCGATGGCTTTTCCCTGACCCTGGTGGCGCTCGGCCTGTTCGGTGTCGCCGAGGTCATCTCCATGCTCGCGGCCGGCGGCGGCATCAGCCACCAGCGCATGGAGGTCAGCCATTGGGGCACCGGCTTTCGCGATTTCTGGCGCTACAAATGGCTGGTCCTGCGCGCCTCGGTGATCGGCGTGTTCGGCGGCTTCGTGCCGGCCGTGGGCGCATCGGCCTCGACCTGGGTCGCCTATGGCCATGCCATCCGCTCGTCCTCGAACACCTCACGTTTCGGCAAGGGCGACATCCGCGGCGTCGCCGCTGCCGAAGGCGCCAACAATGCCACGGTGATTTCCGACCTGGTGCCGACCTTGCTGTTCAGCGTGCCGGGCGGCCCGGCGGCGGCGATCTTTCTGGGCGCGCTGTTTTCCTTCGGCTACTACCCGGGCCCGCGCATGATCACGCAGAACCCGGATCTGATGTTTCTGATCGTCTGGTCGGTGGCGCTGACCTCGGTCATCGGCGCGGCGGCGTGTTTTGCCATTACGCCGGCACTGGCGCGGCTGACGCGCATTCCGTTCGCCATAATCGCCGCGCCCTTGGTGCTGATCATGGTCGTCGGCGCCTACCAGTCGACCTCGACCATGGGCGACATCTTCATGCTGTTCGCGCTGGGCGCGCTCGGCTGGCTGATGAAGCACGCCGGCTGGCCGCGCGCGCCGGCCCTGGTCGGCTTCGTGCTGTCCGGGCCGATGGAGCAGTATTTCTGGCTGACCAACCAGATCCACGGCTGGAGCTGGGTCACCCGTCCGGGCGTGCTCGTCATCGCCTCGGTGATCGCGATCCCGCTGGTCATGTCGGCCTATCGCTGGTTGCAGCGGCGCGCGGCCCCGCCGGAGCAATCCCAGCACGCGGCCGAGGACGGCGGGCCGAACGGCGACGAGAGTGCAGGTCAGCAGAGCAGCTTTGCCATGGCGCTGCTGCTCGCGGCCCTGGCAACCGTCAGCTTTGCCTATGCCTTGTGGGACATGTTCTCGTTCAATCCGGCCTCGCGGCTCATGCCGGCACTGGCCATCGTGCCGGGCCTGCCGCTGGCGCTCTGGTTGCTCGTCCGCGGTGTCCGCGAGTACCGCAACGACTTCGACAGCGTTGCCGGTGAACTGTCGATCCTGGCGACGCTGGTCGTCTACGCCCTGGCGGTCTGGGCGATCGGCCTGAGCCTGCCGACCGTGGTGCTGATCGCCTGGATGCTGCTCGTGCGCGCACAGCTCAGCCTCTGGACCGGGCTGATCTACGGCGCGGCCGTGTTCGCCGTCGTGCGGCTGCTGTTCTACAGCCTGCGCGGCGATGCGCCTGTGGGCGTCCTTGTTCCCCTCAGCTGACGTGGAGGACCATCATGTCCGATATGATCGATCCGGATATCATCGAGCCGAGTATCGACCCGAAGACGAAGAAGATCGGCGTGCGTCATGTCAAAGCGACCAATGCCGCCGGCACGCGCACCAAGATCCAGGTGCGCGACTTTGCGCCGACCTACACCGATGAGCCGGATTCGCTAGGTGGCACCAACACGGCACCCAGCCCGCTCGAGACCGTCCTGGTCGCGCTGGTCGGCTGCGACGGCGTGATCATCAACGGCGTCGCCAGTGCGATGAAGTTCAGCTATGCCGGCGTCGATTTCGCCGCGCAGAGCCAGATCGACGTGCGCGGGCCGAAGGGTGTCCCGGGCATAAGGCCCTATTTCGAAACCGGCTCGCTCGACATCACGGTCTATTCGGACGAGCCGGAAGCGCGCTTTCGCCAGCTGTGCAAGAACGTCGAGTACCGTTGTCCGGTGATGAACCTGCTGGCAGCCGCCGATGTCAACATGACCGTCAACTGGAGCCAGCGGCCGGCGGCCGAGTATGCCGGCACCGTCGACTAACGCACGGCTGCCCGGCCCGAATCGGCGGGCGCCGGCCGCAGCCCTGGCGTAGAGCCCGGTCGCAAAAGGTGAAATGAGACGCAGCGCCGCGTTGCCGTCGGCGGGGCGCGCCTCGGCATGGCTGTCGCCTTGCGCCGCTCAACGTGAAGACCAGCGAGCATCAGGAATCTTCGAAATGTCGGCCGGCTGCGCTACGCTCGTTTGCTCTTGAACTTCGGTATTTCGGTGCGCGCCGAAATATGGTATCAGCAATTCAGACGAAGGGGATTTAACAACGTGTTGAACGCGTGGTTTGTGCAGCAAGGCGAGGCGGTCTCGCTCAAGCGGCTGGCGGGGCGCTGAGCCATGCAGGCGAAACGTGCCATTACCGCGTTTGCCGCGCTCGGTCAGGAGCATCGGCTGGCGATCTTTCGCATGCTCATGCGCGAAGGCCCGAGCGGGCTCACCGCCGGCGAAATCGCCCAGCGTCTGCAGGCGCCGGCATCCAGCATGTCGTCGCACCTAGCGAATCTGGAACGCGCCGGCCTGCTGCACTCGTGGCGGGTGCAGCGGCACATCTACTACGCCGTCGATATCGCCGGCACGCGCGATCTCGTCGAGTTCCTGACCCGCGAATGCTGTCAGGGACACCCGGAGATCTGCGGGTTCGATTCCGCTGGGGAGGCCTGTTCGTCATCACAAGAGGCGCGGCTACGCCCGCCGGATGATCCACGGCGCTGACGGTTCGTCGTAGCGCCAACCTTGAGGGGGAAGGGTGTAATGGATAACAAGAAACGCGGCCCTGGCGCCGGGATCTGCACGGCGGCGTGCGCCCTGATCGTCGGGGCCCAGGCGCTTTGGTCCGGCGCTGCGTTGGCGCAGGACGGCCAGGCGCAGCTCGTGCTCGGCGGCGGCTCGACCTTCGCCGCGCCGCTGTTCGAGCGCTGGATCGAGCGTTACGAGGCCGAACACGCGGACATCGATGTCGAATACGATGCCATCGGCAGTGGTGAGGGCATCAGCCGCTTTCTGGTCGGCTCGCTCGACTTCGCAGCCACCGACGCGCCGATGAGCCCCGAGCAGGAAGCGGCCATCGACGGTGGCGTCAGCCACATTCCGGTGACCGCCGGTGCCATTGTGGTGGCTTACAACCTGCCCGGCGACCAGGAAGGTGAACTCCGTCTGCCGCGCGCTATCCTGGGCGATATCTTCGCCGGTGAGATCAGGAGCTGGAACGACGAGCGCATCGCCGACGCCAACCCGGATCTCGATCTGCCCAAGCGCAGCATCACCGTGGTCGCGCGCGTCGATGGTAGCGGCACGACCTATGCGTTTACCAACCATCTGAATGCCGCCAGCCCGGCCTGGCAGGCGACCGGCCTTGGCGCTGCGACCATTGCCGACTGGCCGGGCACGGCGATTCTCGGGCAGGGCAATGAGGGCGTTGCCGTCAACATCCTGCGCGGCGACGGCACCATTGGCTATGTCGAATACGGCTTCGCGTCCCGGCTGGGTCTGCCCATGGCGACGCTGGAAAACGCGGCCGGAGACTTCGTCGCGCCGGCGCCGGAGAGCGCCTCGGTCGCGATCGGTGCGGCCGATCTGCCGGACGACCTGAAGATCGAGCTGCCTGATCCGCAAGGTGAGGGTGCCTATCCGATCGTGACCTTCACCTGGTCATTGTTGCGCAACCAGGCGAGCGGCGCGCGCGCCGATGCGGCCGCGGCGTTCATCAGCTATGCGGTTGTCGATGGTCAGAGCGAGGCCGCCGACCTCGGCTATGTGCCGCTGCCGGAGAGCGTGCAAAAAGGCGCGGCCACGGCGCTGGCCGCCTTGCGCTGAACGCCGACGACAGGGGGAACACTTGCAATGACGCCACCGACGTTCAGCGTGCTGTTCGTGTGCACCGGCAATGCCGCGCGCAGCATCATGGCCGAGGCCTCCCTGCGCCGTTGGGGGGCGCGCGCTTCACCGGCTATTCGGCCGGCAGCCATCCGCGCGCCGAGATCCATCCGATGACGCGACGCGTGCTGCAAAAGGCGCGCATGGATGACCGGCAGTTTCAGCCCAAGCACTGGCGGGACTTCGCAGGCGCGACCGCGCCCCGGCTCGATTTCGTGTTCACGCTTTGCGATCGCGTGGCGCAGGAGCCGTGCCCGGTCTGGCCGGGCCAGCCGATGACGGCACATTGGGGCATCGAGGATCCGACCCAGTTCGTCGGCGATGAGGCGCGCACGCTCAACTATTTCTACCGTGTGTTCACCTATCTCGATCGCCGCGTGCAGCTGTTCGCGGCGCTGCCTGTTCGGGCATTGAACCGGCTGGCCTTGCAAAAACAGCTCGAGGACATCGGCCGCGTGCGTGAAGACGCATCGGCCCGCGTTTGAGGATTGTCATCATGCGTATCGGTATCAACGGCTTCGGCCGGATCGGGCGGCTCGCCTGCCGCGCGGCCCTGAGCGGGCTGGCGCGCGAGGCTGTCAGCCTGGACATCGTGCACGTCAACGAGGTCAAGGGCGGTGCGGCCACGGCCGCCCATCTGCTTGAATTCGACAGCGTGCACGGCCGCTGGCGGGCGGACTTCGCCAGCGACGCCGCGAGCCTGCGCGTCGACGATCACGTCATCGGCTTTTCCGAGCACGCCAGCCCCGGCGACATTCCCTGGGCCGATCTGGGTGTCGATGTCGTCATCGAATGCTCGGGCAAGTTCACCAAGCAGGCCCAGGTCGAAGCGCATCTGGCCGCCGGCGCCAAGGCCGTGGTCGTCGCCGCCCCGGTCAAGGACGGTCCACTCAACATCGTCATGGGCGTCAACGATCACCTGTACGATCCGGCCAGGCACCCGATCGTCACGGCCGCCTCCTGCACGACCAACTGCCTGGCGCCGGTGGTCAAGCCGATCCACGAAACCCTCGGCATCGTCCACGGGCTGATCACCACAATCCACGATGTCACCAACACGCAGGTGATGGTCGATGCGCCGCACAAGGACTTGCGCCGCGCGCGCTCGGCGCTGGCCTCGCTGGTGCCGACCACGACCGGCTCGGCCACCGCGATCGCGCTGATCTACCCGGAGCTGCAGGGCAAGCTGAACGGCCATGCCGTGCGCGTGCCGCTGCTCAATGCCAGCCTCACCGACTGCGTTTTCGAGGTCGAGCGTTCGACCAACGCGGACGAGGTCAACGATCTCCTGTCGGCCGCGGCCGACGGTCCGCTCAAGGACATTCTCGGCGTCGAGTACCGGCCGCTGGTTTCGGTCGATTTCAAGAGCGATCCGCGCTCATCGATCGTCGATGCGCCCTCGACCATGGTCGTCGACGGCACCTCGGTAAAGATTTTCGCCTGGTATGACAACGAGATGGGCTATGCCTGCCGGCTGGTCGAGCTGACTGCCAAGGTGGCGGCGGCGCTGGAGAGCCGCGCATGAATGTGCGCGCTTATGCCATCGTCACGGGCGCCTATTGGGGCCAGACGGTCACCGATGGCGCCTTGCACATGCTCGTGCTGCTGCATTTCTACACGCTCGGCTTCACGCCGTTTCAGATCGCGTTTCTGTTCGTGCTCTACGAGCTCATGGGCGTGGTCACCAACCTGCTCGGTGGCTGGATCGCGGCGCGCTTCGGCCTGAACACAACGCTGTTCGCCGGGCTGACCCTGCAGATCGGGGCGCTGCTCGCCCTCGCGGCGCTCAGTCCCGACTGGCCCATGGCCTGGTCGGTCGCCTATGCCGTGCTCATCCAGGGGCTCGCCGGCATCGCCAAAGACCTGACCAAGATGAGCTCGAAGAGCGCCATTAAGCTGGTCGTGCCGGCAGGCGCGCATGGCGGCCTATTCAAATGGGTCTCGCTGC
Source organism: Geminicoccaceae bacterium (assembly GCA_050331015.1). Classification (GTDB taxonomy): domain Bacteria; phylum Pseudomonadota; class Alphaproteobacteria; order Geminicoccales; family Geminicoccaceae; genus JBHJHH01. The sequence continues at coordinate 16,252 of JBHJHH010000133.1, forward strand.
TGACCGGCTCGAAGAACGCCATGAAGGGTGTCGGCTTTTTCGTCGGCGGCCTGTTGCTGTCGACGCTCGGCTTCGCCGGTGGCCTGATCCTCCTGGCCGCTTGTCTGATCGCCATTCTCATCGTCACCGCGATCGTCCTGCCACGCGGCATGGGTCGGGCGAAAGCCAAGACGCCGATCACGCGCATCCTCGCCAAGTCCGAAGCGATCAACCGCCTGTCCGCAGCGCGCGTCTTCCTGTTCGGTGCGCGCGATATCTGGTTCGTCGTCGGCGTGCCGATCTTTCTCTACGAGATCGCCGGCTGGAGCTTCATCCAGGTCTCGAGCTTCCTCGCACTGTGGGTGATCGGCTACGGCATCGTGCAGGCCCTGGCGCCGCGCCTGATCGAGAGCTCGACTGACGGCCTGGCCTCGGAAGTGGTCGCCGCCCGGCTCTGGGCGTTGGCCCTGGCGGCCATGCCGGTGGCGGTGGCGCTGGGTCTGGCCGCGGTCGTGCCGTTCGAGCTGTTGATCACCCATGGCGTCCAGAGCGAGACGGAATTCGGCGCCATCGGTCCGGGGCCGATGATCGTCATCGGCCTGGCTGTGTTCGGGGCGGTGTTTGCCATCAACTCGGCGCTGCACTCATACCTGATCCTCGCCTATTCCAAGACCGAAGACGTCGCCATGGATGTCGGCTTCTACTACATGGCCAACGCCGTCGGGCGGCTGTTCGGCTGTCTGCTGTCCGGCTGGAGCTATCAGGCCTTCGGCGTCGTCGGCTGCCTGGCCATGTCGAGCGCCTTCCTGCTGGTGAGCTGGGCATTCGCCCTGACCCTGCCGACCTCTGCCGAGCATCGCCGGCCGGCGCACGCCTGAAGCGGCTGCGCGCGGCGACGCAAGGCGGTACGCTCGGTATCCTGATCCCGCCGTTGGTGGCGCAGGTGATCTATGCCGTGATCGTCGAAGCCTCGATCAGCGAGATGTTCCAGGCGGCGATCCTGCCGGGCCTGCTCGCGGTGCCGTCCTTGTGCCTGTTCCTGCCACGGCTGCTCGGCGGCTAGTCGCGTGTAGCCAACCGATCCAGGGCGTGTCGATCGGGCTCGGCCAGCACGGCACCGAGCACGGCGCGCACCGCCTGCCGGCGCAGCAAGGCCTGGCCGGCTTCGTCATGCAGGCCGTCGCCGAAGATCTTGGTGAAGGTGTGCCGGTTCGAGACATTGAAGAAGCTGAGGGCGCTGATCTGCCAGTGCACGGTCAATGCATCGCTGTCGCCGCGAAACGCGCCGTCCGCCTTGCCGCGCGCGATGATGTGCGCGAGCTGGTCGATGGCGCCGCGATTGAGGGCGCGGATCGTCTCGGACTTTTCGAGAAACCGGCCGAAATGCACGTTCTCGATCATGACCAGGCGGATGAAGTCCGGATTCCGGCGGTGGTGATCGAAGGTGAACGCCACCAGCCTGCACAAGGCCTGCACCGGATCGAGCCCGGCGAGATCGAGGGCATCTTCCTGTGTCCGAACACGTCGATAGGCCTCTTCCAGGGTGCGCAGATACAGGCCGTCTTTGTCGCCGAAATAGTAGTAGATCATGCGCTTGGAAGTTTCCGTCCGCGCGGCGATCTCATCGACCCGCGCGCCGGACAGGCCGCGCGTGGCGAACACCTCGCAGGCAACGCGCAGGATGTTCGCCTGCACCGCTTCCGGGTTCTGTTTCCAGCGTGCGCGCCGGGACGGCTCTGCGCCCTCGCTCGTTGTGGCCGACACTCAAGACCCTCCTCGGACCCGTGCATAACTGGCAAATTTAACGGCGCAGATCAATTTGCTTGACATAATTAACTATCTAGAACATTGCTTGACCAAGAACACAGGTAGACCGGGTCAAGCGCGCTCGAAGGAGGCAAGCGCCATGCTGGCGGCTGCAGCAAGCACCCCCACCGTCGTCAGAGCGGGTCTGATCGGACGCGGCATCGGCGCCTCGCGCACGCCGGCGATGCACATGGCGGAGGGCAAGGCGCAGGGCCTCGACTACGCTTATGCGTTTTTCGACATGGATCAGCGCACAGACACGCTGGCCAGCGTGGTCAGCGAGGCTGAGCGCAACGGCTTCGCCGGCTTGAACGTGACCTTCCCGTACAAGGTCGACATCATCGAGCTGCTCGATGAGCTGTCCGACACCGCGCGCGCGCTCGGCGCCGTCAATACGGTCGTGCTGCGCCACGGCAAGCGTTACGGTCACAACACCGATCTGTGGGGCTTTGCCGAGAGCTTTCGCCGTAACATGGTCGGTGCGCCGACCGATGCGGTGCTGTTGATCGGGGCCGGTGGTGCCGGTGTCGCCGTCGCGCACGCCCTGCTTACCCTGGCGGTCAAAACGCTCTGGATTCACGACATCGATGCCGCCCGCGCCGGCAAGTTGACGGCCCAGCTCGTGGCGCGCTTCGGTCCGGGCCGGGCCGGTGTCACGGACAGCATGGCTGCGGTTGCCCCGCATTTGTCCGGGGTCGTCAATGCGACGCCGGTCGGTATGGCCAAGCTGCCGGGCTGTCCGTTGCCGAAAGAGCTGCTGCGCCCGGACTTGTGGGTCGCCGACATCGTTTACTTCCCGCTGGAAACGGAGCTGCTGGCCGCGGCGCGCGCCACGGGCTGCCGTGTTCTGCCGGGCTCCGGTATGGCAGTATTCCAGGCCGTGCGCAGTTTCGAGCTGTTCACCGGTCTGACGCCGGATCCGGCCCGCATGCGCGCAACTTTTGCGGCCTTCGATCGCTGAAGGCACGGCCGCCAGGGGGCTTTGATGCCATGAAAACCTCGATCGCCACCGTCTCCATCTCCGGCAATCTCGAGGAGAAGATCGAGGCCATCGCCAGAGCCGGCTTCAACGGCATCGAAATCTTCGAGCAGGATTTCATCGCCGACACCCGTGCGCCGCGCGAGGTCGCTGCCCGTATCCGTGATGCCGGGCTGGAGCTGTTCCTGTTCCAGCCGTTCCGCGACTTCGAGGGGCTGCCGCCCGGCCTGCGCGCCCGCGCGTTCGATCGCGCCGCGCACAAGTTCGATCTGATGCAGGAGCTCGGCTGCGATCTGATCCTGGTCTGTTCCAGCGTTCATCCCGAAGCACTCGGCGGTATCGACCGGGCGGCGGATGATTTTGCCGAGCTCGGTGAGCGGGCGGCCAGGCGCGGCCTGCGCGTCGGTTACGAAGCGCTCGCCTGGGGGCGCTACATCCACGACCACCGCGATGCCTGGGAGGTCGTGCGTCGTGCCGATCACCCAAATGTCGGCCTGATCCTCGACAGTTTCCACACGCTGGCGCGCAAACTCGATCCGCAGACGATCCGGCGCATCCCCGGCGATAAAATCTTCTTCGTCCAGCTCGCCGATGCGCCGGCGATCCACATGGACCTGCTCTACTGGTCACGGCATTTCCGCAACATGCCGGGCGAAGGCGGACTGGATGTCACCAGCTTCATGCGCGCGGTTGCCGCGACCGGCTATGGCGGGCCGATCAGTCTCGAGATCTTCAACGATCAGTTCCGGGGCGGACCGCCGCGCACCATCGCCAAGGGCGGCTATCGCTCCCTGATCGCCCTGATGGACGATGTCCGCCGGCTGGAGCCGGACATCCAGGTCGATCTGCCGGCGTTCCCGGCGCGAATCCGCATCGACGGCACGGAGTTCATCGAGTTTGCCACCCGCGGGCAGGAAAAGGACGAGCTGGAAGCCCTGCTCGGCCAGCTCGGCTTTCGCCGCGTCGGCAGCCATATCGCCAAGGCGCTCACTCTCTGGCAGCAGGGTGAGATCCGCCTTGTCCTGAATGCCGAGACGACCGGCTACGCGCACAGCGCCTGGGTCGCGCGCGGCACCAGCGTGTGCGACATCGGCATTGCCGTGAGCTCGGCTTCGGGTACGGTCGAACGCGCCGTCGCCCTCGGGGCCGAGCCGTTCAGCCAGCCGCTCGGGCCGGGTGAACTGGACATCCCGGCGATCCGCGGGCTGAGCGGCAGCGTGCTGCACTTCCTCGATCAAAGCTCGGGCCTGGCCGATGTCTGGTCGATCGAGTTTCGCGCCGAGGACCAGGACATTGGCGGCGACGCCGGTCTGGTGCGCGTCGATCACCTTGCCCAGACCATGAGTTATGATGAAATGCTCAGCTGGACGCTGTTCTACACGACGCTCTTCGAGATGGCCAAAACGCCCATGGTCGATGTCATCGATCCGGACGGGCTGGTGCGCAGCCAGGCCTTGGCCACGGCCGACGGCGCCTTCCGCCTGACCTTGAATGGCGCGGAAACCCATCGAACCCTGGCCGGCGGCTTCCTGGCCGAGAGCTTCGGCGCGCCGGTGCAGCACATTGCCCTGGCGAGCAAGGACATCTTCAAGACCGCCGAGGCGATGGCCGCGCGCGGCTTCGCACCGTTGCCGATGCCGGAGAACTACTACGCCGATCTGGCTGCGCGCTTCGACCTGGCGCCCGAGCTGCTGGCACGGATGCGCGCTTCGAACATCCTGTATGACCGTGATGCCGAGGGCGCGTTCCTGCAGCTCTATTCCCGGCCGTTCGCCGGCGGCATGTTCTTCGAAATCGTCGAGCGCCGCGGCGGCTATGCCGGCTTCGGCGCAGCGAATGCACCGTTTCGCATCGCCGCGCAAAAGCGGCATATGCGGCCAAAGGGGATGCCCAGGACATGAATGAGCGTTTCGACAAGGGCATGGCGACGCGTCGTGCGGTTCTGGGTGATGCCCATGTGGATCGGGCCGAGGCGGCCACGACCGACTTTGATGCGACGTTCCAGACCCTGATCACCGAAAGCGCCTGGGGTACCGTCTGGGCGGATGAGAGCATCACACTGCGCGAGCGCTCGATGCTCACCCTGGCGCTGCTCGCCGCGACCGGGAACTTCGAGGAGATCCCGATGCATATCCGCGCGACTGCCAGGACGGGTGCGAGCAAGGCGGATGTCATGCAGGCCTTGTTGCATGTGGCCATCTATGCCGGTGTGCCGAAGGCCAATCATGCCATCAAGCTCGCCAAGGAGACCTTCGCCGAACTCGAGGGAGGCCAGTCATGATCAAGCCGGGCGAGTACTTCCAGCGCAACCGCAGCCTGCACCCGCCGGCCTACACGCCGGGCTACAAGACATCGGTCGGCCGCTCGCCGCGCTTTTCGCTGATCAGCCTGCAGAACTCGGTCTCCGAGGTCACCGGACCGGTCTTCGGCCACAACGACATCGATGCCGGCGACAACGATCTGCTGACCAACTACGCGCAAGCCGGCGAGAGCCCGATCGGCGAGCGCATCATCTTGCACGGCCGCGTGCTCGACGAAAACGCCAAGCCGGTGCCGAACACGCTGGTGGAAATCTGGCAGGCCAATGCCGGCGGTCGCTACCGGCACAGAAAAGACACCTATCTGGCGCCGATCGATCCGAACTTTGGCGGTTGCGGCCGGACCCTGACCGACGCGAACGGCTACTACTTTTTTCGCACGGTCAAGCCCGGCGCCTATCCGTGGCGCAACCATGTCAACAACTGGCGGCCGGCGCATGTGCATGTCTCGATCTTCGGATCGAGCTTCGTGCAGCGGTTGATCACCCAGTGCTATTTCGAGGGTGATCCGCTCATCCCGCACTGCCCGATCGTGCAGACCATCCCCGATCCGGACGCGATCGAGCAGCTCACCGCTAGGCTCGATCTCAACGCCACCATCCCGCTGGATAGCATCGCCTACAAATTTGACATCGTGTTGCGCGGCCGCCGCTCGACGCTGTTCGAGAACCGCCTGGAGGGCAACTGAGATGCCGCAACGCCTCGATTATCTGCGGGAATCCGCTTCCCAGACTGCCGGGCCGTATGTCCATATCGGCCTGGCGCCCGGTGCCGCCGGCTTCAAGATCTACAACCGCGAGCTTGGCTGGGACATTGCCGGGCCGAACGCCAAGGGCGAACGCATCCGTGTCGAGGGCTGTGTCATCGATGGCATGGGCGCGCCGATCAAGGACGTCATGCTTGAGGTCTGGCAGGCCAATGCCGCCGGCCATTATGCCCATCCGGAAGGTGGCGGCCCGGTCGAAGAGGGCTTTCGCGGCTGGGGGCGTGTGATCACCGATTTCGAAACCGGCGAATGGGCGTTCGACACCATTAAGCCGGGCCCGACCCAAGGACGCAATGTCGGCGTCCAGGCCCCGCACCTGAACCTGTGGCTGGTCGCGCGCGGCATCAATATCGGCCTCCATACGCGCATGTATTTCGCCGACGATACCGAGGCCAACGCCAAGGACCCGGTCTTGAACCTGATCGAATGGCAAAACCGGCGTGCTACACTGATCGCGCCGCGCTCGGAACGCGATGGCAAGCCGGTCTATCGCTTCGACATCAGGCTTCAGGGTCAGGACGAAACGGTGTTCTTCGATGTCTGAGGGCGCTGCGAGCATGACCAAACCTTGCATCATCTGTGTCGCGATCACCGGCTCGCTGCCGACCAAGGCGCACAACCCGGCCGTGCCGATCTCGGTGGCTGAACAGGTGGAAAGCACCCAAGAGGCCTTCGAAGCCGGTGCCACGATCGTGCACGCCCATGTCCGCAACGACGATGAAAGCCCGTCGTCCGATCCGGAGACGTTCGCCAGGCTCAAGGAGGGCCTGGTGCGCCATTGCCCGGGCATGATCATCCAGTTTTCGACCGGCGGGCGTTCCGGCGCCGGCAAGAGCCGCGGCGGCATGCTGCCCTTGAAGCCCGACATGGCGTCGCTGTCGGTCGGTTCGAACAACTTTCCCACGCGCGTGTACGAGAACCCGCCGGATCTGGTCGACTGGCTGGCGGCAGAAATGCGCGCGCACGGCATCAAGCCCGAGGTCGAGGCCTTCGATCTGTCGCACATCTTTCAGGCCGCGCAGATGCATGCCGATGGCCGCATCGTCGACCGGCCCTACGTCCAGTTCGTCATGGGTGTGAAGAACGCCATGCCGGTCGATCGGGAGGTGTTCGACTTCTACGTGCACACCGTGAAGCGCCTCTTCGGCGAGGATGCGCCCTGGTGCGCCGCCGGTATCGGCGCCCGGCAACGCACGCTCAACGAGTGGGCGGTGGCAGCCGGTGGTCATGCCCGCACCGGGCTCGAGGACAATGTCCGTCTGGACCGGGACACGCTGGCGCCTTCGAATGCCGCCCTGGTCAAACGTGTCGTCGATCTGTGCGATCGCTACCAGCGGCCCGTGGCGACCTGGCAACAGGCCCGCGAGCTGCTCGGTCTGCGGCCAGCGGCGGCTTGAGCCAAGGAGAGAGGTCGCGATGCCCTTCATCAAGCCGCGCGATGTCGTGCTGTATTACGAGTACCGCGCCGGACATACGGATGCGCCGGCCATCGTCTTCGCCAACTCACTCGGCACCGATCTGCGGATCTGGGATGCGGTCATCGCGGCGCTGCCGGCTGACCTCACCGTGTTGACCATGGACAAGCGCGGGCACGGCCTGTCCGAGACGGCGCCGCTCGACATGGCCGCGCTCGCCCGGGATGTCGCCGATGTCATGGCGGCACATGATCTGCGTCAGGCCCTGGTCTGTGGCGTCTCGGTCGGCGGCATGATCGCCCAGCAGCTCGCGGCGGCGCATCCGGAACGCGTCGCCGGGCTGATCTTGTGCAATACCGGACATCGGATCGGCAATGCCGATGGCTGGAACGGGCGCATCGCTGCACTGGACAGCGAGGGTCTCGAGGGCATTGCCGATGGCATCATCGAGCGCTGGTTCTCACCGACGTTCCGCGCAGAGAAACCGATCGAAACCGCCGGCTACCGCACCATGCTCGTGCGTACGCCGCTCGATGGCTATCGCCGCACCTGCGCGGCCATCCGCGACACCGACCTGAGCGAGCCGACGCGCAGCCTGCGCTTGCCGACCTTGTGTATCGCCGGCGCTGAAGACCAGGCGACGCCGCCGGCCCTGGTCGAGGAACTGGCCGGCCTGATACCCGGCGCGCGCTATCAGTGCTTCGAGGGCGTTGGCCATCTGCCCTGTCTTGAAGTGCCCGAGGCCCTTGCCAGCCTGATCGTCGACATGCACGCGCGCCTGGTATGATCTGCGCATTCGACCACCTCTGGCTGGGCCGCCTGTTCGGCGACAATGAGGCGTTGGCCATCTGGCAGCCGGAGGTGCAGCTGCAGCACTATCTGGCGTTCGAAGCCGCGCTCGCGCGTGCCTTGGAAGCGAGCGGCCGCGTGGCCGCGGGGCAGGGTGAACGGGCCGCCGCCGCGATCACCGGCTTTACGCCCGATGTCGCACGTCTGGCCGAGGCCACGGCCAGCGATGGCCTGCCGGTCCCGGACCTGGTGCGGCAGTTGCGTGTGGCGGCGCAGCCCGACGAGGCCGCGGTTCACACCGGCGCAACCTCGCAGGATGTCCTGGACACGGCGTTAGCGCTGAGCCTGCGCGCGCTGACCGATCTGCTTCTGCCCAGGCTCGATGGCCTGGCAGCCAGCCTGTTGGCCTTGCGCGCGCGGTTTGGCGAGGCGCCCTTGACGGGGCGCACGCGCATGCAGGCGGCCTTGCCGATCAAGGTGCAAGATCGCCTGGACAGCTGGCGTGCACCGCTACTCGAGCATGCATCACGGCTGATTTCGTTGCGGCCTGAGGTCGAGCGCCTGCAACTCGGCGGCGCTGTCGGCACACGCGCCGCCTTCGGTGACGACGCCGATGCCATCGCGAAAGTCATGGCGCAGGAGCTCGGCCTGAGCGCCGGCGCGGTGTGGCACACCGATCGGAGCGCGCTCGCGGCCTATGCCGGCCAGCTGTCGCTGATCACCGGCACGCTCGGCAAGATCGGCCAGGACGTCTGCTTGATGGCGCAACAGGGCGTCGACGACATCGCCATCGCAGGCGGCGGCGGTTCGTCGGCCATGCCGCACAAGAGCAATCCGGTCCTGGCCGAGCTGCTGGTTACGCTGGCGCGCTACAATGCCACCCAGCTTGCCGGCGTACACCAGGCCCTGGTGCACGAGCAGGAACGCTCCGGCGCGGCCTGGATGCTGGAATGGCTGTGCCTGCCGCAGATGTCGGTTGCCACCTGCCGCAGCCTCGGTGCCGCCCACACGCTCTGCCAGCAGATCGTGCGCATCGGCGCGCCTGGTCGATAGGCCGGCGTTTGGGCAGGCAGGGCAACGGGTGCACCGCCGGGCGCACCCGTTCTCGACCTCGGCCCATGGTCGGCATGACGACTTCCGGATCGGTGCGCACGCCGGACGGCCAGCGCGTGGTGATCGTCTTGAGACGCGTACAAAAGCGCACACCCTCCCGCCCATGCATGTGGTGGTCGCCGAACAGCGACTGCTTCCAGCCGCCGAACGAGTGGAACGCCGTCGGCACCAAGATCGGTACGTTGACGCCGACCATGCCCACTTCGATGTCACGAGCAAACGCGCGCGCGGCATCGCCGTCGCCGGTGAACACGGCGACACCATTGGCGTAGTCGTGCCGCTCGATCAGCTCGACGGCGGCCGTGTAGTTCTCGCGACGCGTGACCGAAAGCACCGGGCCGAAGATCTCTTCCTTCCAGATGGTCATCTCGGGCGTGACCTTGTCGATCAGCGCATCGGCGACAATATCGAACACCGGCACGGCCACGGAAGATGCCCGCTACTTCCTGGCGGTCGCCCGCGATGGCCAGATGCTTGGCGCCGCGCGCGGCTCGGGGTAAGCTAAGCCCTCTCGAGCCGACGGCTGGGTGCCCTGGAAACAGCGATCGGCAAGCGATTGATCAACCGCACGACCCGTGGCTGCACGTTGACCGAGGCCGGCCAGGACGTGTTCACCGCGGCAGAGCGCCTGGAACAGGCGATGCTCGGGGTCGCCTCAAGCCTGCAGGGGCGTCAGGATCGGGTCATGGGCACCGTGCGCATCGACGCGCTGGCGGTTTTCTGCCGCCGGCGCCTTTGAGCTGCGCAAGCGGGCACTTCGGTATGCTACGAACCGACATTGTTCAGCGTCTGCATGGGCAATCATCTACTGCGT
>JBHJHH010000134.1:0-7068 GCA_050331015.1 Geminicoccaceae bacterium
AGCTCGAAGGCCATGCTCTGTTTTTGCTCGGCGTCCTGCGCACCGGCGTACAGACGGATCATGGCGTTCATGACCTGGCCGTGGTCCTCGCGCGTGACCTTGCCGATGACGTGCTGCTTCAAGCGCGACAGCGAGCCGAACGGGTCGATCATGCCGCCGTGCAGATAGAACTGGCCCTCGGTGATGTAGCCGGTGTTGTCCGGCACCGGATGGGTGACATCGTTGCCGGGCATGGTGGTCACCGACAGCACGGTGACCGAGCCGGCGCCGGCGAAATCGCAGGCTTTTTCGTAGCGGCGCGCCAATTGGGAATAGAGATCGCCGGTGTAGCCGCGATTGGACGGCACATGCTCCATGGCAATGGCGATTTCTTTCAGGGCATCGGCAAAGGCGGTCATATCGGTAAGCAGGACGAGCACGCGCTTGCCCTCATCGACGGCGAAGCGCTCGGCGACCGCCAGCGCCATGTCGGGCACCAGCAGGCGTTCGACGATCGGATCGCTCGCCTGATTGACGAACATGACCGTGCGCGCGAACACGCCGGCGTCTTCCAGACGCGTGCGGAAAAAGTGGTAATCGTCGAAGATCAGCCCGAGCCCGCCGAACACGACGATATCGGCATCGGCCTGGATGGCGATGCGCGCGAGCAGGGCGTTGTAGGGCTCGCCGGACACCGAGAAGATCGGCAGCTTCTGGCTTTCCACCAGCGAATTGAAGACATCGATCATCGGCACATCGGTGCGGATCATCTTCGAGGCGAGCACGCGCTTGACCGGGTTGGCCGGCGGCCCGCCGATCATCACGCTCGGTTCGCCGTCCAGCGCCGGGCCGCGATCGATCGGCCTTCCGTCGCCGGCGAAGATGCGCCCGAGGATGTTGGCCGAATAGGGGGCCTGCATCGGCTGGCCGAGAAAGCGCACCTTGGCATCGGTGGTCACGCCGCGCGCGCCAGCAAACAATTGCAGCGCGATAACCTCGCCCTCGATGCGGATGATGCGCGCCAGCGTGCCCTCGCCCTCGGCGCGCTCGACAAAAGCCAGATCGTTGAAGCGCGGCCGCACCGCCTGGCCGGCCGGCACGCGGATGCTCAGAATATCGCCGACAATGCCGGTGACGTCGCCGTAACGCGTGAGTTGATCAAGCATGGGGATCGCCTAGCGCCAAGACGCCCCTCTTTTCAAGTGGCAAGCTCAGGTCTGGTGGACATAGCTGCCCGGGGCCGGCTGCAGCGGCGGGTAGCCGGCGTCCGCGGCGCCCATGGCCGGCGGGGCGATCTGGTCGCCGCTGCCGCGCTCGACCAGCCAGCGCTGCCATTCCGGCCACCAGGAGCCCTGCTGCACCGGGGTTTCGGCGAACCAGGTGTCCGGGTCGATATAGCTGGCATCGGCTTCGCGATGGGTGACCCGATAGCGCCGGCGCGGGTGGCCCGGCTCGCTGACGATACCGGCATTGTGGCCGCCGCTGGTCAAACAGAACGACACGGCGGTGTCGGACAGGATGTGCATCTTGTAGACCGAACGCCAGGGCGCGACATGGTCCCATTCGGTGCCGACCGCGAAGATCGGCGCTCGGATGTCGGTGAACGCCACCTTGCGGCCGTCGACCTCGAAGCGGCCTTCGGCGAAGTCGTTGTTCAAGAACAGATCATGCAGGTATTCGGTGTGCATCTTGTAGGGCATGCGCGTCGCGTCCGCATTCCAGGCCATGAGATCGTTCATGCCGTTACGCGCACCGAGCAGGTATTCCTCGACCAGGCGTGACCAGATCAGATCGTTCGAGCGCAGGAGCTGGAAGGCACCGGCCATCTGCTGGCTGTCGAGATAGCCCTGGTCCCACATCATGTCCTCGAGAAAGGCGACCTGGCTGTCATTGATGAACAGCATGAGCTCGCCGGCCTCGGTGAAATCGACCTGCGCGGCGAGCATGGTCAGGCTGGCCAGGCGATCGTCGCCATCGCGCGCCATGGCGGCGGCGGTGACGCTCAGCAAGGTGCCGCCCAGGCAATAGCCGAGCGCGTGGATCTTGCGGTCCGGGCAAATGGCGTTGATCGCCTCGAGTGCCGCCATCAGGCCGAGCGTGCGATAGTCGTCGAAGCCCATCTCGCGGTCCGCGGCGCCCGGGTTCTTCCAGGAGATGGCGAACACCGTGTGGCCCTGGCTGACCAGCCAGCCGATCAGCGAGTTCTCCGGGCTGAGATCGAGGATGTAGTACTTCATGATCCAGGCCGGCGTGATCAGCACCGGCTCGGCATGTACCGTGTCCGTGTTCGGCTGGTACTGGATGAGCTCGATCAGGGGCGTGCGCAAGACCACCTGGCCCGGCGTGCAGGCGACGTTTTGGCCGACGACATAGCTGTCGGCGCCGTGCGGCCGCTCGCCGGTGCGCTGGCGGCGGACATCCTCCAGCCAGTTCATCCAGCCCTGCATCAGGTTCATGCCGCCCGAGGTCAGCGTCGCCTGCAGCACGCGCGGATTGGTCAGCGGGTGGTTCGAGGGGGAGAACACATCCAGCAGCTGCCGGTTCATGAAGGCGACGATGTCGCGGTTTTGCCGGCTCATGCCATGCAAGCCGCAGACCGCTTCCTCCCACCAGGCTTGGGTCATCAAGAAGCTCTGGTGCATCAGATCGAAGGGCGGCTGCTGCCACATGTCATGGCCGAAGCGGCGATCGCCCTTTTTCGGCGTGATGCACGGCGGCGTGTCGGCATCGGCGCTCTTGTGCACCAGGTAATCGAGCAGCCGTGCGGCCTTGGCCTGGGCGCTTTCCGACAGCTCGTACTGTCGGCCGGGGCTGACGCTGAGATGGATCAGCCAATCCAGCCAGGCGAGCATGACCACGCTCGGGGCAATGCCGCCGGTTGTCCGGGCAATCTGCGCGATGGTGGCGCGATCGAGCGCCTCGGCACCGAACGAGCGCGCGCTGTCATGGCCGGGCGGTGCACAGGCGACACCGGCGGCGCGTGTGGTCCGGCCGCTCAGGCGTCCGCCTTCGGCCGGCGCGGTGCCGGCCCGGGTCACGCTCTGGGTGGCGGCTTGTACGGGCGCCGGTGCCATGTCGTGGGTTCCTCTCGGTGCCTTGGGTGATCTGGCAGGCTGTGTGCCCGCACATCGGACGCTATAGAGCACAGCCGTGTGCCAATGCCATGATGCGGCGCAAAGGTCTGGCGCGTGCCCTCCCTGTCATCATGCAGGTGGGTGCAGCGCATTATCGTCTCAACACGCTGCCGTGCTAGATAGAGGCACCAGTGCCGGGCGCAACGCCAAGGAGTTTGCATGTCGCGCCGCCTTGCCGCGATCATGGCCGTCGACGTCGCCGGGTTCAGCGCCCTGATGGCACGCGACGAACGCGCCACCATGGCAGCGCTCAAGGCGGTGCGCGCGCAGTGTTTCCAGCCCGAAGTCGATGCCCATGGCGGCCGCGTGGTCAAATATATGGGCGACGGCGCTCTGGTCGAATTCGCCAGCGCGGTCGATGCCGTCGACTGTGCCTTGGCCGTGCAGACCGCGATGAGCGCCCGGCAGGTGGCGCCACACGGCGTGCGCATCGATCTGCGCATCGGCGTGCATATCGGCGATGTCCTGGTCGAAGGCGGGGATCTCTACGGCGATGGCGTCAATGTCGCCGCGCGCATCGAGGCTTTGGCCGAACCGCGCACGGTACTCGTCTCGGCGCAGGTGCAGGACATGGTCGCCAGCAAGCTGCCGGTGGCCTTCATCGACCAGGGCGAGCGCAAGCTGGCCAAGCTGGACCGGCCGGTGCATCTGTATCGCGTCGAGCGGGTCGACAGTGCGCTCGGCCCGGGCGGCGCGCCGCAACGGGTCGATCCGATCATGCAGCGCCCGGCCGTGGCCGTGCTGCCGTTTACCAACCGCTCCGGCGATGCCGATCAGGACTATTTCGCCGACGGCCTGAGCGAAGACCTGATCACCGCTTTGGCGGCCTGGCGCTCGTTCCCGGTGATCGCGCGCAGCTCCAGCTTCACTTACAAGGGCCGCAGCGTCGCCGCCCCCCAGGTCGGCAACGAACTCGGCGCGCGCTACGTCATCGAGGGCAGCGTGCGCCGGTCGGGCAACCGCGTGCGCGTCAGTGCGCAGTTCATCGATGCCGAAAACGGCGTGCAGCTGTGGGCCGAACATTACGACCGCGAGCTGGAGGACGTGTTCGCCATCCAGGACGACATCACCCGCCGCATCGTCGCCGTCATCGAGCCGCACCTGCAGGCCGCCGAGCTGCAGCGCACGCAGACCAGTCGCACCGGCAATCTGAGTGCCTGGGACTGCTTCTTGCGCGGCTGGAGTGCGGTGCATGACTACACCTGCGCCGGCAATGCCGCCGCGCGGCAGTGGTTCCGCCAGGCGCTCGAGCTGGAACCCGGCTACAGCGACGCCTGGATGGGCCTCGGCCGGGCGCATCTGCTCGATATGGTTGTGCAAGGCTGCACCGATGACCGCGCCGCCACGCTCGAGGCCGGCCTGGCCGCGGCGCGCCACGCGGTGCTGCTCGATGGCTCATCGTCGTTCGCGCATCTGACGCTTGGCATGGCGTATGTCTACGGCGAGCGCTTCGATGAGGGCATCGCCGAGACGGAAACCGCCGTGCAGCTCAATCCGAGCAATGCCCATGCCCAGATGGCGCTCGGCAACCGGCTCGATCTGGTCGGCCGTACGGCGGAAGCGGTCGAGCGGCTGGAGAGCGCTTTGTGGCTCAACCCGCGCGATCCGCTGCGCGCCCTGTATCTCGGCTATCTGTCGCGCGCCCGGCTGGCGTTGGGCTTGCTCGAGCCGGCGCTGGCGGCGATCGGCGAAGCCGTCCGGCTGCGGCCGAGCTGGCCGGTGCTGCACTACCGCCATGCCGCGGTGCTGGCCCATCTGGACCGGCCCGACGCGGCGCGTCTCGCGCTGGCCGAATGCGAGCGCCTAGAGCCAGGCTTCGTCGCCGGCCGGCGCAGCTGGCGGCCTTATGCCGACGATGCGCGCAACGCGCACTTTTTCGCTGGCCTCAAACGCCATGGCCTGATCGACTACGGCTAGAAACCGTCCGGCAGGACGCGTTGTTTCGGAGAGGACCACGTATGTCAGACGATCCGCACGCCATCACGACCCATGAGCAGTTGCGCGCCCTGGTTGGTCAGCCGGGTTCCCTGGCATCGCAAAAGACCATCGATCACATCGACGCCATCTGCGCCCGCTTCATCGCTGCTTCGCCCTTCGTGGTCTTGGCCACGCGGGGCCCCGACGGCCTGCTCGATCTGTCGCCGAAGGGCGATCCGGCGGGGTTTGTCGGCGTGCTCGATGCCCATACGCTGGCGCTGCCCGATCGCCCGGGCAACAAGCGCTTCGACAGTTACGAGAACCTGATGGTCGACCCGACCGTCGGGCTGATTTTCCTGATACCCGGCCGGGACGAGACGCTGCGTGTCGCCGGCCAGGGCCGCATCCGCACCGATCCCGCCCTGTTGGACCGCTTTGCCGTCGACGGCCGCGCACCGCGCTTCGTCCTCCTGGTGCAGGTGCGCGAGGCGTTTTTGCACTGCGCCAAATGCATGCTGCGCTCGCAGATGTGGCAGCCCGAGCACTGGCCGGACATCAGCGATGTGCCGAGCCTGGCCGAGGCCATGATGGTGCACGGTCGTCTGCGCGATAAGCAGTTGGTGGACAGCACGGCGGACATGCAGGCGATCATCGACAGCGACGCGCGCCAGCGGCTCTACTGAGCCTGCGGCCTTCGTCCCTGGCGGGCGGCAGGCTGCCGCCTACCGCTCCTCGTCATCGGGCTTGGGCCGGTCGCATCGGTAGTGCTGCGCGAGCGGCAGGGGCGGCAGCCAGGCTTCGCGCCGGATCGTCCAGGTCTCGTAGGTCGGCACGAGCCGGTTCGCTTCGTCGAGGGCGCCCAGATGCACCTCGATCTCGTCGCCGCTGCGGGCGAACACCGATGAGCCGCACTGCGGGCAGAAGTGCCGTCCCTGATAGGCGTGTGTCGTGCCGCTGACGCTGACCGCGTCAGTCGTGAACACGGCCGCGGCGTAGAACACGGCGCCGTGATGCTTGCGGCAATCGAGGCAATGGCACAGGCCGACCCGCTCGGGCTGACCGGTCGCGATCAGGCGGACGCGGCCGCACAGGCAGCCGCCGGTAAACCGGTCCATGCAGCATCTCCCCGCCAAGGCCACGGCGTTAGGGCGAGCTTAAGCCGTGCGCTCACGGACGGCCAGCCGGCACCTGACCGGTGCGGTGGCCCGCATCTTCAGCGACACAGCGGGCGTTGATCCGGAACGCCTGGACCGTTTTGGCTGCGTGTTGACAGTCGGGCAAAAGACCATCGCCGAAATGTCAGAAGTGTGACGCGCTTCACAGTTCCCGGGGCGGCGCTGGGGTATGCAGGCCTCAGGTGCCCGGGTGGTCCGGGCCGCGATCGACCTGGAGCCCCGCCATGAATACCTCTGTTCCGCACCTGCGCGTCGTGATGAGCGAAACCGCCTGCCTCGCCGCCGCTCTCGTCCTGTCCGCCGCGCCGGCTCTCGCCCTGAGCGCCCTGATTGGCCTGAGCTGAGCCAAGAAAAACGCAAGGAGCCCGCGCCGATGTTCACCCCTGGCATGGAATACGTCCTGTTCGCCGAGGCCTTCGCGCAAACGCCCGCGCCGCGGCCGCGCCCGGCCACCGGCGCCGCCCGCCTGTATCGTCTGTTCGAGCGCCTGCGCCACAGCCGCCGCCAGCGCACCCGATGAATGTAGAGCTCCGATGATTGCGACCACCCCGCGTCCGCGTCTCGACTACGCCCGCATCAGCGTCCTGGGTCTGGCCAAGCATGGCATGCCGCGTGACGGCGATCGCCATGCTGTGCCCATGCCCGGCCCGCACCCGCTACCCCGCAGCCGCTGAGCGCCAACCCTGCGAAATGCAGCGTTCAGTCACCGGCTGTGGCGTTCAGTCACCAGATGCGGCGTTCGGTCACCGGATGTGGCGTTTGGTCACCAGATTTGGCGTTCGGTCACCTGATGTGGGGTTCGGTCAGGTGATGTGGGTTTAGGTGACATGATGAGGGGTGAGTTGAGGGGTTGGGGGGGGCGG
>JBHJHH010000135.1:0-15968 GCA_050331015.1 Geminicoccaceae bacterium
ACGGCCCGAAGCTGGAATTCGTCCTGACCGATGCCATCGGCCGGGACTGGCAATGCGGCACGATCCAAGTCGATTTCGTCCTACCCGAGCGGCTCGATGCCGAATATGTTGGCCAGGACGGCAACCGCCACCGACCGGTCATGCTGCATCGCGCCATTCTCGGCAGCTTCGAGCGCTTCATCGGCATGCTCATCGAGCAGTATGCCGGCAAGTTGCCGCTCTGGCTGGCGCCGGTGCAGGTCGTCGTGGCCACAGTGACCAATGACAGCGACCGTTATGCCGAAGAGGTCACCGCCCTGCTCCAAGCCGCCGGCGTGCGTGCGATCTGCGACACGAGCGCCGACAAGATCGGCTACAAGGTGCGCGCGCACAGCGTCGCGAAAGTGCCGCTGCTCCTGGCGGTCGGTAAGCGCGAAGCCGAGGAACGCAGCGTCTCGATCCGGCGATTGGGCGAAACGTCGCAAGACAGCCTTGCGCTGGACGCAGCCCTCGCGCACATTAAGAAGGCTGTGGTGCCGCCCGATCTGCAGGTGTGAGCAGAAAACGGGGCTGGAACGCGTAAGCGTCGCAACCAATAACGCACGCGTTGAGCTTGGCACCGCCCGGAGCAATTGAGACGTCAGGAGACTGAATGGTATCGCCATCGCGCGACGAGTATCGCATCAATGATCGCATCGAGAGCCGTGAAGTGCGTCTGGTCGACGCCGACGGCGAAATGATCGGCGTCGTGCCGGTCAACCAGGCGCTGCAGCGTGCGGCCGAAGCCGGGCTCGACCTCGTCGAAGTGTCGCCCAACGCGGTCCCGCCGGTGTGCAAGATCCTCGATTACGGCAAGTTCAAATACGAAGCCCAGAAGCGGGCCAACGCCGCGCGCAAGAAACAGCGCACGATCGAGGTCAAGGAAATCAAGATGCGCCCGGGCATCGATACCAACGATTACAACATCAAGATGAAGAAGGTGCATTCCTTCCTCGGCGAAGGCGACAAGGTTAAGGTCACCATGCGGTTTCGCGGCCGGGAAATGGCACACCAGGAGATCGCCGTCGACATTCTCAACCGCGTGCGGGAAGAGGTCAAAGACATCGCCAAGGTTGAGCAGTTTCCCAAGCTCGAAGGTCGGCAGATGGTCATGGTCATGGCGCCGCTCAAATAACACGCCCTGGCGGCCAGACTAATCCGAAAGGATTAGTTCCCGCCGTCAACAACAAAGCCGAGCCGGCCGTGTCAAACAGCCGGCTTGTCTTCGCCTGCCGACCAACTACGCTGCGGTGTACTTAACACAGTAAAACCGTGAGCGCGTTGGTCGGGATGTCAGGCGACAGCACGGCACCTAGTAAAAGCACACACACGCATATCGCCGCGCTTGGCCCGAGTGACCTCATCGAGCGCTTGCGTAGCCTGGGCCCGCTGATCAGTGACGGCCAACTAGCTTGGCATGACATCGATTGCAGCGACGACCTGATCCGCCTGGACCCGCCACCGTCGGTGATTCTGGTCGATGATCAGGTGAACGATGCGCTGGGCCAGCTGGCGGAACCGGGGCTGCATGCCAAGGCAGACCAGGTCGTCGTGCTGCTCGAGCGCACCGACCCGGCCCGGGCGCAGGCACTGCTCGATCACGGCGTGCGCGGCGTGCTCGATCGTCAAAAACCGGCGCAAACCCTGGCACGGCTGCTCGGCCTGGTGCTGGACGGCACGCTCAGCGTGCGTGCCAGCCTGACCCTGCTCACCAGCCTCGCCGGCGGCTATGACGCGCGTGTCCGCGATCTCAGCCTTGCTACCAGCGAGCCGCCGCCACCCTGGCTGGACGACCTGAACTCGGCGGCCGGCTTTCGCGCCCGCTTCGACCAGGTCAGTGGCCAGTTTTGCATCGTCGAGATCGGCCGCGGCATACAGGCCATGACCGGCCTCACGCCACAAAGCGTCATGGCCGATCCGGCGCACCTGCTGCGCCGCGTCCCGGCCGGTGACCGGCGCCAGCTCTTTGCCGCTTTCCGCTATGCCTATGGCCATATGGGCCCACTCAGTCAGACGCTGCAGGTCAAGCATGCGGATGGCACGCGCCGCTGGCTGAACCTGCGCACGACCACGGCGCTCGATCCCGAAGGCGGCCGGACGCTCGAAGGCATCATCATCGATGTCACCGCGCAAAAGCAGGCGGAGAGCCGCGCCGAGGCCGACGCGCGCGCCTGGCAGACCCTGGCCGACAAGGTGCCCAGCGTCATCTGCCGCCAGCTCCTGGAAGGCGACAAGCCACCGAGCTGGCAGTTCATCAGCAGCTATGCCGAACAGCTTTTCGGCATTGGTGCAGTCGATCTGACCGCCGAGCCCGAACGGCTGTTTCAGCGCGTCCATCAGGCCGACCGGGGGCGCGTGCGTAAATTCGCCAAGCGGCCGGCGGGGGCGAACGGCGATGTCAGCATCGAGTTCCGCCTGCAGTTCGACGACGGCACCACGCGCTTTGTGCAGTGGATCGCGCGCGACGACCCGTGCCCGGACGGTGTCGTTGAGCGCTACAGCGTGTTCTTCGATCTCACCGAACAGGCGCGCATCACCAAGGCCCTGGCCGAGCGCAACCGGGATCTGATCACGCGCGTGCGCTTGCGCGATCTCGCCATGGCTGCCGCCGAGCGCGCCGATGTGCTGGACAGCATGTTGAGCGAGATCTGCGCCGGCAGCGACCTCGCCTGCGCGCTGTTGCTGTGCACCGATGAGACATCCGAGGACTATGGCACGATCGTGGCGCGCGCGCCCACAGGTCTGGCGCCAAGTCCCTCCTTGTGCGCCGCGATCTGCGCCGAAGATGCCGGCGGCGCGCAGCCCGTGCGCCCCTCGGCGTATCTCTTCAACCGCATCGTCGCCGCACTTGAGGTGTCGGCGGCTGCCGCAGGCCTGCTTGTGCCGATTGACGCCGACAGTGCACCGCGCTGCCTGCTGCTGGTTATCACCGATCGTGTGAGCGACACCGAGAACGAGGCCTTCGAGCGCACCGAGACCTGGATCGATGCCTTGCGCCACGCGCGTGATTTGCGTGCCAGCGCCAGCAGCGAGCACATGGAGGTGTCCGGGCCGCCCTCACCCGAGCCAGCGCTGGTCGAGATCGATCTCGATGCCGCCGAACTGACCGCACGACAGCGCGAAGTGCTCGAACACATCGCCCGCGGCCTGAGCAATCGCGCCATTGCCGATCACATGGGTCTCAGCGAAGCGACCGTAAAAATCCATGTCCGCGGCGTGCTGCGCGCTTTGGGCGTGAAAAACCGCACCCAAGCGGCCAATATCGCCAACCAGCGCGTGCGGTCGTAACCGCTGCCGCAGCGCCGAACGACACGCAGCATAAAAAACGCGATGAGGATGGCGCGATCATGGCCGCGGAACGACCGGACCAGGCTTGGCTCGAGACGTGTGGTGCACGCTTCGTTGGCGAAGCGCTCGATGAGCTGTTGCGCGCCATCAATGCCGCCGGCGATCCGAGCCGGCCGGACTGGCTGTGCCTGATCCGCGATCGGCCCGATGCCGCGCTCGACGCCGCACTGGAAGCCCGCCGCGCGGCGCTGCGCCTGCCGGACAGCCTGAAAAGCCCGGCACCGGCCGAGCGCCTGGATGGTTTGCGCGCCGCGCTGGCCGAAAAGGGCCTGGACGGCCTGCTCGTGCCCAGGGTCGATGCCTATCGCAGCGAATATCTGCCGGCCCAGGCCGAGCGCCTCGCCTGGCTGACCGGCTTTACCGGCTCGGCCGGCTTCACCGTCGTGCTGCATGAACGCGCGGCGGTGTTCACCGATGGCCGCTACACCGAACAGATCGGCCAGCAGGTCGATGCCACGCGCTTCACCATCCGCCGCTTGCCGGACGAGACGCCGTCGGCCTGGCTAGCCGAGCATGCCGAAGCCGGCGCACGGATCGGCTACGACCCGCACCTGTTCACCGAAGCCGCCCTGAAGCCCTTCCAGCGCGAGGCCGAGCGGCGTGGCTGCGCTCTCGTGCCGCTCGGTGCCAATCCGATCGACGCGCTCTGGCAGGATCGCCCGCCGGCGCCGGTCTGGCCGATCAGCACCTGGCCGCTGGCCCATGCCGGCGAGAGCAGTGCCGACAAGCGCGTGCGCATGGGCAGGGAGGTCGCCAAGGCTGGCGCCGACATCGCGGTGATCGCCCTGGCGGATTCGATCGCCTGGCTGCTCAACATCCGCGGTGGCGACATCCCGTTCAATCCGTTGTGTCTGGGCTTTCTGCTGCTCGAAGCCGATGGCCAGGCGACCTTGTTCACCGATCTGCGCAAGCTGCCAGTGGCGGCGCGGCTCGACGATGCCGAACTCGAACCGCTGGCCGCGTTCGAGACCGCCCTGGCGGCGCTCGGCCAGGCCAAGAGACGGGTGTTGATCGATGCCCAAAGCACCAACCTGGCGATCATTGACCGCCTGCGCGCCGCCGGCGCCCCTCTGGTGCGCGCCAGCGATCCGTGCGTGCTCGCCAAGGCGGTCAAGAACGACACCGAGATCGACGGCATGCGCGCCTGCCATGTGCGCGACGGCGCTGCCTTGTGCCGCGTCCTGCGCTGGCTCGACGAAGAAGCCGCGCGCGGCGGCTTGAGCGAGCGCGACGTCGCCGAACGGCTGATCTTCGAGCGCGCCAAGGACGAGCTGTTTCGCGGTCCCAGCTTCGACAGCATCTGCGGTTTTGCCGCTCACGCCGCCCTGCCCCATTACCGCCTGGACGACACCAGCAATGCCCACATCAGCGCCGGCAACGTTCTGCTGATCGACAGCGGCGGCCAATATCTGGATGGCACCACGGACATCACGCGAACACTCGCCGTCGGCGCGGTCAGCGACGAGATCAAGGCGCGCAATACGCGTGTCCTGCGCGGCCATATCGCTTTGGCGCGGGCGGTTTTTCCGGAAGACACCAGCGGCGGCCAGCTCGACATCCTGGCACGACTGCCGCTCTGGCGCGCCGGCCTGGATTACGACCACGGCACCGGCCATGGCATCGGCGCCTATCTGTGTGTGCATGAAGGGCCGCAGCGCATCGCCAAGCGGCTTAGCGAGACCCGCTTACGCGCGGGCATGATCCTGTCCAACGAGCCTGGCTACTACAAGCCGAACGCCTATGGCATCCGCATCGAAAACCTCGTGCTGGTCGTGCGCGCCAAGCCGCGCGGCGGCAGTGAGCGGGCCATGCTCGGCTTCGAGACCCTATCGCTCGCACCGATCGATCGGCGCCTGATCCTGCCAGGCGGCCTGTATGCCGATGAGCTCGCCTGGCTGAATGACTACCACGCGCGGGTCAGGGAAACGCTGAGCCCGCATCTGGATCAGGCCACGGCGGCCTGGCTGACCGATGCCTGCGCGCCGATCGAACACTCCTGATTGCTAGGCGCCGGCCATTTCCAACCACTCGGCCTCGCTCAAGGTCGTGACACCCAGCTCGCTCGCCTTTTTGGCTTTCGAACCGGCATCGGCGCCGACCACGACATAGTCGGTCTTCTTCGACACGGAGCCAGCCACCTTGGCGCCGAGCGTTTCCGCCCGCGCTTTGGCCTCGGCGCGGCTCATCTGCTCGAGCGTGCCGGTGAAGACGATGGTCTTGCCGGCGAGCGCGCCGCCGCTGGCAACGCCGGCACTGTCCTCGATGGTCAGCAGCGATGCCAGATCATCGAGCGCCGCGACATTGCCCGGCTCGGCAAAGAATTCGCGCAGGCTCTCGACCACGGCCCCCCCGATGCCATCGACATTGTGCAGATCTTCGGCCGTCGCGCCGTCGCCCTCGGCCAGCCTGGCCATGGCGGCATACCAGGCACCATATCTGCCATAGTGCCGGGCCAGGACCTTGGCGTTGACGTCGCCGACAAAGCGGATGCCGAGCGCGTTGATCAGCCGGTCAAGCGGCACCGTACGCCGGGCTTCGAGAGCTGCCTTGAGATTGTCGATCTTCTTGGCCCCCCAGCCGTCCAGCGCCTGCAGGGCCTCGCGCGCGGTGTCGTCCTTGGCCAGACGAAACAGATCGCCTGGGCGCGCAATCAGGCCGGCTTCCCGCAGTTGCACGATCTGTTTGCGGCCCAGACCATCGATGTCGAAGGCATCGCGCGAGACCACATGGATCAGCCGTTCCTGGAGTTGCGCGGCGCAGATCAGCCCGCCGGTGCAGCGGCGTACGGCCTCGCCTTCCGGACGCACGGCATGGCTGCCGCAGATCGGACAGGTTTCCGGAAAGACGTAGGGCTCGGTGCCGTCGGGCCGACGATCAGGAACGACTTCGACCACTTGCGGAATGACGTCCCCGGCGCGCTGGATGACCACGGTATCGCCGACGCGGATGTCCTTGCTTTCGATGTAGTCCTGGTTGTGCAGGGTCGCCCGGCTGACGACCACCCCGCCTACCGTGATCGGCGCCAGCTCGGCGACCGGCGTCATGGCACCGGTGCGCCCGACCTGGATGCGGATGGCGTTCACGATCGTCTGCGCCTGCTCGGCGGGGAATTTGTGCGCGATTGCCCAGCGCGGCGCCCGGCCGACAAAACCCAGGCGGCGCTGCAAGGCGATGTCGTCGATCTTGTAGACGACGCCGTCGATATCATAGGTTAACTGCGCCCGGCGCTTGCCGATGTCGTCATGGAAGGCCAGCAGATCGTCGAGCGCGCTGGCGACGCGCCGCTCGGGATTGACCACGAAACCCAGCCGCTCAAGCCGCTCGAGATAGCCGTGATAGGTGCCCTCGATCGCCGGTTCGGCCTCACCCCAGCCATAGGCGAAGAAGCGCAAGGGCCGGGCGGCGGTGATGCGCGAATCCAGCTGGCGCAGCGAACCGGCGGCGGCGTTGCGCGGATTGGCGAACACCGCCTCGCCATTGGCCTCACGCTCGGCGTTGAGGGCGAGAAAGCCCTCGCGCTCGAGATAGACCTCACCGCGCACCTCGAGCACCGGCGGCGCCTTGCCTTGCAGTTTCAAGGGCACATCGGTGATCGTGCGCGCATTGGGCGTGATGTTCTCGCCCTCGCTGCCATCGCCGCGCGTGGCCGCTTGCACGAGCGCGCCGTGCTCATAGCGCAAGGCCACCGACAGGCCGTCGATTTTGAGCTCGGCGACCAGATCGAGCGGGGCTGTCTCTGCCATGTTCAAAAACCGCCGCGCGCGGCGCAGAAATTC
Source organism: Geminicoccaceae bacterium (assembly GCA_050331015.1). Taxonomy (GTDB): domain Bacteria; phylum Pseudomonadota; class Alphaproteobacteria; order Geminicoccales; family Geminicoccaceae; genus JBHJHH01. The sequence continues at coordinate 7,143 of JBHJHH010000135.1, forward strand.
GGCGACATCCTCGGCGTCGAAGGCGTTGTCGAGCGACAGCATGGCCACGCTGTGGCGCACCTTGGCAAAAGCCGTCAGCGGCGGCGCGCCGACGCGGCCGGACGGGCTATCCGCCCGTGTCAGCTCGGGAAACCGCGCCTCGATCGCCGTGTTGCGTTGGCGCAGTGCATCGTAAGCGGCATCGGAGATTTCCGGCCGATCATTCTGGTAATAAAGCCGGTCGTGGTGCGCGATTTCGCGCGCCAGGCGTTCGAGCTCGGCCGCCGCTTCGGTATCGCTCAACGCCTCGAGCAGCTTGGACGCGTTGTCATCGTTCATCGAGGCACGTCTTGCATGATGGGCTCAGGCCGAATTGGCCAGCAGGCTGTCGGCAGCCGCACGCGCGGCGTCGGTGACGGCACTGCCGGCGAGCATACGGGCGATCTCGTTGCGCCGGCCGCTTTCGTCCAGACGCTTGACGTCGATCCAGGTGGCCTCGCCCTCGCTGTGCTTGGCGACCTGCCAGTGCGCGCGCGCCCGCGCGGCGATCTGCGGCGAATGGGTCACGACCAGCACCTGATGCGAGCCACCCAGGCGTGCCAGGCGCTCGCCGACGGCATCGGCCGTGGCGCCGCCAATGCCGGCATCGACCTCATCGAACACCATCGAGCTGGCCGCGCCGGTGCGCGCGAGCACGACCTTGAGGGCGAGCATGAAGCGGGCCAGTTCGCCACCTGAGGCGATCTTGCCGAGCGGTCCGGGCGGCTGACCGGGATTGGTCGCAATCAGAAAGGCCACCCGGTCCATGCCATGCGGACCATAGGCTTCCGGCTCGAGCGGCGTGACGTCGACCGAAAAACGCGCGCGTTCCATCTTCAAGGGCGGCAGCTCGGCCATGACCGCCTCGGCCAGACGCGCCGCCGCCGCCCGGCGCTGTGCACTAAGCGCCGCCGCCGCCTCCTCGAACGTCCGGCGTGCCGCCTGGGCCTCGGCCTCGGCCCGGGTCAGCCGATCAGCACCGGCATCGAGCGCTTCGAGCCGCGCCACCATGTCAGCACACAGCGCCGGCAGCGCATCCACCTCGCAGCGATGCTTGCGCGCGGCCGCACGTAAGGCAAACAGCCGTTCCTCGACCGCTTCGAGATCTCGCTCGGCCTCGTCCAGGCCGCGCAGGGCGGCTTCGATGCGCTCGATTCCCTCGGCCAGTTCGACGGCGGCCCGCTCGAAAGCGGCCACGGCCGGGCTGAGCGCCGCGTCGGCCAGCGGCTGCAGCCGGACGAGCTGGCGTTCGGCCCGGCCCAGTTGGGTCAGCGCGCCGTCCTCGCCTGCGGCGGCCATGCGCACATCCTCAAGCCCGCCAACCAGCTTTTCCCGGTGCATCAGCCGCGCACGCAGCTCGGCCAGCGCGTTTTCTTCATCGGGCTTCGGATCGAGCTCGGTCAGTTCCTCGGCAACGCTGCGCAGATAGTCTTCCTCGCGCTGAGCCTGGCTGACCTGATCGCGCAGGCTGCGCAAGGCGGACTCGCGGGCCTGCCAGTTCTGATATGCCCGCCGGGTGTCGGCCAGCGGCACGTCGAGCTGGCCGAACGCATCAAGGATGCCGCGATGGCTGGCCTGGGCGAGCAGGCCGTGGGTGTCATGCTGGCCATGCACCTCGAGCAGGCTGTCGCCGAGCTGGCGCAGCAAGGCGGTGCTCACCGGCTGATCGTTGACGAATGCCCGGCTGCGGCCGTCGGCGGTGACGCTGCGGCGCAAGACCAGCTCGGCATCCTCGATGTCGAGGTCGTTGTCATCAAGGATGGCCTGCGCCGGATGCCCGGCCGGCAAGGCAAAGGTGGCGATCGCCGTGGCTTTAGCCGTGCCGGCGCGCACCAGCGTGCGCTCGGCGCGTTTGCCCAAGGCCAGGCCGAGCGCATCCAGCAGGATCGACTTGCCGGCACCCGTTTCGCCGGTGAGCACGCACAGGCCGTCGCGAAAGCTCAGCTCGAGCGTGTCGATCAGGACGATGTCGCGGATCGACAGGCCGATCAGCATGACGTCGTCCCGATCGGCTCAAAACAGCCGGCTGAGCCAGGATTCGCCCTCGGCTTCGCTGCCCGGCGCGATGCCGCGGCCTTCCAGCAGGGCATAGCTGTCGGCATACCAGTCGCTATCCGGGAAATTGTAGCCGAGCACGGCCGCGGCGGCGCGCGCCTCATCGGTCAGCCCCAACGCCAGATAGCTTTCGTTCAGGCGATGCAAGGCCTCGGGCACGTGACTGGTGGTCTGGTATTGCTCGATGACCATACGAAAGCGATTGATCGCCGCAACGTAGCGCTCTTTCTTCTGATAATAGCGGCCGATTTCCATTTCCTTGCCGGCGAGGTGATCGCGCGCCAGGTCCATTTTCAGACGGGCATCGCGGGCATAGTCGCTATTCGGGTAACGCCGCACCAGCTCGTCGAACGAGCGCATGGCATCAAGCGTCATCTGCTGATCGCGGCCCACATCGGAAATACGCTCATAGTAACTCATGCCGACCAGGTAATAGGCGTACGGCACATCCTTGTTGCCCGGATGCAGTTCCGCAAAGCGACGGGCAGCGGCAATGGCCTCGTCATACATGGTTTCTTCGTAATAGGCATAGGCTGCCATGAGCTGGGCGCGGGTGGCCCACTCGGAATAGGGGTGCTGCCGTTCAACTTCTTCGAAGGCCTTGGCGGCATCTTCGAAATCATTGTCGCCGAGCAGCTGCTGCGCTTCGGTGTACAGGTCTTCCGGCGGGCGCTCTTCGAAGGCCACATCATCGCCGTCGTCGCCTCCGCCACCGAAGGTCGAGCAGCCGATCGGGCCGAGCGCGAGCACGACCAAGAGGCTGAGGCGGCAAAAACGGCGGAGCGCCTTGGCTGCAGTTGACGAGGCAAAGATCGACACGCGCTTCTCCTCAGATCGACCAGTGTCCAGATATATCAGCGTGACGTCAGGCATTGGGGATACACAGTGGCGACCCCTTTGCAAGGCTCATCACAGTGTTGCGTTCTTTGCGCGGCATAAGGGGGCGTATACCATAGGCGTCAGCGCGGTGCCGCCGGCGTCGCCGCCTCCTATGGCAGGAGCATGACGAGCCGTGATTGAAGACATGCAGCTCGAAAGGGCGATCGGCGCCAAGCTGCGCAGCCGTCGTGTTGAGCTGGGCATGACGCAGGAGCAGCTCGCCCGTCAACTTTCGGTCACCTATCAGCAGGTGCAAAAGCACGAGCGCGGGGCCACGCGCATCAGCCTGCACCGGTTGATGGAGCTCGCGCGCGCGCTCGACGTCGAGCTCGACTATTTCCTCGAGGACACCGTCGCGGCATCGGGCAACTCACCAGCCGCGCCGCAGGAACACGGCAACCGCCGCCGGCACACCATCGAGATCGCCCGGTTGTTTGGTGAGATCGAGGACGACACCGTGCGCTCGAGCATCGCCGCGCTGATCCGGGAAATTGTCGCCCGACAGCGGCGCGGCGAAGGTTAGGCGCAGCAAGCTCAAGCGCTCAGGCGCAGGCCCTCGAGCGCGCTCGGCTGATGCGCCCGGACCGGCTCGCCGGTGAACGGCAGGCCATCGGCATCGACATAGCGCCAGGCCGAAGGTTGCGCGAGCAGCTTGGTCAGCAGCTTGTGATGCATGGCATGGCCGGCGCATTCGCCGACATAGCGCGCCAGCAGGGGCGCACCGGCCAGATAGAGGTCGCCAACGGCGTCGAGCACCTTGTGGCGCACGAACTCGTCTTCGAATCGCAGGCCTTCCGGGTTGAGAATGCCGTCGCGGCTCATGACCACGGCGTTGTCGAGCGAGCCGCCGCGCGCCAGACCGTTCTCGCGCAACGTGGCGATTTGGTCGGCAAAACCGAAGGTGCGTGCCCGCGCCAGCTCGGTCCGGAAGCTCTGGGCGTCCAGATCGATGCCGTAGGTCTGCGTGCCGATCAGCGGATGATCGAACACGATGCGGGCATCGAGCGAGAAATGCGCTGCCGGCTCGAGCCGGACGCTGCGCCCCTGGCCGCGCACGCTGACCGGACGCAACAGCTGGATATAGCGGCGCTCGGCGTCCTGTTCGTCGACGCCGGCACAGGCGATGAGGAAGCTGAACGGTGCCGCGCTGCCGTCCATGATCGGCACTTCCGGCCCGTCCAGATCGATGAGCAGGTTGTCGATTTCCGCCGCCGCCAGGGCCGCCATGATGTGTTCGACGGTGCCGACCTGCGCGCCGCTGTCGCCGCGCAGGGCCGTGCACAGGGTGGTATCGCGGACATTGCCCGCCTCGGCACGCACGAGCGGCGTACCGGGCAGGTCGACGCGACGGAATACGATCCCATGATCGACCGGGGCCGGGCGCAACACCATTGTGACCCGCGCGCCACTATGCAGCCCGACGCCCGCGCCATGAATCGGCGCGCGCAAAGTCTTTTGCTTTGCGGCCAGCGTTATTCCGGGAGCGTGGAACTGCGACAATACCTTCGTCCTTTGTTGCTGCGGCCCGAGGGCCCGGCGCGGAACAAGGACGGCACCTCAACTCAAACGTGTCCGTCTCTCATTTTTGCCCCGCAGCATTAGGAATAAGTACTGTGTGGCGTTAGGACAAATCACGTCGTGTGTCAGATTGTTACAAGCGTGACAAACACGTTGCGTAAGGGATTTGCAGGCAGCTCTGAAGATGAACGCACGCTGAAAGGGGCGCGGTACCCGAGGGCACCGCGCCGTATATTTTCCTAGACCAAGCGATCAGCGACGCATGTAGGCAGGCGTCTCGAGGTCCTCTTCGCGCTCGGAACCGGTACCGACGGTTTCGAGCTCGCGCGCTTCGGGCTGCAGCTCCTCGCGCTTGGGCGTGCTGCGGAAGGTCTGCGAGATGCGCGAGAAGATGCCGTTGCCGCCCTCCGAGATCGGCGCCGGCTCGAACGGCCGCCGGCTGCTGTTCGGCTCGATCGGCTGTGGCGCAACGAACACACCACGGCGGCCGCCGTCATGTTGACGTCCGATCTCGACCTTTTGCGGCGGGCCGGCGTCCGGGCTGTTCGGATGCGGCATGGCCTTGGCCTTGTCGCGCGCCTCGCTCTCCGCCCGGGCCTCTTCGAGCTGCGCCGCCGGGCGCAGACGCGCACGGTTCGGGAAGCTGGGGGCTTCCTGCGGCGCCTTTGCGCTCAAGCGGAAGTTAAAACCACCGCCGGTCTGCGCTGCGCTCTGGCTTTGCGCGTTGTGCAACGGCTCACCGGCATCGATGCCTGTGGCCACCACCGACACGCGGATCTTGCCCTCGAGCGTTTCGTCCAGGGTCGAACCGAAGATGATGTTCGCCGACGGATCGACCTCATCGCGCACGCGGTTGGCCGCCTCTTCGACCTCGTGCAGGGTGATGTCCATGCCGCCGGTGATGTTGATGAGAACACCACGCGCGCCGACCATGGAAACATCGTCGAGCAGCGGGTTGGAGATCGCCTCCTCGGCTGCGGTGAGCGCGCGGCTGTCGCCCTCGGCCTCGCCGGTGCCCATCATGGCCTTGCCCATCTCGCTCATCACCGTGCGAATGTCGGCGAAGTCGAGATTGATCAGACCCGGCATGACCATGAGGTCGGTCACGCCGCGCACGCCCATGTGCAGGACATTGTCGGCCATTTTGAACGCCTCGTGGAAGGTCGTGCGCTCGGTGGCCAGGCGGAACAGGTTCTGATTCGGGATCACGATCAGCGTATCGACATAGCGCTGCAGCTCTTCGATGCCGCTGTCGGCGACGCGCATGCGATGCGCGCCTTCGAAGTGAAACGGCTTCGAGACGACACCGACCGTGAGGATGTCACGCTCCTTGATCGCCTGGGCGATCACCGGCGCAGCTCCGGTGCCCGTGCCACCGCCCATGCCGGCGGTGATGAACACCATGTTGGAGCCATCGAGCTGATCGAGGATCTCGTCCAGCGTTTCCTCGGCGGCCGCGCGACCGCGCTCGGGGCGCGCACCGGCACCCAGACCGTTGGTGACATGGGCACCGAGCTGGATCCGACGATCGGTCAGCGACTGCGACAGGGCCTGCGCATCGGTGTTGGCGACAACGAAATCGACGCCTTCCAGATGCGAGGTAATCATGTTGTTCACGGCGTTGCCACCGGCACCACCGACACCGATTACCGTGATGCGCGGCTTCAGCTCGTGCGTCACGGGCATGCTCAAATTGAGGGTCATATTCTCCTCCTCCTAATCAACGCCTCCAGCCAACCCGACGCGCCCCTGGATAAGCCGTCGCCCGTCCTTGAACCCCTTCAAGACCAGCGACCACGGGACGTGTCAGAAGCTCTCCTTCAACCAGCGGCGCATCCGGAACAGTGGATGAGCGCCGTCACCACCACCGCGCGTCCGATAACCCAGACCGCCATCCCCACCGGCGGTCAGGGCCAAGAGCCCCGCGGTACTCGCAAACGCCGGCGACTCCACCAAGTCGCCGCCGCTGCCTCTCAATCCGCCGGGCACGCCGAAGCGCACTGGCAGATCGAAGATTTCATGGGCAATGGCATCGATGCCATCGAGCTGACTGCCGCCACCGGTGAGCACGATCCCCCATCGTGCGCTCGTGCCGGCGAGCAGGCCGTCGGCATCAAGACGTGCCTTGGCCATGGTCATCACTTCTTCAACCCTTGGACGAATATAGCCTGCTAAGGCGCTGCGCGATAGTTCTGTTTGTACATTGTCGCCCTGGCCATCATCGAGCGCCACGCGCACGCGGATGCCCTGATCGCAAGCGCGCTGGAAGGCTGAACCGTAAAGTACCTTGATGCGCTCGGCGGTGGCCCGATCGATCTCCAGGGCATGGCACAGATCACCGGTGATATGGCGGCCGCCGACCGGCACGCTGGCGAGCGCACGCAGGCGGCCCTGATGCCAGAGCGTGACACCCGTGCAGCCGGCGCCGAGATCGAGCGCGATGACGCCGTTCTCGCATTCCTCGCCGGTAACACAGGCGATCGCCGAGGCGTACGCCGCACTGACCACCTGGCGCACGCGCAGATGGCTGCTGCCGACACAGGCGATCAAATGCCGAATGGTCTCGGCATCGGCCCAGACCGTGGCGGCGCGCAGACCTAGGCGGTGGGCGAGCATGCCGCGCGGCTCGCGCACATGGCGCTCACCATCGACCCAGACCTCGAGCGGCAGGGTGTGCAACAGGGCCCGATCGACGCGGCGCGCTTTCGCCCGGGCATTGCCGAGCAGCATATGCACGTCATGATCGCGCACCTGGCGACCATGGAGCTCGGCCTCGGCCTCGCTGATCTCGACGCGCGGCGCGCCGCAACTGGTGACGACATCGACCTCGGCCAGGCGCATGCCGGCATGGCGCTCGGCCTCCTCCAGCGCGGCCGATATCGCCGAGGCAGTGGCAACGGCATCGACGACCACGCCTTTGTGCAGGCCATCGGCATAGCGCCAAGCATCGCCGATCAGATCGAAGCCGCCATCGATGCGCTTGCGCGCGATGACGCAGCCGACCTTGCTGTTGCCGATATCGATGACCCCGAACGGCGTCAGGCGGGGCCGGCCGACCAGGGCGTAGCGCTGGGCCAGGGTGGCGCTGTCGCTCATATGCCGCGCTCCCCGACAACCAGCTCGACCACTTTCGGATCGAGGCGCAGGACCATGCGCCCGGACTCGCGCAGATCGACGACGGTGATCGCCCGCTCGAGCAGATCGGTCTCGCGCGCCTCACGGGCAAAGGTGCGCCAGGCGCCATCGCTGTGCCGCTCGGGCAGGTGCACGGCCATGCCGTTTTGCAGATGCAAGACCCAGCGCCGATTGCTGACCCAGCTCGCCGCCTCGACCTTGGCGAACAGATCCGGTTCGTTCGACAGCGTGCGGAACAGATCGAGGGTGTGCTCGGGCGCATGGGCACCGACAATGACCGGCAGATCGATATGGGTGCGCCACGGCTCGCCCTCGATCGGCGCACCGCTGGTGTCGATCACCTGGCGCTCGCCCTGATGCTGCCAGACCGCCAGCGGCCGGCGCTCGATGACACGGATTTCCACGGTATCCGGCCACAACCGGCGCACGGACGCGCGCTCGATCCAGCGCAGATGCTCGAGCCGCTCCTTGATGGCGCCGGCATCGACCGCGAGCATCGACTGACCGATGCTGACCCCGGCGGTGGCGACCAGCTCATCGGCTTCGGTCTGGCCGCGGCCATAGCCGATGACCTGCTGCACGGCCAGGCCGGCCCTGGCGGTGCGCTGAAAGACATCGTGTTGCACGATGGCCGCCGTGCGGCTGAAAAAGCCCTGCTGCCACAAGAACCAGGGCACGCCGATCAGGCACAGCAACAGCGTGATGGCCAGCGAGCGATCGGCCATGCACCGCAGCCAGCGGCGGCCGCCCAGGCGGTGCCACCAGCTCAAACGCCGCTGCGGCTGGGGAGAGGCGGGCGCGCGCGCCATCAGGCGATCTCCACCAGACGAACGACCAGATCGTCGAAGGCGATGCCGCGATGCGCGGCCTGCTCCGGCACCAGCGACATCGGCGTCATGCCCGGCTGGGTGTTGACCTCGAGCAGATAGATGCCGTCGGCGCCCTGGCTTTCGTCGTAGCGGAAATCGGCGCGCGACACGCCACGGCAGCCGAGCACGGCATGCGCCCGCTCGGCCCAATCCAGGCAGATCGCGGTGATCTCATCCGGCAGTTCGGCCGGGACGACGTGGCGGGCGTAGCCTTCGCTGTACTTGGCGCGGAAGTCGTAGAAACCGACCTCCGGACGGATCTCGGTGACCGCCATGGCCTGACCTTCGAGGACCGCTACCGTCAGCTCGCGGCCCGGAATGTAACGCTCGACCAGCAGATCACCACCATAGG
>JBHJHH010000136.1:0-36223 GCA_050331015.1 Geminicoccaceae bacterium
GGGTCGCGTGCCGTTTTGCGACCAGCCCTTGAGAAACCCCGCGCCCCCCGCGCCCTGCGAGCCCCCACCCGAAATGGTCAGGAAGCTGTATTAGCGCACCCCCGCGTCATTGAGCGGCAGACGTTCGACCAGGCGAGGATCAAACGTTTCGTAAACAAAGGTCTCGACACCGACATTGACGCGCGGTTCTTCGGATTTGAGGTTGACAGCCCCCCAAGGCAGAACCGCCTCGGGTGCCGGCGGCGGCCGGTTGGGCGTGCAGGCCACCAGCGCGGACAACATGACCAGAACAACGAAGCGATCCGTCATGGGCTTTGCTCGATTGCCTGGATCAAGCGCTGGCGAATACGGTTCAGCTTGTTGGGCGCAACGATCTTCAGGCCGAAGACATCCTTGACGTAGAACACATCGACCACGCGCTCGCCATAGGTGGCGATGTGCGCGCTGGCAATGACCAGGCCGCAATCCATCAGGCCCTTGGCGACATCGAACAGGAAGCCGGGCCGGTCGCGGCCGTTGACTTCAACCACGGTGTGCGCCCGGCTGGCCTTGTTGTTGATCAGGACCCGTGGCTCGACGGTGAAGACATCGGCGCGGGTCGGCAACACGCGCGCGCCTTCGAGGGCACGCTCGAGCCAGAGCTCGCCGGCCATGGCTTTCTCGATATTTCCACGCATGCGCTCGAGCCGTGTGGCGTCCTCGACCGCCTCGGCCGTGCGGATGTCCTGCACCTCGAACATATCCAGCGCCATGCCGTCGGTGGTGGTGAACACGCGTGCACCGACGATGCTGGCGCCGCTAACCGCCAGCGCGCCGGCGATCTTCATGAACAGACCGGGGTGGTCCGGGGCATGCACGAGGACTTCGGTGATCGAGCGAAAGCTGTCGACCATCCAGGTGACATCGAGCAGGCGCTGCTCGCTTTCCGCACGCAGCACCAGGCGGGCCAGGCGTTGTTGCGCCTGGCTGTCCACGCTCAGCCAAAAACGCGGGTCGTGGCGCGCGGCGTAAGCGTCGAACGTCTCGCGATCGGGCCACAGGCCGGGAACCTGCCAGAGCTCTTCCTTGGCCGCTTCGACGCGCTCGGCACGCCGGCCGGCCATCTTGCCGACCGAAAAGCTGGCGGCGACCTCGTGGTACAGATCGCGCAGGAGCTGGCCTTTCCAGCCATTCCATACCCCCGGGCCGACGGCGCTGATATCGACCACGGTGAGCAGCAAGAGCAGCTTGAGCCGCTCGGGCGACTGCACGATGGCGACGACATCGCGGATCGTCTGCGGGTCTTCGATGTCGCGGCGAAAGGCGATCGTCGAGAGCAGCAAATGGTGCCGCACCAGCCAGGCCACGGTGTCGGCGCTGGCACTGTTCATGCCCAGGCGCAGCGCGATCTTGCGCACCAGCTTTTCGCCGACGATCGAGTGATCCCCGGCATAGCCCTTGCCAACATCGTGCAGGAAGGTCGCCAGGTGCAGCTCGTTGCGCTGCTCGATCTGGCCGATGACCTCGCTGGACAGCGGGTAGATGTCCTTGGCCTCGCCACGCTCGATCGCCTCAAGCACGCCGACGGCGCGGATCGAATGCTCGTCGGTGGTGTAGACGTGGTACAGGTTGTACTGCATCTGCGCGATGATGCGCTTGAACTCGGGCAGGAAGCGGCCGAGCACGCCGGCTTCGTTCAACCAGCGCAGCGTGCGTTCGGCGCGCGGGCCGGTGAGCATGGCCATGAACAGATCGTTGGCCTGCGGATCGGCGCGCAGGCTGGCATCGATGCGGTTCAGGTTCTCCGTGACCTGCTTCAGCGCGAGCGGGTGAATGTCCAGGTCGCGCGCCTGGGCAAACTGAAACAGCGCCAGCATCAAGCGCGGCTCGCTGGCAAAGACATCGTCGCCGACCGTGCGCACGCGATCGGCCAGGATCTCGAATGGACCAACCCGCTGGCTGCGCGAGCTGAAACGGGGCAGACGCAGGCGCGGCGTGCGCTTGTGCGCGTCTTCCAGCGCGGCGCAGATAATGCGCGTCAGATTGCCGACATCTTTGGCGTACAGGTAATAGCGCTTCATGAAGCGCTCGACACCGCGGGCGTTCGGGCGATCGCGATAGCCCATGCGTGCGGCGATTTCCGGCTGCAGGTCGAAGGTGAGCCGTTCTTCCGGCCGACCGGTCAGGTAGTGCAGATGGCAGCGCACCTGCCAGAAAAAGCGCCGGGCATTGACAAAGGTGCGGTAGGTGGCGCGATCGAAGACGCCTTCGCTGACCAAGTTGGACAGGGCGTTGTGGCCGTAGATGAAGCGGCCGAGCCAGCCGACCGTGTGCAGATCGCGCAGCGCGCCCTTGCCTTCCTTGACGTTCGGCTCGAGCAGATAGCGGCTGTCGCCGACCCGCTGCAGGCGTTCGTCGCGCTCGGCCAGCTTGGCCTCGATGAACGCCGCCGCCGAGCCGTTGTTGATCGTACCGCGCAGCTTGTCGCGCAAATCCTGGTACGCCGCCGGATCGCCGCAGACCAAGCGCGCTTCGAGCAGGCTGGTGGCGATGGTCAGATCCTCGCGCGCACCGCGCAGGCACTCGGTGACCGTACGCGTCGCCTGACCGACATGCAGGCCCAGATCCCAGAGCTTGTAGAGCAGGTATTCGAGCACCTGTTCCGAGTGCGGCCCGCGCTTGTAGGGCAGCAGAAACAGCAGATCGACGTCGGAATGCGGCGCCATCTCGCCGCGACCATAACCGCCGACGGCAACGACCGACAGCCGGTCGTGCTGGGTGAGATTGAAGCGCGGATAGGGGTGCGTCTGGGCGAAGGCGACCAGGCCGCTGACCAGGCCGTCCATGGTATCGGCATTGCCGAGCACGACGTCTTCCACCGGTCCGCCGGCCTCGAACGCTTGCCTTCGGGCATCCTGGGTTCCCTGCAGCGTCTGGCGCAAAGCGGCGAGCAGGTCGGCATCGGAGGGTGGCTCGCTCGCCTCGCAATAGCCCTTGAGCAGCGCTGCCGGCGACACGACCGCATGGCCTTTGACCGCCTCAATGGCCTCGCTAGCCCCCTCGCCGGCCGTTGGCCGGGCCGACGGACGCCGCCGCGAGCCTTCCGCCTTATTCGAACTAAGTCCTGGATTGTGCGTCAAAATTAACGCTCACCTACGCGGGGGACGAAGTGCCGCAAGACATGCGCTTGTGCTTGCTGCGGACCTTCTCCAGCTATTTTACAGGTGCATCGCCGTAAGTTGTGCATACGGGCCTCGTGCGACTTGCGGGTGGTATCAGAACTGAGGATCACTGTCTTGACCGATCTCTGGTCGATGGGCGGATATGGCGGCTATATCTGGGCAGCCTATGGCTTTACTGCTGTCGTTCTGATCAGTCTGGCGATCTTCGCTCTCGTCCAGGTCCGGCGCGGCGAGGGTGAGCTGAGCCGGCTGCGCCAACAGGTGCGCGCACGCCCGCAGGCGCCGACAGCCACGTTGACACGTCGTGATGCATCTGCATCTCAGGAGAACTCGCCGTGACCCGCAAGCAGCAGCGCATGGTGCTGGTCGGTGTCGTGTTCGCGCTTCTGGCCGGCAGCGCCGCGCTGATCACCACGGCTATGCGTGACACCATCGTGTTTTTCGTCACGCCGAGCGATGTCGCCGCGCGTGATTTCGATCCGAGCAAGCGCTTTCGCTTGGGCGGTCTGGTGCGTGAAGGCAGTGTCGAGCGCAAGACCGGCGGCGAGGTGCGCTTCGTCGTCACCGACGAGGTGAACGATGTCTCGGTCATCTATGCCGGCCTCCTGCCCGATCTGTTTCGCGAAGGCCAGGGCATCGTCGCGCAGGGTCGCCTCGATCCCGACGGCACGTTTCACGCTGTCGAGGTGCTCGCCAAGCATGACGAGAACTACATGCCGGCAGAGGTGAAGGAAGCGCTCGAGGAGGCGAACTTGTACCGCCACAATGAAGAGAGCCCAGATCCATGATCGCCGAGCTCGGCCATTTTGCCCTCGTCCTGGCGCTGACCCTGGCGATCGCCCAGTCGGTGCTGCCGCTGGTGGGTGCCGCGCGCGGCGATCGCAGCTTTATGGCCATCGGCCGGCAGGGCGCGATCGGCCAGCTCGTGGCGATGACGGTCGCGTTCGGCGCCCTGATCTACGCTTTCGCGGTGTCGGACTTTTCCGTCTCCAACGTCGCCGCCAACAGCCATTCGACCAAGCCGATGATCTACAAAATCTCGGGCGCGTGGGGCAACCACGAGGGCTCGATGGTGATGTGGGTCTGGATCCTGGCGCTGTACGGCGGTGCGGTGGCGGTGTTCGGCCGGCGCCTGCCGGAAAGCTTCCAGGCCCGCGTGCTGGCCGTGCAGGCGATCATCGGCGTCGGCTTCCTCGCCTTCATCCTGGCGACGTCGAACCCGTTCATCCGCATCGATCCGGCGCCGATCGACGGCAACGGCCTGAACCCGATCCTGCAGGACCCCGGCTTGGCCTTCCACCCGCCGATGCTCTATCTGGGCTATGTCGGCTTCTCCATGGCGTTCGCCTTCGCCATGGCGGCGCTGATCGAAGGCCGTGTCGATGCCTCATGGGCGCGCTGGGTGCGGCCCTGGACGCTGGCCGCCTGGGTATCGTTGTCGCTCGGCATCGCGCTCGGCTCCTGGTGGGCCTATTACGAACTCGGCTGGGGCGGCTGGTGGTTCTGGGACCCGGTGGAAAACGCCTCATTCATGCCCTGGCTGGCCGGCACGGCGCTGCTGCACTCGGCCATCGTCGTCGAAAAGCGCGACACGCTGAAAAGCTGGACCGTGCTGCTGGCGATCCTGACCTTCTCGCTCTCCCTGCTGGGTACCTTCCTGGTGCGCTCGGGCGTGCTCACCTCGGTGCACGCATTCGCCGTCGATCCGGCGCGTGGCGTGTTCATCTTGGCCATGCTCATGGCGACCATCGGCGCCTCGCTGGGGCTCTATGCCTGGCGCGCGCCGCAGCTCAAGGGCGGCGGCAGCTTTGCACCGATCTCGCGCGAGGGCGGCCTGCTGTTCAACAACCTGCTGCTGTCGACCGCCTGTGCGACAGTGCTGCTCGGCACGCTGTATCCGCTGTTTCTCGAGGGTATCACCGGCGAGAAGATCTCGGTCGGCCCGCCCTATTACGAGCTGACATTCGTGCCGCTGATGATCCCGATGTTGATCATGGTGCCGGTCGGCTCGCTGCTGGCCTGGAAACGCGGCGACCTGCGCGGGGTCATGCAACGGCTGGTGTTCGCTCTGGCGCTGACGCTCCTGGTCGTTCTCGGCGGTCTGGTCTGGAACCAGGGACCCGGTGCGCTGGCGCCGTTCGGCATTGCGCTCGGCGTCTGGGTCATCTGTGGCGCCTTCGCCGAGCTGTTCTCGCGGCTGCAGGTCTTCACGCTGTCCGCGGAGCGCGCCTGGGGCCGGGTCAAAGGCCTGCCGCGCAGCGCCTATGGCATGGCGCTGGCGCATGCCGGCCTGGGCGTGTTCACCATCGGCGTGGTCGCCTCGAGTGCTGGCCAGCAGGAGGCCATCACCACGCTGAGGCCGGGCCAATCGGCCGACGTCGCCGGCTACACCTTCACGCTCGAGCGCGTCGAACAGCACAGCGGGCCGAACTACAACGGCCGTCGCGGCGTGGTCTCGGTGCGCCTGGGTGATCGGCCGGTGACGCTGTTGATGCCCGAGCAGCGCTTCTATCCGGCCGAGCGCCAGCAGACCACCGAGGCCGGCATCGACAGCGGCCTGATGCGCGATTTGTACGCCGTGATCGGCGATCCGGTGGAAGACGGCGGCTTTGCCATGCGTTTTTATCACAACCCGCTGGTCTTCTGGATCTGGGGCGGCGTCGGCCTGATGGGCCTGGGCGGCCTGGTCTCGCTGTCCGATCGCCGGCATCGTGTTGGTGCGCCGACGCCCGCTCGCAAGCGCAGCGCACCGCCAGCCATCGCCCAGCCGGCGACCTGAGGACGAGGCACAACCAGAACCGTCAATGCGCGCACGTCAGCTCCTCTTCGCTCTGCCGATCATTGTGTTTATCGCCCTTGGCGTTGGCCTGGCGCTCGGCTTGCAACGCGATCCGTCCAAGCTGCCCTCGGCCCTGATCGACGACCCGGCGCCGGCGTTCGAGCTGGTCGCCCTGCCCGGTGACAAGCCGCTGCTCGAGCGCGCCGCGCTGGAAAACGGCCAGCCGGTGGTGTTGAACGTGTTCGCGTCCTGGTGCGTGCCGTGTCGGGTCGAGCACCCGTTGCTCATGGACATGGCGGCCGACGGCATCCCGGTCTACGGGCTGAACTACAAGGACGAGCCCGAGGCGGCCGCCCGCTTTCTCGATGAGCTGGGCGATCCGTATACCCTGGTCGGCATGGACCCCGATGGCCGCGCCGGCTTCGATTTCGGCGTCTACGGTGTCCCGGAGACCTTCGTTATCGATGGCACCGGCCGCATCCGCTACAAGCATGTCGGTCCGTTGACACAGGATGCGCTGGACAAGGCCATCGTGCCGCTGCTGGAGGAGCTGTCTTGATGCGCCTTCCGCCGCTCCGCTGGCTCGCCTCGGCGTTCGTGCTCACGGCGCTCTTCCTGGCGATACCGGCAGCGCTGGCGGCAACCAACGAACGCGAGCTGCTCAGCGATCCTGCCAAGGAAGAGCGCGCGCGCGGCCTTACCAAGCAACTGCGCTGTCTGGTCTGCCAGAACCAGTCGATCGATGACAGTGACGCCGAGCTCGCCCAGGACTTGCGTCGCATCGTGCGCGAGGAGGTGCAGGCCGGCAAAAGCGATGACGAGATCTTGAGCAGTCTGGTCGAGCGCTACGGCGATTTCGTCCTGCTCAAGCCGCCGGTGCGACCGACCACCTGGGGCTTGTGGTTCGGCCCGTTCGTTCTGGTGGCGATCGGCGCGTTGGGCGTGGTCGCGTTCGTGCGCACGCGCGCGCGTAGTAACCCGGACAGCACGCCGGCACCGCTGAGCGCCGAGGAAGCGGCCGAGCTCGAGCGCCTGCGTCGCGCAGAGGAAGCCGGTTCGTGACCATCGCGATCTTCACCGTTCTCGCCGCGTTGACCGTGTTCTGGCTGGCGCTGCCGTTTTTGCGGCGCGACCGTCAGACGCATGACGATCATCAGGCCGAGATCGCCGTCTACGAGGATCAACTGGCCGAAATCGAGCGCGATCGCGAGCGCGGCCTGATCGACGACGGCCGGGCCAAGGCGGCGCGCATCGAAATCGAACGCCGTCTGCTCGCAGTCTTGCGCCGCGCCGAGAACGAACCGTCGACTGCGGCCGGCGCGCGCGCCGGCTTGAGCCGGGTTCTTGGCCTCGCCAGCGCCTTGGCCGTCGGTGTCGTCGCCTTGGGCTTGTACAGCATGAGCGGTCGGCCAGATCTGCCCGATCTGCCTTATGCCGCGCGCAGCGATGTCGGCACGCAGACGGTTGATGGCCAGGGTCCGAACGGCGACCTCGACAGCCTGATCACCCAGTTGCGCGCACGCCTGGCCGACAATCCGGACGACGTCGCCGGGCTCATGCTGCTGGCCCGCAGCGAGCAGACCCGCGGGCGCTTCGGCGCGGCCAAGGCCGCCCTGGAGCAGGTGCTTGCGCTGGACGACAGCTATGCCCCGGCCAAGCTCGGCCTGGCGCAGGTGCTGACGGCGGAAAACCAGGGCCGCGTGCCGGTCAAGGCGGCGCGGCTGCTCGACGACATCCTGGCCGATTATCCGGACCAGCCGGAAGCGCGCTATCTGCGCGGGCTGGCCTATGCCCAGGAGAACGAGCCGGCGCAGGCCCTGGATATCTGGAGCGCGCTTTTGGCCGACACACCGGTGGGCACCCCCTGGGAAACCCAGCTCGAACAGGCCATCGCGCAGGCGGCCAGTGAAACCGGCGCCGATGTCGAGGCGATCTTTGCCGCAATCGCCGCCCAGCGGCCACCGGCGACCGAGCAGGCCGACGCGCAGTCGGTTCCTGCGGGCGCCGCGCCGGCATTGAGCGAAGAGCAGCGCGCGGCCATGGCGGCGATGAGCCCGGAGGAGCGCGCGGCGACCATTCGCGACATGGTCGACGGTCTTGCCGCCCAGCTGGCCGATGACCCCGATGATCTGGATGGCTGGATCCGCCTGGCGCGGGCGCGCGGTGTCCTCGGCGAACAGGAAGCGGCGCAAACGGCCTATGCCAGGGCCGTGGACCTGGCGCCGGACAATCCGGATGTGCTCCGGCTCTATGCCGAAAGCCTGCATGGCCCGCCGAACAGCACGACCAACGCACCAACGATCTCGGATCAAGCTGCCGAGGTCTATCACAGCCTGCTCGCGGTGGCGCCGAACGATCCGGAGGCGCATTGGTATCTCGGACTGTACGCCTTGCAGCGCGATGATCTCGCCCAGGCGCGCGAGCACTGGCAGGCCACGCTGGACAACCTGCCGAGCGACCATCCGGACCACGCCGCCATCGCGGCGCGTCTCGAAGATATCAGCGGCGGCTAGCAGGCGAGAACGCCTGCGCTGGGCTAGACGAAATTGAGCGGCGAAAGGGCGCCGGGCATGCCGCCATGGGCGATGGCCTGGATGATCAAGGTGCCACTGCCGATGATCAGGACGGCCACGCTCATCTCGACGAGCCACAGGCAGAATGCCAGAACCATGTTCGGCAAGGCATTGATCGGCTGCAGGATCGGCGTCGCGCGCAGGACGAGCAGGCCGGCGAGGATCGCCGCGAGGCAACGGCCGACCCATAACGGATCGATCGCTGCGGCGAGCTGATACAAGTCGCCAGCGAAAATCACGAAGCCGAACAGGACAACCGCGTAGTGGACAAGCATGGCTGAGCAGAGTGCATAAAGCGCGACGGCGCGGAGCGCGAATCGGACGACAGGCGATCTTCGATACGCCTTTTGCAATGCATGGCAAACATGACAAATTTTGGCGAATGCCAAGACAAATGCGCGCAGGTGTTGCGGCGCAGCACGCTCAGCCATGCGGTTCGTCAAAGGCATCAAAGGCTTGCGCGATCCGACTGATCGTCGTGACCCAGCACATGGCACCAAAGACCCAGGCCATCCAGGTGAACTGGCCCGGGAACAGGCAGCATAGAACGAGAAACGTGGCCGTCTCGAAGCCCTCGGTCAGGCCGCCCAGGTAATAGAGCGTCTTGTGGCCACGGGCCTGCGTGGTCAGGCCGCGTTTGGCGGCAATGGTGGCAAAGGCGAGAAACGAACTGCCGGTGCCCATGAAGCTGAAAACCAGGAACGCCGCCGCCAGAGCGTTGTCCTCCGGATCGACCAGGGCGAAGGCAAAGACGATGCCGGCATAGACGATGAAATCGCAGACGATGTCGAGATAGCCGCCCAGATCCGTGATGCCCGCATGGCGCGCAACCGCACCATCGATGCCATCGGCCAGCCGGTTGAGCAGCAACAGGCCCAGTCCGAGGCCGAACTGGCCAAGGGCGATCGCCGCGATGGCCAGCAGGCCGAAAGCGAAGCCGGTCAGGGTGGTGGTGTTGGCATTCAGCCCCAGGCCGGCCAGCGACCGGCCGATCCGGTTCAACGGCGGGTCGATCACGCGGCGAAGACGTGCATCGAACACGCGCGCTGCCCCCTTTGCCGCTTCGAGGTCAGTGCAGGTTCAGCGCCGCCGTACGCCTGGCATCGTCGCGGACGAACTCGGCATGGATTTCCAGCTCGACCGTATCACCGATCGCCGGCAGCAGCGTCGTCATGCCGAAATCCGAGCGCTTGAACGCGCCGTGCGCCTCGAACCCAAGCGTGAACTTGCCGCTGACCAGATTGGGGGCACCGCCATTGAAGGTGACGTCGAGCGTGATCGGCCTTGTGACGCCGAGCAGCGTGAAATCACCGATGATCTGGCCAGTGTCGTCACCGGTCAGGATGATCTCGGACGAGTCAAAACGTGCCAGCGGGTGCGTCTCGGCATCCAGCCACTCCGGCCCGCGCAAGGTCTCTTCGAACGGATCGAGGGTCATGTCGATGCTGCCGGTTTCGATGACCACGGTGAGATCAGATGCCGCCGGCGCGTCCCGGTCGAAGTCCAGACTGGCATCGAAACGATTGAACCGGCCGACGGTCTTGGAGAAGCCGAGATGGCTGACCTTGAACAGCAGCGCCGCATGGTCGCTGTCCAACGCGTACGCGCCAGCGGGCAGCTCGGCCGCCACCGTGGTCTGATTGTGCGCCGGAATCAGATAGCCGCAGCCGCTGACCAGCACGGTCCAGACGCTCAGCATGAGCAAACGGGGCAACTTTGAGGAAAAGGTCAAGATCGTCTCCGTGTTACAGGCGAAGCCGATAATTTGGTGTACGTGCGCGGCGGTCGCGTGACAGAACAACGATCTGCAAATCACAAGAAGGTCAGGCGGACAGCCCACCCATGCGGCAGATCAACTTCCACTGGTGATCGCCGACCTGCATGACCGACAGTCGCGATTGGCGTACGAGCGCGAAATCGGCGAACGCGTCATTCGACTTGATCGCTGACAGCGGTACTTCATTGGGCAGGGGTGCAACCGGTGCAACATCAACTTGGACAAACGGCCCATCCGGATCGTCGGGCACAGGATAGGCCGGCCTGACGACGCGCATGATACCAATGACGGCCGGTTTCTTCAACGATCGGTAGAAAAAGGCCAGATCATCAACCTGCATGGCGCGCATATTTTTGGCCGCCTGATGGTTGCGCACACCATCCCATTGCGTGCCGCCATCAGCTACCAGGGCCGCCCATGAGTAGTCATTGGGCTCCGTCTTGAACAACCAGTAGGCCACGTCAGGTGACCCAGCTACCCACAATCGCGCGGAACGACATGAGTTCAATGCGCTCGAACAGGCCGGCCTGCGTGTACGGGTCATCGGCGCTGAAACGCTCGGCCTCGGCGCGGTCGCTGACCTCGATGATGAAATGGCTGCCGACCATGCCACCATCCTCGGCCAGCAGCGGTCCGGCCAGCCGGACCACGTCGGCATGCGTGCTGATGTAGGCCAGATGCTTTTCCCGCGTGGCCATGCGCAGATCGAGCGCGTTCGGCTTGTCGTGGCAGGTCAGAATAAACAGCATGGCGATCTCGGTGGTGTTCAGCAGCCTAAAGACATGCCGACAAGCTAGACCAGCCCATGCGTATTTGCCCAGACCTGTTGCGTCTTCTTGATCATAATCAAAACGTCCAGTGTTAATTTTCAACTATTAGTTGTTCTTTGCCTTTGACCTGTTGGAGCTGGTGATGGTTGTGCGTCCGAATGAGCTGGGGCGCCTGGATGCGTGTGACGAGAACATCCTCGCTCTGGCCCAAGCGCAGATCGATGGCGCTCTGGTAACGCTGGCCGAAGCCAAAGCCGTGCGGATCTCGGCCGATGGCGCGCTGGCCCGCTTGAACGACAAGCAGTTCGCCCATCTGCGCCAGCGCTATCGTGCCGTCGGCTGGCGTCTGCGGGCCAAGAAGCACAAGACCGGTCGCATGCAGCGCGCCGACATTGCGGCGATCGATCTGGCGCCGCGCTGGCAACCTTATGATCCGACGCAGACCGCGAAACTGGCGGTGCTCGCCTTCGTGTTCGGGGTCGCCGCCTGGTGGGCCGTTGCGTTCGACACCAAACCGGCACGCATTGCCCTGGACGCGCCCGCGGTGCATCCGCTGCAGGCCAGCGCGTATGACGAGCTGATGGCGACCCTGGAAGCCGAGCTGCTCGCCATCCAGCCGGCCGCAGGGCCGGCTACGCCGCCGCCTGCCAGGTCTTCCCCCTGATCACGTGATCGCGCAGGAAATCGACCATGGCGCGCACCTTGGCGGAAAGGTAGCGATGCGGCGGGTAGACGGCGTAGATGCCCAGGGTCGCCGCGCGCCATTCCGGCACGACGCGTACCAGCCGCCCGGCCTGCAGATCCGCACCGCTGATGAAACACGGGCTGAGCACGATGCCGAGCCCGGCCAGTGCCGCAACCCGCAGGGTATCGCCGTTGTTGACCCGCAAGGGCCCCTGCACATTGACGCTGACCTCCTCGCCATCGCGGCGAAACCGCCAGACGTCGCGGCCGGCACGCAGGCTGTAGCCGAGGCACGGGTGCCGCGCGAGTTCATCGGGATGGCCGGGCAGGCCCTGCTGCGCGACGTAGTCGGTGCTGGCGCAGGCGACCAGCTCGGTTTCCGACAGCTTGCGCGCGATCAGGCTGCTGTCTTCCAGCTCGCCGATGCGAATGGCGACGTCGACGCCCTCTTCGAGCAGATCGACGCGTCGATCATTCAGGTTGAGATCCAGCTCGATATGCGGATAGCGGCGCAGGAACTCGGCGAGCAGCGGCGCCAGATGCTGCTGGCCGAACGACATCGGCGCATTGATGCGCAAGACACCGCGCGGATCGGCATGCAGGCGGCTGACCGAGGCTTCGGTCTCGTCCAGATCGGCCAGCAGGCGGCGGCAGCGCTCGGCATAGGCCGTGCCCACTTCGGTCAGGTTAAGCCGCCGCGTCGTGCGATTGATCAGACGCGCGCCCAGATGGTCTTCGAGCGCCTTGATCTGCTTGCTCGCCACCGACTTCGACAAGCCCACGCGCTGCGCGCCCGACGAGAAGCTCCCCGTCTCGGCGACCGCGACAAACAAGCGCATGGCCCCCAATCGGTCCATATCATGCCCCGGCGATTGTTTCCCGTAACGCGTCGAGACATGAGTCGGGCCGCGATTGTTTTCAAGCAAGCTCCACTCAACCATAAAGCACCTTGCGGCCGGCGTTTGATCGGCGCATGAGGAATTCCCCGAAGCCGGGCGTATTCGGCGGTGCACACGCACCAGCCTTGTTCTTTGGTCACAGCTAGTCGTGGCACAAGCGCAACGGGCGTTTGCCGAAGCCAGCATGCGTCCTGGAGTGCTGGCGAAAAGCCGCCTGCCTCAGCCATAAGCTTGGGCGCTGATTGTTGATGTTCGCAGCCTGCGTCTTGCAGGCTGATGGGTTGATTGGGATCGACGCACATGAAAATCGTCATTTGCGGTATGGGTTATGTCGGCGTGACCATGGCGGCCTGCCTGCTCAAACAGGGCCACCGCGTGGTCGGCATCGACGTCAACGCCGCCAAGACCGAGACCATCGCCGCCGGCCGCTCGCCGATCCATGAGCCCGGTGTCGGTGAATTGTTGCTGGCGGGCCATCGCGAGGGCCGCCTGGTTGGCGACATCGATCTGCAGCCGCATCTGGCCGACGCCGACATGGTTCTGCTTTGCGTCGGTACGCCCAGCGCCGCCAACGGTGCCCTTGATCTGTCGCAGGTGCGCCAAGTGACCGGCGAAATCGGTGCGGCCATGGCCAGCCGCACGGGCGATGCCGGCCAGCTCCTGATCGTCTACCGCTCGACCATGCTGCCGGGGTCGATGGACAAGGTGGTCATGCCGGCGCTGATCGAGGCGATCGGCGAGGCTCCCGGCACGCGCTACGAAGTCGCCTACAATCCCGAGTTTTTGCGCGAATCCACCGCGGTGCGCGACTATTTCGATCCGCCCAAAATCGTCATCGGCGAGCGTGCCAAGGGCCAGTCGCAGCGCCTGATGGGGCTTTACGACGGCATCGAAGCGCCGACCTTCGAGGTGCCGTTTGCATCGGCGGAGATGCTGAAATATGTCGACAACAGCTTTCACGCCCTCAAGGTCGCGTTCGCCAACGAGGTCGGCCGCCTGGCGCTGGAAACCGGCATCGACGCCCAGGAGGTCATGGAGATCTTCCTGGCCGATACCAAGCTGAACATCTCGCCGTACTACCTGCGCCCGGGCGGCGCGTTCGGCGGCTCATGCCTGCCGAAAGACGTGCGTGCGCTCTCCGCCTGCATGCGCGATCACGGTGTGCACGCGCCGATCGTCGACAACCTCATGGCGACCAACAACGCGCACAAAGAGTACGTCGCCAAGCGTGTTCTGAACGCCCTGCCATCGACCAAGCGCGTCTTGATGCTTGGCCTGACCTTCAAGTCCGACACCGACGATCTGCGCGAGAGCCATCTGGTCGATCTGGCCGAGCGGCTGCTCGGTGCCGGCTGCGAGCTGAAGATTTTCGATCCCGACCTCAAGACGGACGAGCTGATCGGCCAGAATCTGCGCTTTGTCGAAGAGCACCTGCCGCATCTGTCCCGGCTGCTGGTCACCGAGCCGCTCGGCACGGCCGAAGCCAGCGATCTGGTCGTGCTCGGCAAGGCCATGCCGGCGGTAATGGACAGCCTGCCGCGCGGCAGCCGCGTGATCAATCTGCACCGGCTTTAGGCGTTTGTGCCGTAGCAGTGCCGGACCTGGCCCCTGCGCTGCCGCAACCGACGCCTCAGTAAGCGAGCAGCACCGGCACCGGCGGATCGCTTAGCATCCGCCTGGAGACACCGCCCAGGACGAGCTCGCGCAGGCGTGAGTGGCTGTAGGCGCCGAGGATCAGGCTGTCGGCGACGTATTCGTTGACCTGGCTGAGGATGACTTCCTCGACCGGCAGCCCCTCGCTGGCGACTAGCACCGCCTCGGCCTTGATGCCGCGCTGGCGCAGACGATCGACCATCAGATGCGCCGTCGGCAGCTCACCATCCTGATCGTCGGCGTCGATGGCGAGCAGGCCGACCTGATCGGCCAGGTGCATCAGCGGCAGCCCCTCGGTGAGCGCACGACGGCATTCGCGCGAGCCGTTCCAGCCGAGCAGCACGCGCGCGCCGAAGGCATCGACCGTCTTCGACACCGGCACCACCAGCGCCGGCACGCCGGCATTGAGGATGACCCGCTCGACCGAGCCCGACGCGAACCAGTCGTCCAGATCGGGGCGGCGCGGCTTGGACAGGATGACCAGGTCGCAGGCGCGCGCCTGGGTCGTCACCAGACGGCCGGGATCGCCCTCGAGGCTCAACCAGTCGTGACTGATGCCGGCGCCGCCGAGCATGTCGTCGACCAGCTTGCGCGTCTTCTCCGCCTGCTCGGCATAGGCGCGCCGCTGCGCCTCGATGACATCGGACGGCATGTAGGCGCCGACGAAACCGTCGCTGACCACCATGGTCGGCGACGGCGCGACGAACAGGGCGGTGACATGGCTGTCGAAGCGCTTTGCCAGGGCGATCGCGGTGGACAGACGCAAGCGCGTCTCCGTCTCGTCGCCCATCGGCACGAGGACCGAACGATAGCTCATGACAGATCTCTCCTCGCTCGCTTCAATTGCCCGCAGACCACTATCATGCTAGCGGCGACGGCATGTAGGACCAATGATATACGTCAAGCTACGGATGCCGCGCGGCATAGCCTGGTGCACTATCGTTATAGTAGAATAACTTAGACAGAATACCAATTTGGGGTTAGAGTAGTACTCCCTAAGCAGATGTCTGGGCCTGCGCTTGAGTGATGATCTTTCGTTTGCCGTGCCCGAGAGGCCGAACGTCGGTGAACCGCTGCGCGAAGCTTTGCTGCAGTCGATCATCGAAACCGCGCCCGACGGCATCATCACCATCGACGAGCAGGGCACGATCACCTCGTTCAGCCCGGCGGCAGAGGCCATATTCGGCTACATGGCGCATGAAGTGCTCGGCTGGAACGTCCATATCCTCATGCCGACACCGCACCGCCAGCGGCACAACCAGTACATGCGCAACTACATCGAGACCGGCCATGCCAAAATCATCGGCATCGGTCGCGTGGTCAGCGGGCGGCACAAGGACGGCCACGTCTTTCCGATGGAGCTGTCGGTCGGCGAGGTTCGCCAGCACGGCCGGCGGTTCTTCACCGGCTTCGTGCGCGACGTCACCCAGCGCCAGCGCGCCGAGCAGCGCGTGCTCGAGTTGCAGGCCGAGCTCCTGCACGTTTCGCGGCTGAGCGCCATGGGTGAGATGGCCTCGGCGCTCGCGCATGAGTTGAACCAGCCGCTGACCGCCATGGTAAACTATGTCCAGGCCGGCCGCCGCATTGCCGCGCGCGACAATGACATGTCGCGGCTCGATGAGGTCATGCAGAAGGTCGCCAACCAGGCCAAGCGCGCCGGCGACATCATCCACCGGCTGCGCGAGTTCATCAAGAAGGGCGAGAGCGACCGCCGTCTCGAGGCCTTGAACCCCGTGGTCGAGGAGGCCACCCATCTTGCTTTGGTCGGCACCGCCGATCTCGCCATCGAGGTGACCATGGATCTGGCGCGCAATCTGCCATCCGTGATGATCGACAAGGTGCAGATCCAGCAGGTCGTGCTCAACCTCGTGCGCAATGCCGTCGACGCCATGACCGAGCACGAGCCGCGCCGGCTGCTGATCCACACCCGTGTCGATGACGCTGACAATGTCCTGCTGACGGTTGCCGATAGCGGCCCCGGGCTGGATGCCGATGTCGCCAACCAGCTGTTCAAGCCCTTTGTCACGACCAAGCCGCATGGCATGGGCATCGGCCTATCTATTTCTCATTCGATCGTGACCGCCCATGGCGGCCGCATCGAAGCCCACCCCAACCCGAGCGGCGGGACGGTGTTCACCGTGCGCCTGCCAGTTTGTAGCGATGACGAGGCTGATCATGGCTAGTGAACGAACGATTTTCGTGGTCGACGATGACGAGGCCGTCCGCGAATCGCTCGGCATGCTGCTCGAAGCGTGCGATTACTATGTCGAGCTGTTTGCCAGTGCGCGGGAGTTTCTCGAACGCGTGCAGGCGGATCGCACCGGCTGCCTGCTGCTCGACGTCCGCATGCCGGATATCAGCGGCCTTGAGTTGCAGACCAAGCTCAACGCCGAAGGCTTCACGCTGCCGGTGATCATCATGACCGGCCATGGCGATGTGCCCATGGCGGTGCAGGCCATGCAGCAGGGTGCGGTGGATTTCATCGAAAAGCCGTTCACCGACGATGTCATCACCCAGAGCATCGAAAAGGCCTTGGCCAAGGCCGCGCCGGCCGACATCGCCGAGGCGGCCACGCGGCTGAAGACCCTGACCCCGCGCGAGCGCGACGTCCTCGAGCACCTGGTCGTCGGTCAGCCGAACAAGGTGATCGCCTACGAACTTGGCATCAGCCCGCGCACGATCGAGATCCATCGCGCCCGCGTCATGGAGAAAATGCACGCGCGCTCGCTGTCCCATCTGGTGCGCATGGCCCTGGCGATCGGCATCAATCCCGACGAGCACAGCCTGCCGCGGCATACGGCAACCGGCTGAACCGGCGACAGGATCAAGCGGATCAAAGCGTGAGCACGACCTTGCCGGTGCTCTTGCGCGTCACCAACATCTCTAACGCCTTGCGCCAGTCCTCGAGCGCGAAGGTTTCCGACACATGCGGCCGGATCAGGCCCTGTGCCTGCCAGGCAAGCGCCTCCTCAAGCCCGGCACGCGCGCGTTCGGGCGCATGCTTGCGATAGCTGCCCCAGTAAAAGCCCAGGCAGGCGACATTCTTCACGAGCAGGATGTTGGCCGGAATGCTCGGCACATCGCCGCTGGCAAAGCCGATCAGCAGGATACGGCCTTCCCAGGCGATGCTGCGCAGCGAGGCCTCGAACGCCTTGCCGCCGATCGGATCGTAGACGACGTCGGCGCCGCGGCCATCGGTGAGCGCCTTGATGGCGTCTTTCAGGTCCTCGCGCTCGCTATCGAGCACATGATCGGCGCCATGTTCGCGCGCGACCTCGCCTTTGCTGCCGCGGGCCGTGGCGATGACCGTGGCGCCCATGGCCTTGCCGCACTCGACGGCGGTCAGGCCGACACCGCCGGCCGCACCGTGCACGACCAGGATCTCGCCAGGTTGCAGGTCGGCCCGCCAGCGCAGGGCGCCATGCGAGGTGCCATAGGCAATCGGGAAAGCCGCAGCGGTGACGTCATCGATCGAGGCGCTGAGCCGCACGATGTCCGCCGCCCGCGCCAGGGCGTACTCGGCAAAACCGCCGTGATCGAGCACCGCCATGACCCGGTCGCCGACAACCACGCCATCGACGTCGGTGCCGATGGCATCGATGGTCCCGGCGACCTCGAAGCCCGGTACAAAGGGCAGCGTCGGCTTTTCCTGGT
Organism: Geminicoccaceae bacterium; assembly: GCA_050331015.1. Taxonomy (GTDB): domain Bacteria; phylum Pseudomonadota; class Alphaproteobacteria; order Geminicoccales; family Geminicoccaceae; genus JBHJHH01. Next base: position 17,951 of record JBHJHH010000136.1, read on the forward strand.
ATTTGCCGCGCGTGATCAGGGTGTCGGCGAAGTTCAGCCCGGCGGCGCGCACGCGCACGCGCACCTGGCCGGCAGCCGGCTCGGGCGGATCGAGCTCGCGCAGGCTCAGACCGTCCAATCCCTCCAGGCGATCGCAGACCACGGCGCGCATGGGGCAGCCCTCCTCGCTGGGTTTTCATGCTTTGCTGCAGATGCCGGGCCAGCGGCCCGTGCGCGGCCATTTGACAGAAAGCCCGAAAGCGGTAAAGCCCGTGAACCATGACCCAGACACCGCCCACGCGAGGCTATTTCGGCATCGGCGCCGAAGGTCTCAGCAAGCCGATGAACCTCGGCACGCTGATGCGCACGGCACATGCCTTCGGCGCGAGCTTCATGTTCCTGGTCGATCCGTACGAGCGCTTGCGCGAAGCCAGGCGTGCCGACACGAGCAATGCGCCGCAAAGCCTGCCACTGTTTGAGTTCCCGAGCATCGCGCGCATGGCCCTACCGCGCCACTGCGTGCTGGTCGGTGTCGAATTGACCGATGAGGCGGCGCCATTGCCCAGCTTTCGCCACCCGCTCAACGCGGCCTATGTCTTCGGCCCGGAACGCGGCAGCCTGTCACCGGAGATGCGCGCCCGCTGCCAGCATCTGGTCTACATCCCGACGCGTTTTTGCGTGAATATCGGCGTGGCCGCAGCGATCACCTTGTACGACCGGCTGCTGAGCACGGCCCGTTTCGCCGAACGGCCGGTGCTGAGCGGCGGCAATCGTGACGCACCGCCGGTGCATGTGCACGGCAAGGTGATCTTGCGCAAAGCCAAACCGCCGCACGCGTGAACGCGGATCAGAGCCGTGCGAAAAGATTGAAGGCGCGGTGCACCGGGTTCTTGAAAGCCAGCGGTGCCTCGGTCGCGACCAGACAGATGCAGTCTTCGCCCTCGTCGATCACCGGAGAGTGCAGATCGTCATCGGCATTGACGACGACATCGCCCGGCAAAAAGCGCTCGCCGCGATCGGAAAAACTGCCGCGCAGGACCAGAGTCGTCTCATCGCCGTGATGGCTGTGATCGGGTACGGCCATGCCGCCGCGGATTTTCAACAGGCGCAAGATCGTCTCACCCGTGCCGACCTTGAGCCGCATGGTCTGCACACCGGGCACCACATTGCGCCAGACCGGGCCGGTGCCGTCCGCCGGCAGGTAGGCATCGAGCGTCGCCGGCAAGCCACTGGACGAGCACGCCTTCGAGGTCGCGCTGACCGCTTGCACGCTCATGGGTTCGCACGCACACAAACGCGCGTTCACCCGCTGGAAGCTTTCCTGAGACACAGCGATGCCCTCGAGCGCATCGAGCATGCTACCGCCTAGGGCCTCGAACGCGGCCAGGCGCGCCCTGCAGGTCGCGCACATACTGACATGCGTCGCCACGAGCAGCGACAGGGCTTCGTCGATCGATCCGGCGGCGTATCCAGCCAGCAAATCATCCGGGAGGTGATGACGCGGCGTCACGTTTGACTCTCCAAAACAAACCTCAACTGTTTCAACGCAGCGCGCAGACGAGATTTCACAGTACCTAGCGGGACATTGGTATCTCGTGCGATCTCGCTATGCGATTTGCCCCTATAATACGCTTCGTGCAGCGCTTTGGATTGCTCCTCGGGCAAGGTTTTTATCGCGGCGCGCAGGCGTTCGGCATATTGGCCACTGGCGACGAGCGCTTCGGTGCTCGGGGCCGCGACGGTCTCGTCCTCGACGATCGGCTCGGGCCGGCGCTCCCGGCGCAAGGCATCGATGCGTCGGTTGCGTGCGATGGTGAAGATCCAGGTTGCCGCGCTCGCCTTGGCCGGATCATAGCTCGGCGCCCGCTGCCAGATCGTCAGCATGACGTCTTGCATCAGATCTTCGGCCGCGGCCTCGCTGGCACCCGCACGCATCAGATAGGCCTTGATTCGGGGGCCATACAGGGCGAACAACCGGGCGAACGCGGCCCGATCCTGGCCAATCGCGATGGCGGCTATTAACTCTTCGGCGATGATCAAACGCTCCGGGCACAACGCGTTAGGGCGCGCGTTTCTAGGCACGTCACGTTAAACGCTTCAAGTGCCGCGTTGATCGCCTTAGATAATTGGTTGGTGTCAGGTCGCCACATCGCGTTAGGCGTACACGCGATCTTGTCCGTTGCCGTTCATCCAGCCTTGGCTATGGTGCGGCATCAACTTCAGATCGTGCCCGGCTCCTGCGCAGTGGGCCGTTGGCCGCAAACCGTCGCAGTTTATGGATACAGCATGACGCGCACCGCTCTCACGATGTTGCTGGCCCTCGTCGCCATGCTCGCCGTCTCGTCCACCCCGTTGCTCGCCCAAGAAGACGACGCCACGCCGCGTTTCGTCGACAGTCATCAGGACTGGAACGTCTACACGGTCACCCAGGACGAACGGCAGATCTGCTACATCGCCAGCATCCCGGAAAAAGAGGAAGGCGATTACACCCGTCGCGGCAATGTCGCCCTGCTGGTCACCCGTCTGAACGGCGGCAGCCCGCGTGACGAGGTCAGCGTGCAGGCCGGGTACACCTATGACAAGGCCCGCGACGTCGTCGTCACCGTCGACGGCGGCCGCAAGTTCAATCTGTTTGCCGTCGATGGCCACGCCTGGGCCAAGACCGACGAGGACGACAAGGGCCTGATCGACGCCATGAAGCGTGGCGCCCAGCTGGTCGTGCGCGGCCGTTCCTCGCGGGGCACGGACACGACCGACACGTATTCGCTGCTGGGCTTCACCAACGCCTACGGCCAGATGCTGAAAGAATGCAGCAGTTGAGCACAGCCGAGACCAGCACGCGCGAACCCTTCCCGCTCGTCGGCCTGACCAAGGCCGAGCTTGCCGGGCGGATGGTTGCTCTGGGCGAGCCGGAAAAGCGTGCCGCCATGCGCGCCAGCCAGATCTGGCAGTGGCTGTATCAGCGCGGCGCCGTCGATTTTGCCGACATGACCAATCTGCCGCTCGATCTGCGCGCGCGCCTGGCCGAGCACTGCACGATCGCGCGGCCTTCGATCGTTGACCATCAGGCCTCGGTCGATGGCACGCACAAATGGCTGCTGCGCTTTCATGACGGCCAGGAAGTCGAGACCGTCTTCATCCCCGAGAGCGATCGCGGCGCGTTGTGCGTGTCCACCCAGGTCGGCTGCACGCTGAGCTGCTCGTTCTGCCATACTGGTACGATGCCGCTGGTGCGCAATCTGAGCGCGCGCGAGATCGTCCAGCAGATCCTGGTGGCGCGCGATACGCTGGGCGAGTGGCAGGCGCCCGACGGCCCCAAGCTGCTGTCCAACATCGTCGTCATGGGCATGGGCGAGCCGCTGTTCAACTACGACGCCACCGCCAAGGCGCTGCGCATCGCCATGGCCACCGACGGCATCAATTTCTCGCGCAAGAAGATCACGCTCTCGACGTCTGGCGTGGTGCCGCGCATCGCCCAGGTCGGCGAAGAACTGGGCGTCGGGCTGGCGATTTCGCTGCACGCGGTGCGCGATGATCTGCGCAACGAACTGGTGCCGCTCAACAAGAAATGGCCGATCGCCGAGCTGCTTGATGCCTGCCGTGCCTATCCCATCCGCTCGAAGCTGATCACCTTCGAGTATGTCATGCTGAAAGGCGTCAACGACAGCGATGCCGAGGCGCACGAGCTGGTGCGGCTGCTGCAAGACATCCCGGCCAAGATCAACCTGATCCCGTTCAATCCCTGGCCCGGCACGGCGTACGAATGCTCGAGCTGGGCGCGCATCAAGGCGTTCGCTGCAATCCTGGAAGAGGCCGGCTACGCCTCGCCGGTGCGCACGCCGCGCGGCCGCGACATTCTGGCCGCCTGTGGCCAGCTGAAAACCGCCAGCGAGCGCCAGCGCGGTCAGCGAATCGTGACAAAAGCGGCTTAAAGTCTCGCCCGGATGGCCAGCCACCGGCCGCCCGATGGTTTTGTCTTGGAAGGAACTGCGCATGCGCCGCTTTGCCGTAGGATGCCTGGCCACCGTCGGTGCCCTGGCGCTGCTCACGATCATCGTGCTCGTCGGGCTCGGCTGGTACGCCACGCGCACCGTCTCCGATCGCTTGCAGGCGTCGTTCCAGAGCGGTTTCGCCAGCGAGCCCATGGAAATGCCCGAGCGCATCATCCTCGAGCTCGACCTGCGCGGCGGCATCGACGAGCGCGTGCCGGAGGCCCAGCTTCGCCAGCTCGGCATCAATGTCGGCCTCGATGTGCCATTGGCGATCTTTGCCCTGCGCGCTGCGGTCGACGATGCGCGTGTCGTCGGCCTGCTCGCCCGGGTCGATGGCGAGGGCGGCGGTCTGTCGCGCGTGCAGGAGTTCCGTGACGCCATCTTGGCGCTGCGCGAGGCCGGCAAGTTCACTTACGCCTGGAGCGACAGTTTCGGCGAGTTCGGCCCGGGTCAGAGCGGCTACTATCTGGCGACCGCGTTCGAGGACATCGCCATGCAGCCGCTCGGTGCCGTCGGCCTGACCGGCCTGCGCGCGGAGCTGTTCTTCTTGAAGGACACGCTGGCCGCTTACGGCGTTGAAATGGAGGTCGGCAAGCGCGAGGAATACAAGAGCGCGCTCGACATGCTGACCGAGAGCCAGCTCGATGCGCCCAATGAGCAGGCCTTGCGCAGCATGCTGGACAGCCTGGAAGCGCAGATGCTGCAGGGCCTGACCGCGCAGCGCGGTCTGAGTGCCGCGGCCGCGGAAACCGCCTTCAACGACGGTCCGTATGTGGCCGCCGATGCGCTCGAGCTCGGTCTGATCGATCGACTGGCCTACTGGGATGAGGCCGTCGCCAGCGCCGAAGACGCCGGCAATGGCGCCGAGCGGGTCAGCCTGAACGACTATGCCAATGCGCGCCTGGCGGCACTCGACGTACCGGATGGCGCGCCGGGTCTGGCCTTCATTCATGCCAGCGGTCCGATCCATGCCGGCGAGAGCACCCCGGGTGGCTTCGGCGAAGGTTTCTCGATCGGCGCCGATACGGTAGCCGACGCCTTCCAGGAGGTCATCGACAGCGATGAAATCCAGGCGGTGCTGTTCCGCGTCGACAGCCCGGGCGGCTCGGCCGTGGCGTCGGAAACCATCGGCAGGCAGATCCGCCGCACCATCGAGCGAGGCAAGCCGGTCATCGTCTCGATGGGCGATGTCGCCGCTTCCGGTGGCTACTGGATCTCCATGGACAGCTCGCTGATCGTTGCCCAGCCCACCACGATCACCGGCTCGATCGGCGTCATCATCGGCAAGCCGAACATCGAAGGCCTGCTCGCCGACAACCAGATCAATCACACCGTCGTCGGCCGCGACAACAATGGCAGCATGTGGTCGATCGCCGAGCCGTACAGCAATCGCGGCCGCGCCAAGGTCGAGGATTTCCTCGATCACACCTACAGCGCCTTCCTCGAAGGCGTCGCCCAGGGCCGCGATCTCAGTGTCGCCCAGGTGCGCGACCTCGCCGGCGGCCGGGTGTGGACCGGCGCGCAGGCGCTCGAGCTCGGCTTGGTCGATCAAAGCGGCGGCTTGTACGAGGCCTACAACGCGGCCAAAGAGGCCATGGGCCTGGGTCCCGATGACGAGGTCGAGCTGATCACCCTGCCGCGCACGGAAGATCCGTTCAGCTTCGTCTGGAGCCTGTTCGGCGTCAAGGCAACCACCTTGCCGCCCGAGCTGAGCGTCTTGCGCAGCGAACTCGAGCGCTTGATCCACGCCGAGCCGGTCCGCGCACCGGAACTCCTGATCCGCTAGCGGCGAGCGCGCGGCCGGGCGCGTCCGGCCGCGGCCCGCGTGCTGCTGGCCGCTGGACAAGGCCTCGTCTTGTGGCGCATGGGATAAGCCAGCCACAAGAACAAGAAAGCCAGCCCATGGATCTCAGCGATGTCGAAGCGCTCGCCCGCATCGCCGCGTTTTTGTCCGGCACAGCGGCCATTTTGGGCGCGTTCTTTTCCTACCGTTTGAAGCTCAAGGCCGAAGAGCGGGCCGCCGAACTGGCGCAGCTCGAGAGCGATGTCGCGGTTTCCAAGCTGTTCAGTGAGCTGATATCGATCGCCAATGGCTACAAAGGCTTCTCCGAGCCGCGCGAGGAAATCCTTGCGGTCTTGTTGAAGCACCTGCCGGATGATGTCATCGCCCGCATCGCGCACACCGATTCGCGGGTGCTCGGCGGTCTGGTTTCAGGCTCCCGCGTGCCGGAAAACGTGCCGCTCGCCCAACAGCTGGCCGCATCCGAGTCGATCACCAACCTGGCGATCCGTTACCCGTTTCTGCTGGAACCGGCGCCCGTCGGCCTCGACGTGGTCGTCGGCTTCCTGCCGAAAGCGAAGCCGGCCTCTGAGCGCCTGTGCCGGCACTATGGCGTTGAACGACCGCTGACCGACTGGGGCTTCGCGCGGCAGGGCCCTAGCGCGTACCGATCCGAGTGATGAGGCAGGCGCCGGTTGAGGCCGCGCAACCTCAGGTCAGGGCCGGTCGAGGGCGTAGCCCTCGGCGCGCACGGTGCGCAGCAGATCGGTGTCGCCGTTGCCGTTCAGCGCCTTGCGCAGACGTCGGATGGTGGCATCGACCGTGCGCAGCTCGACGTCCTGATCCTGGCCCCAGACGGCATCGAGCAGCTGCGAGCGGGAAAACACGCGCCCCGGATGCTCCATCAAATGGCGCAGCAGGCGGAACTCGGTCGGGCTCAGGTGCACTTCCCGTGTGCCGCGCGAGACGCGGTGCGCCGAGAGGTCCATGTGCAGATCGCCATGCTGCAGTGCTTCCGAGGCAAAGGCCGGCCGCACGCGGCGCAGCACGGTGCGAATGCGCGCAATCAGCTCGGCCATGGAAAACGGCTTGGTGATGTAGTCATCGGCGCCGGTCTCGAGGCCGCGCAGTCGGTCCGGCTCCTCACCGCGCGCGGTCAGCATGATGATCGGCACGTTGGCGGTCTCGCGCCGGCGGCGCCACTGGCGGCACAGCTCGATGCCGGATAAGGCCGGCAGCATCCAATCCAAGAGGATCAGATCGGGCGTGCGCTCGATGGCCAGATGTGCCGCCTCATCGCCGTCATAGGCCTGCGAGACGCGATAGCCGGCTTTTTCAAGGTTGTAGGCGAGGAGCTGCTGCAGCGGTTCTTCGTCTTCGACGATGAGAATGTGCGGTGTCATTGTCTAACCGGGCTCTTCTTGGTTCAGAACTCCAGGCGATGACGACGCGGATTTATCTCCTCGCCGTTGATCATGTATTTCACTTTCTCGGCAATATTCGTGGCGTGATCTCCTATCCGCTCGATATTCTTGGCGACGAATTGCAGCTCAATGCAAGCGGCAATATGGCGGACGTCTTCGAGCATGTAGGTGATCAGCTCGCGTACCATACCGTCATAGAGGTCATCGACTTCGGAATCCCGGTGCCATACGGCAACCGCCTTGTTGTAGTCGCGCTCGATATAGGCATCCAGCACGTCCCGCACCATGTCATGGGCCACCTCGCCCATGCGCGGCACGGTGTAGAGCGGCCGGATATGCGGCAGATCGGCCAGCTTGCGCACGCGCTTAGCGATGCTCACAGCATAATCGCTAATGCGCTCGAGATCATTGGTGATCTTCAAGGCCATGGCGATGGTGCGCAGATCGACCGCGACCGGCTGGCGTGTGGCGAGCAGGCGGATGGCGAACTGATCGATGCGCTCTTCCAGGGCATCGACCTCGCGATCGCGGGCGATGATCATCTCGGCGGCCGAGGCATCGCGCGTCATCAGCGCTTCGACGGCATCACGCACTTGGGTTTCGGCAAAGCCGCCCATCTGCGCGATCATACGGGTCAGGCGATCGAGTTCTTGATCGAAAGTTCGGACGGTATGGCTGGAGATGTCGCCGATCATTGCCGCGCTCGGCGCCATGTCGACCGCTCAACCATCACCCAAAGCGACCTGTGATGTAATCCTGAGTCATCTCGTGCCGCGGGCTGGTGAAGATCTGATCCGTCTCACCATACTCGATCAGCTTGCCCAGGTGGAAAAAGCCCGTGTACTGGGACACGCGCGCGGCCTGCTGCATATTGTGCGTCACGATCGCGATGGTGAAGTTCTGCTTGAGCTCGTCGATCAGCTCCTCGACATGGGCGGTCGCGATCGGATCGAGCGCCGAGCAAGGCTCGTCCATGAGCAGCACTTCCGGGCTGACCGCGATGGCGCGCGCAATGCACAGGCGCTGCTGCTGACCGCCGGAGAGATCATTGCCCGGTGCGTCGAGGCGATCCTTGGCCTCGTCCCACAAGCCGGCACCGCGCAGGGCACTCTCGACGATATCGTCCATCTCGGCCTTGCCGGTGGCCAGGCCGTGAATGCGCGGGCCGTAGGCGACATTGTCGTAAATCGATTTCGGAAACGGGTTGGGCTTTTGGAACACCATGCCGACGCGCTGGCGTAGCTGCACGACATCGATGCTCGGATCGTAGACGTCGACGCCGTCGATACGGATGTCACCTTCGACCCGGCAGCCCTCGATCGTGTCGTTCATGCGATTGAGGCAGCGCAGGAAGGTGGACTTGCCGCAACCGGACGGCCCGATCAAGGCGGTCACCTTGTGTTCGGCGATATCCAGGCCGACGTCGAACAGCGCTTGCTTGTCGCCGTACCACAGATTGACCTTGTCCGTGGTCATGCGGTACTCGACCCCCTCGATCGGATGGCCCGGATCGACGCTGGTCGTCGGCAGGTCGCGCTGGCCGTCATCACGGCCGGTTTCGACGGCTGCTCCGCTCATCATGTCTACCACTTCCGCTCAAAGCGCCGGCGCATATAGACGGCCAGCGCATTCATCACCAACAAGAACGCGAGAAGCACCATGATCGCCGCCGATGTCCGCTCGACAAAGGCGCGCTCGGCGCTTTCCGCCCACAAATAGACCTGCACCGGTAACGCCGTGGCCGGATCGAGAATGCCGCCCGGAATATCGGCGATGAACGCGATCATGCCGATCATGAGCAGCGGCGCGGTCTCGCCCAGGGCCTGGGCCAGACCGATGATCGTCCCGGTCAAAATGCCCGGCAGTGCCAGGGGCAGGACATGGTGGCCGACCACCTGGATCTTCGACGCGCCGACACCGAGCGCGCCCTGGCGGATCGACGGCGGCACGCCGCGCAGGGCGGCACGCGTGGCCACGACGATGGTCGGCAAGGTCATCAGGGTCAGGGTGAGGCCGCCGGCCAACGGTGCCGAGCGCGGCACGCCGAACACCTGGATGAACACCGCGAGGCCGAGCAGGCCGAACACGATCGAGGGCACCGCGGCGAGATTGTTGATGTTGACCTCGATGAAATCCGTCAGGCGGTTCTTCGGCGCGAACTCTTCCAGATAGACCGCCGAGGCGACACCGATCGGCACCGCCAGGCAGAGGACGATGAGCATCATGTAGAACGAGCCCATGACCGCGCCCCAGATGCCGGCCATTTCCGGCTCGCGCGAATCGCCCTTGAACAATAGCCCGGTGTTGAACGGCCGGGACACGCGGTCCTGCTCGCGCAAGGTGTCCAGCCAGGCCAGATCGCGGTCCTTCACGCGCCGATTGGACTCATCGACCGTGGTATCGATGACGCCCTTCACCACCTGATCGATGTCATCAGAAGCGATCAGATCGATGGTCTGCGTCGTGCCGACCAGGCTCGGATCGTCGCGCACCATGTCGCGCAACTGCAGCGCCGCGCCCGAACTCATCAGGTTGCGCAGCGCCCGCTGGTCGGTACGTCCCTCGACTTCCGGGAACAGGGCATACAGCGCGTCATTGACCAGGCTGGCGTAGTTGGCATTGCGCAACGACTGCGGCGTGGCCTCGCCCTCGGGTGCGAGTTCTTCCGGGTCGAAATAGACGTCGAGCGCGATGTGCGTTTGCGTAAATGCGCTCATGCCCTTGGTGACAATACTGCCGAGCAGGATCACCAGCATGCCGACGGCGATGCACACAGCGATCAGGCCGATCATCTTGAACCGCGCTTCGGCGGCATAGCGCTGCTTGGTGCGCGCGGCCGAAGCTTCGGCACTCAGCCGAACGACTTTGACCGTCGACTCGGCGACTTGGGCGTCGGCGCGATCAGTCATATTTTTCGCGATACTTATTGAGGATGTACAAGGCAAAGACGTTCAACAGCAGGGTCGCCACGAACAGCGTCAGGCCGAGGGCGAAGGCCGACAGGGTCTTGGCGCTGTCGAATTCCTGGTCACCGGTGAGCAGCGTGACGATCTGCACGGTCACCGTGGTCACCGCTTCGAACGGGTTGGCCGTGAGATTGGCGGCGAGACCGGCGGCCATGACCACGATCATGGTTTCACCGATGGCGCGCGAAATCGCCAGCAGGAAGCCCGCGATGATGCCCGGCAGGGCGGCCGGCAACAGCACCTGGCGCATGGTTTCCGAGCGTGTCGCGCCCAGCCCCAGCGACGCATCGCGCAACGCTCGCGGTACGGCGTTGATCGCGTCGTCGGACAAGGAACTGACGAACGGAATGATCATGATGCCCATGACCATGCCGGCCGCGAGCGCGCTTTCCGACGAGATATCCAGGCCGATGGCGTCGCCGAGATTGCGGAAAAACGGTGCCACGGTCAGCGCGGCGAAGAAGCCGTACACCACGGTCGGAATGCCGGCGAGGATTTCCATGAGCGGCTTGGCGATCGAGCGCACGCGCGGCGTGGCGTATTCGGACAGATAGATCGCCGACAGCAGGCCGATCGGAATGGCCACACACATGGCGATCAGCGTGATCAGCAACGTGCCGGCGAACAACGGCACAGCGCCGAAGGCGCCTTCGCCGGCACCGACCTGATCGGCGCGGATCGCGGCTTGCGGGCTCCAGTGCAGGCCGAGCAGGAAGTCCTGCGGTGGCACGCGGGCGAAAAAGCGCAAACTCTCGAACAGCACGGAGAAGACGATGCCGGCCGTGGTCAGGATCGACACGCCGGCGGCGAGCAGCAAGAGCGTGCTGACGGCGCGCTCGACATTGTTGCGCGCGCGAAATCTTGGCCCGATCTGTTTGATGCCAAAGGCGAAGCCGGCGACGATGGCTACGCCCATGAGCGCGTATTGCAAGAACGCCTTGTAGCTCATCAGCCGCTGATAGTGGTCGACGGCGGCCGAAAAGCCGGGATCCTCACTGGATGTCAGCGCCTGGCCACCACCGGCGACGCGCGCGACATCGGTCATGAAGAAATTGACGAACGCGCGCGGGCGCTCCTGGATTTCCTGGGGCAGGCCGGAAATCACCATGGACTTGATCAGCGCGTTGCCACCGGCGGCAAACACCAGCCAGATGATCAGCGCCGGCATGGCACAAACCAGGACCAGCCACCAGGCATGGTAGCCCGCCAGCGAGTGCCAGGTCTGATAGTGACCGCCCGACAGTTGCCCAGCCCGCCGCCAGCCCCACAGATAGGCGGCCGCGGCAACCAGAAGAATCAGCGAAAAGGCGGTCATCTTTTAACGATACCAGTACCTTCAAAGAGAAACGGGAAGGAGGCGTAAGCCCCCTTCCCACGCATCGGCGCCAGCGCTTGAGCTTAGAGCTCAGAAGCGTCCAGCGGGGTCTTGTTGGCGACCGCGGTGCGAACCTTCTCCAGCTCGGCGTCGTCGAGCGGGATCAGGCCACGGTCGATCAGGTAACCGCCGTCACCCATGGCAGCGTCGCTGAGGAACTCGGCGACATACTCTTCCATGCCCGGGATGACGCCCATGTGCGCGTTCTTGACGTAGAAGAACAGCGAGCGCGACACCGGATAGTCACCCGAAGCAATCGCCTCGAAGGTCGGGGCGACGCCGTCGATCGACGAGCCCTGGATGACGTCGGCGTTCTGGTCGAGGAACGAGAAACCGAAGATGCCGAGCGCGGCCGGGTTGGCCTGCAGCTTCTGCACGATCAGGTTATCGTTCTCACCGGCCTCGACGAAGGCACCGTCTTCACGCATGGCGGTGCAGGCAACGTCCTTGGCATCACCCTCAAGGGCGGCAATGGCCGGGAAGCTCTCGCAAGCCTCTTCCATGACCAGCTCGACGAAGGCGTCACGGGTGCCCGAGGTCGGCGGCGGGCCGAGCACCTCGATGGCGGCATCCGGCAGGCTCGAGTCGATCTCGGACCAGTTGTTGTACGGGTTGGCGACAACCTCACCGTCGACCTCGACCTGCGCGGCCAGGGCCTGGAAGACCTGCTCGCGGGTCAGCTCAACCTGCGGGGCGCTCTTGTCGTTGGCCAGAACGATACCGTCATAGCCAACCTTCACCTCGGTGACCTCGCTGATGCCGTTCTCGGCGCACAGCTCGACCTCGCTCGCCTTGATGCGACGCGAAGCGTTGGTGAAATCCGGATGCTCGGTGCCGGCGCCGGCGCAGAACAGTTGCAGGCCGCCGCCCGAGCCGGTGCTCTCAACGACCGGGGTCGGGAAGTCGGTCTTCTGACCGAACTGCTCGGCAACGGCGGTCGAGAACGGGAAAACGGTGGACGAGCCGACGATGCGGATCTGGTCGCGGGCCTCGGCCGTGCCGGCAAGGGCAACGGCGGCCACGCCGGTGGCAAGAAGAAGACGGGTCATGTTAGGCGTCCTTTGTGATGGTAAGCCTCTTGGACGTGGTCGTTTGTCGACCATGAGCGTGCGCCTTTTATGGCGTCATTGTGACAGCGATGTGACGCATGGGGGCTCATTCGTCAAAGAGCACGCCGGCCCAGTTCGCGTGATCGGCGATTTTGCGCCTTCAAATTAAAGTGTTAATCGCATGCTATCGCCGCACGCGTTCAACTCAAAAGCGATCCTCGAAGCCTCGCGCGACGACGTCAGCGCCAGTCGGTTCCGCTTTCGGCGACATCGGCATGGATCTGGCGCACCGGCAGATAGGCCGTGAACGTGCTGCCCTGGCCGAGCTGGCTGCGGATCGCCAGATGGCCCTGATGACGGCGCAAAATGTGCTTCACAATGGCGAGACCCAGGCCGGTTCCGCCCAGGCGGCGCGATCTAGCCGTATCGATCCGATAAAAGCGCTCGGTGATGCGCGGCAGTTCTTCGGCCGGAATGCCGGGCCCGGAGTCGCGCACGGCCACGCTGACCACAGGTTGACCGGTCAAGGGGCCCGCCCCCGGCGGCGCCTTCTCGTCAAAGCCGACATCGAGAGAAATCTCGCCGAACTCGCCGCCATACTTGATGGCGTTGTCGAGGAGGTTGGTCAAAAGCTGCGTGATCTGGTCGGCGTCACCGGCAATCGGCGGGATCTCCCGCTCGATGCTGACGGCGATGTAGGTGCCCTGGTCCTTCGCCGCCCCCTCGAGGGCATCGATGACCTTCCGCGCGATCGCGCCGATCACCAGGCGATCCGACGGTGGCCGGTGCGCCTCCAGCTCGATGCGCGACAGCGACAGCAGATCATCGATCAGGCGGCGCATGCGATCGGCCTCGTTCGCCATGGTCGCCAGGAAGCGTTCGCGCGCTTCCGGATCATCGCGCGCCGCGCCACCCAGGGTCTCAATGAAGCCGCGGATCGTCGCCAGCGGCGTGCGCAGCTCATGGCTGACATTGGCGACAAAGTCCGAACGCATGCGCTCGATGGCCAGCGCCTTGGTGACTTCGCTCAGGGCCAGCATGGCGTAGGTCTGGCCGTCGGGCCCGACCAGCGGCACGATCTTGACGGCGAAGGCGCGCGGGTTGGCGCCGCCGACATCGAGCGTCACCTCCGGGCTGCGCCCCTCGAACAGCGCAGTATCGATGGCTGACAGCGCGTCGGGATCGCGCAGGACCGCTTCGAGCGCACGGTCGACCAGCGGCCGGGCGAACAGATCACGCGCGGCCCGGTTGGCGCGGCGGATGGTGCGATCCTGATCGACCACGAGCAGCGGATCGGGCAGTGCATCGACCACCGGCTGCGGCAGATGGCCGGCGGCACGATCGGCCTGGCGCCGCTCGGCCAGCCAGCGCTTGAGCCTCGGCAGTGCGACGCCCAGACCGCCATCGTCGAGAAAGCCGGTATCCGGCGGCGCGCCCGGATCACGGCCCTCAATCAGCGCGTTGAGATAGGCAGCGATTCGGCTGAGCTGGCTTTGACGGGCATAGGCCAGAAGGGCGCTCAGCGCGATCGCGGCCGCGACGCCGATCACGGCGGCGACAAAACTGACCTGCCCGGCCACCAGCAGCGCGAACAGCGCAACGATCGCCGGCGTCGCCGCGCGCACGGTCGGGCCGATCACCTGGGCCGTCCGACGTCGGCGCAGCGAGCGACGGTTGTCGCCCGTCGGCTGTTCGCTCAGCTCGCTTCGGGCAAGGGCCACGGGCCTCAGCTCAACAGTTCGTCGAGATCGCGATACATGTCGAGCGACTGGGGATTGGCCAGCGCCTCGGTGTTCTTGACCTCACGCCCATGGATGATGTCACGCACGGCGATCTCGGCGATCTTGCCGGACATGGTACGCGGAATGTCGTCGATCTGCACGATCTTCGCCGGCACATGGCGTGGTGTGCAGTTATCCCGGATCTGCGTCTTGATGCGCTTGATCAGCGCCTCGTCCAGCTCGACGTCGGGGCGCAGACGGACGAACAATACGACGCGAACGTCATCGTCCCAGTCCTGACCGACGCAGATCGCTTCGACGACCTCGTCGATCTGCTCGACCTGGCGGTAGATCTCGGCCGTGCCGATGCGCACGCCGCCCGGATTAAGCACCGCATCGGAGCGACCATAGATGATCATGCCGCCGCGCTCGGTGAGCTCGGCATAATCACCGTGCGTCCAGATGTTGTCGAAGCGCGAGAAATAGGCGTTACGGTAGCGTGTGCCGTCCGCATCGTTCCAAAAACTGACCGGCATGGCGACGAACGGCTTGGTGCAGACCAGCTCGCCCTTCTCGCCGATGACCGGCTGACCGGAATCGTTCCAGACCTCGACCGCCAGACCGAGACCACGGCACTGGATCTCGCCGCGATAGACCGGCAGGATCGGGCAGCCGAGCACGAAGCATGACACGATGTCGGTGCCGCCCGAAATCGAGGCGAGCTGCAGATCGCTCTTGATGTCACGATAAACGTAATCGAAGCCCTCATCGACTAGCGGCGAGCCGGTCGAGAACATGCCGCGCAGCTTGGACAGATCGTGGCTCTGGGCCGGCTTGAGCTCGGCCTTGCGGATGGCGTCGATGAATTTGGCGCCGGTGCCGAACAGGGTCATGCCTTCGCGCTCGGCCATGTCGAACTGTACGTTGCCGTCCGGATAAAACGGCGAGCCCTCGTAGAGCAGAACGGTGGCACCGACGGCCAGGGCGCTGACCAGCCAGTTCCACATCATCCAGCCGCAGGTCGTGAAGAAGTACAGGCGATCCTCACGCCGCAGATCACCGTGCAGGATGTGCTCTTTCAGATGCTGCAACAGCGTGCCGCCCTGACCATGCACGATCGCCTTAGGTACGCCGGTCGTGCCGGAGGAATACAGCACGTAGAGCGGATGATCGAACGGCAGTTGTTCGAAGGCAACGTCGATGACGTCCGGCTCGATGAAGTCGCCCAGGAGCTGGCCTTGCGGGATCGCAGCGATATCCGGCGCGTTCTCGAGGAACGGCACGATGACGACTTTCTCAAGCGACGCGATCTGGCTTGCGATCTCGGCAATCTTGGCCCGGCAGTCCTGCGGCTTGCCGTTGTAACGGTAACCGTCGATGGCAAAGAGGATGCGCGGCTCAATCTGGCCGAAGCGGTCGAGCACACCGCGCACGCCGAAATCCGGCGAACACGAGCTGTAGGTGGCGCCGACGGCCGAGGCGGCCAGCATGATGATGATCGCTTCGGGCGTGTTGGCGGTGAAATTGGCGATGCGATCACCCGGCTCGATGCCATGCGCACGCAGGGCCGCGGCGACCTCGGCGACCTTCTTGTAAAGCTGGGCGTAGCTCAGTTCGCGCCGCTCGATGCCTTCGGCCCAGGCGATGATCGCCGGCTGATCGTCACGGTATTTCAACAGGTTTTCCGCGAAATTCAGCCTGGCGCCAGGAAACCAGGCGGCGCCCGGCATGGCGGTCGGATGGTCGAGCACCCGCTGCCAGCGATGGCTCGAAACGACGCCGGCATAGTCCCACCACTCGGACCAGAACCGCGCGGGATCTTCGATCGACCAGGCATGCAACGCATCATAACCGGCCAGGTCGGCGCCGTATTTGTCCCCCATGGCTTTGGCAAACGCCGTCATCTGGGCGTTGTCGATCTGCTCAGCCGTGGGCTGCCAAAGCGGGGTGGCCATCTTCCTTCTCCCAAACGGTTCTTGTCACTCTTGGCGTTGACAAACTATGGCGACATTCTTGTGGCACTCAGGCAAAAAGCAATCGCCAGACAAGGCCACTGACGCTAGGCCGCTGGCTGTAGGCAAAGATCGGGGCGCAGGCAATGCCGATACCGCGGGTAGCGATGATGAGCATGAGTTTGGCCCTGTTCGGTTGCGCCGGGGTCGATCCCGGTGAAATCGCCGTCAATACGGCTGCCAATACCTTGCGGGCTGCCTGCGAAGCCGGCCGTTCGTGTGACAATGTCTGTCCGGACGGCACGGTTGCCAACGGTCCGGGTTACACCTGCCCTTCGGTGGCATCACCCAGCCAGGGCCGTGACCTCTGGCGAAACGGCCAGCCCTGATGCGCCAGCCCAAGCTCTGGCCCATCGCCCGGACATGGCTCAGCTGCCTCGCGCTCGTGCTGCTCGCCGCTTGCGCCGGCCTGCCAGGCGGGCTCGAGCCGCCGGACGTCACCATCGTCGGCATGACCGGCGAGGCGCGCCCGGGCCTTTTCGAGCAGGACGTCGATGTCCGCATCGCGGTCGACAACCCGAACGATCGGCAACTCAGCGTCTCGTCCCTGCGCTACACGATGGATCTCAACGGCCGCACCATCGGGCGCGGTTACACCACCGAAAGCTTTGTCGTCGACGCCTACGGCCGCGCCGAAGCCGGTGGCCGGCTCAAACTCGGCACTGATGCGATGATTGGCGCGCTGGTTAACATGGCCGAGCGGCCACAGCTCGATTTTCGCCTGCGCGGCTCGATGAAGGTCAAGGAAGCGCCGTTCGGCAGCCTCGGCTTCGATCGTGAAGGCTCGCTCGATTTCAGCCAGTTCGAGGCGCTTGGAGGTGCGGCCCGCTAACTGATCAAGAGCCGGTCGATCTCAGTACGGATTGCGCTCGAGGTCGGCTCTGTGGTCGAGCCCCAGCTGGCCACCAGACGCCCATCCGGATCGATCAGATACTTGTGAAAGTTCCAGCGCGGCAGGGCCTGGTCGCCCAGATTATCGGCAACAAAGCCGAAGAACGGATGCGCGTACGGACCGCGCGTCGTAACCTTTTCGGCCATCGGGAAGGTGACTGAAAAGTTGACTTCGCAGAACTCTTTGATTTCGGCTTCAGTGCCCGGCTCCTGATTGCCGAAATCATTGGTCGGAACGCCGATCACGGTAAAACCGCTATCTTGATACTCAGCCCAAAGCGCCTGAAGATTGTCGTACTGGTAGGTAAAGCCGCAGCGTGATGCGGTGTTGACCACCAGCACGACCTGTCCGGCGAAAGCGCTGAGCGGCATTGCGGCACCGTCGATCGAGGTGAAGGTGATGTCATGGGCACTGGCGACAGCCAGCGCATGACGCGAAACTGGCACACCGAAACTCAGCCCGAGCGCGCTCATCAGCAGACAGCGACGTGCAAACATCCAACAGCTCCTGTGCAATTCGTTAGCACTCGAAATAGAGCGGGATTCCTGAAGTCGAGTCGGCCGACTTTGGTAAAATCTTAAGATTTGTGCGCGACACTTCACGCCACGTGATGACCACACGAGGCAGTGAACCGGTGCCGCGGGTTGATTGGTGTTTGCAGTTCTGGGCGGGCCCAAGCCTGTTGCTTTGTCTGTTGATGGTTTTTGCCAGCCAGGCGAGCCATGCCCAGCCGAGCGCTGCCGCCATCGGCGAAACCACCTTCAATCCTGTCGCCCAATCGACGCCTGGCGCAGCGCACGGCCGCCTGCCCTCGCTCTCGGCCTGTTCGCCCCTTGCCGAACGCAGCGGCTTGCGCATCGAAGCCTGCGCCGCACAGGCCGCCAACGCGGCTTCGTCGAGCGGCGGCGTGCACCGCTTGGATCTCAAGGGCTCACCCAGCGCCTTGCGGACATTGGAGTTGCGTGCCGGCCATCAGCTGCGCGCCGGTGCCATGTATCAGGCCATCGATCTGACCAGCGAGCTCGGCCTGCGCTACGACCTGACGCCGCTCAGGCTCGAGCTGCTGCGCAATGTCGCCACCGC
>JBHJHH010000137.1:0-13066 GCA_050331015.1 Geminicoccaceae bacterium
GGCGTGCGAGCGCGCTCTGAGCGCTCCCTAATCCCCCAAGTCCCCCCCCCCCCCAACCCACCCACCGGCGGCCCCGCCCGCATTTTTTTGTGCCCCACCGCCCGCCCGGCCACCGTGGCCCCGCGCCGCCGCGGGCACTCCAGCCAGATCAGCTCCATAACCTTTGAGGCGATTGATCTCGGCATCGCGCGCGGTGTTCGTCTCACGTTCGCTTAACGTTCCATGCTGATGTCGCTCCATGCGCTTGACAAACGCCCAGGTGGAGCGCGCTTGACCCGGATCACGTGCGCTCAACGACCATGCTGCAATGCAAACGGCTGCGAGCCCTGGCGCGAGCTGATAGGTTTGGGGATAACGTGTGCGCAAAACGGGATGACGCGTGTGGATAAGTGGCCAGGGCCTGGGGAAAACATCGTTGTGCTCA
Source organism: Geminicoccaceae bacterium (assembly GCA_050331015.1). Classification (GTDB taxonomy): domain Bacteria; phylum Pseudomonadota; class Alphaproteobacteria; order Geminicoccales; family Geminicoccaceae; genus JBHJHH01. The sequence goes on from JBHJHH010000137.1 coordinate 425, forward strand.
CCGGCGCCGGCATTTCGGTGGAATCCGGCCTGCCGACCTACCGTGGCGCCGAGGGCTTGTGGGAAGGGCATCGCCTGGAGGATGTCGCCACGCCGGGCGCGTTCATGCGCGACCCGGCGCTGGTGCAGCGCTTCTATAATGAGCGGCGCAACGCCCTGCTGGCGCCGGGCATCATGCCGAATGCCGCGCATCTGGCGCTGGCCGAGCTCGAACGGCGCTGGCCCGGTGAGGTTTTGATCGTCACCCAGAATATCGATGACCTGCACGAGCGCGCCGGCTCGACCCATCTCATCCACATGCACGGCGAGCTCTTGAAAGTGCGCTGCACGATCTGCGAAGGCAGCTACGAACGGCGGGAGGACGTGGGTCTGGACACGCGCTGTTCAGGCTGTGCCGGCGTTGGCACGCTGCGGCCCCATGTCGTCTGGTTTGGCGAGATGCCGCTGGAGATGGAGCGCATTTTCCGCGCGCTGCAGGACTGCAGCCTGTTCGTGTCGATCGGCACCAGCGGCAATGTTTACCCGGCGGCCGGCTTCGTCGCCGAGGTGCGCGCCATGGGACTGGCGCATACGCTCGAGATCAATCTCGAGCCGTCCAACGTCCACACCGCCTTTGCCGAGCGTCGCCATGGGCTCGCCAGCGAGCTGGTGCCGGCCTTTGTCGACGGCCTGTTGCAGCGCCACGGCCTTTGAGGGCGCACAGGGTGTGGGCGCTTTGGGGATAACTGGCGTCGTCAACCGGCTGATCGGCGCTCAAGCTGCGCTCAAGCGACGGGTTATGCACAGCTTTGGGGATAAGCCGAGGTGAGCGTTGGGGATAAGGCCGCCTGGTTTGTGGATTTGTTTGCGCACACATTGCGCTTGTGCGCCGCAAAACACGCCAAATGCGTATTGCTGCACGCACAAAGTGCAGCACGCGGCAGGTATCGCGTTTTCGGCCAGTAAACGCGCGCCGGGGCGCCCGACACGCGCATGGAGTGGAACTCAGCCCTAGTGCTGATGGCTTTCGGCGAATGCGGCCTGCTGTTCGGCGGTCGCCTCGGTCTGATAGCGGGCCTTCCAGGTCGCATAGGGCATGCCGTAGATGATCTCGCGGGCGTCATCATACGACAGCTCGATGCCCCGCTCTTCGGCCGCCGCACGGTACCATTTCGACAGGCAGTTGCGGCAAAAGCCGGCTAGGTTCATGAGGTCGATGTTCTGCACATCGCTGCGTGCGCGCAGATGGGCGACCAAAGTGCGGAACGCGGCCGCCTCCAGCTCGAGCTGCGTCTGTTGATCGATGCGATCGCTAGGGGTGGTCGCTGGTTCGTTCATGGTCATACGCTCCGTGCATCGTGGTGGTCGCCCCGTCGTCGGGCGTGTTGCTCTTGGATGTGGGCCGATCGGCGCCGTTGGCCAAGTGCGCACCGATGCGCGGCTCGATGCCGAGCCCTTCGTGGGTGGCGGCAATCAGCCAGTCGACGACGGCAATCAGGGCCTCCTCTTCGCTCGCCCCCGCATCGATCGCGTGATTGTACACGCTGAGCTGGTGGTCAGCCGAGGTGCCGTCGGCGGCGATCTGGCGCGTGTGCTTGACCTCGGTCAGACAGCCGAGGCGCTCGGCTTCATCGCCGACGATCTCGATCAACTCATCAATCAGGTCGGCAAACGGCTTGAGGCGACGGCAGCCGAAATCGGCCAGCGAGCCGCTGACGCCGTAGCGCTGGGCGCGCCATTTGTTCTCTTCGATCAAAAGCTGGCGATAGCGGCGCCAGGACTGGTTGTTGGTGCGCAAGCGGTGCAGCGTGGCGATCAGGGATTGGAACAGGGCGGTGACGGCGAGGGCGTCTTCCAGCCGCGTGCAGATATCGCACACGCGCATTTCCAACGTCGGGAAACGCACGGAGGGCCGCAGGTCCCACCAGATCTTCGAGCCGTCGTGACACAGGCCGGTCTCGTCCAGGGTCGCCAGCAGATCCTGCCACTGACGGTCGTTTTCCAGCATTTCCGGCAGGCCGCTGCGTGGCAGATCACGGAAGATGGTCGGGCGGTAGGCCTTGAGGCCGGTGTCATTGCCCTGCCAGAAGGGCGAGCTGGTCGACAGCGTAAGCAGATGCGGCAGGAAATAGCTCGCCTGGTTCATCAGATCGATGCGTTCGTCCGGATCATCGATACCAACATGGACATGCATGCCGCAGATCACCAGCCGGTCGGCGAGGATGCACAGATCGCGCGCGAGTTCGTCATAGCGCTGCTTGGCGACGCGTTTGAGCGAACGCCACTTGGCGAACGGATGGGTCGAGCTGGCAATGATCGACATGCCGTAATCGCGCGCCGCCTGGGCAACAACGGCGCGCAGGCGTTTCAGCTCGCGCCTCGCCGAGCGGATATCGGCGCAAGGCGGTGTGCCGATTTCCACCTGCGCTTGCAAGAGCTCATGGGCGACATGCTCGCCGATGGCTTCATGACAGGCGCGCATGAAGGCCGGATCGGGCGAGACCACAAGATTGCGGGTCTGGGGGTCGACCAGCAGATACTCTTCTTCGATGCCGAGGCTGAACTGGCTCATGACCGGCTCACTCCGCCGCCACGCCGGCCCCTCTAGCTTCGTATTGCGTGTCAAGACGTGCCAAAGCCGGCTTCAGGGTAACGTACAGGCGATGTGCCCAGTCGTCGACCGCTGGCACGCTGCGCAGCAGATCCTGGCGGATTTCGAAGGTGAGGCTCGGCAGGCCACGCCGCTCGGCGTGGAACGGCACGGTGTAGCCGAAGGCGTCCCGGCCGGAATAGGGCTGGTTGTCGCCGACGCACAGGCCCTGTTCGCGCTGCAGCGCTTCGAGCACGGGCAGGGCGAGCCGGCCGTCGCGATCCCAGAGCACGCCGGCGTGCCATGGACGCTGGTGGCCGTTCATGACCGCGGTGAAGGTGTGCAGGCTGATGATCGCCGGCGCGATGCCGGCTTGCTTGCACGTGGCGATATGCCGGGCGATGGCGCGGTGATAGGGCTTCCAGGCGGTCTTGACCCGGTAGCGGCGCTCCTCCTGGCTGATCTTGCGATTTCCCGGCACCTGAATGCCGTCGCTGCTCGCCAGTATGGCCGCGTGCGAGCGCGGGTCGCGATTGACGTCGATGAACAGGCGCGAGGCGTGGCAGAACAGCGCGGGTGCGCGCAGGAGTTCGGCCAGCCTCCGGGTCAGCGCCGCCGCGCCCGGGTCATAAGCGATGTGCAGCTCAAGCTGATGTGCGGCCAAGCCAAGCGTGCCATAGTCTGGCGGCAGGCGCTTGTCGGCATGATCGCAGAGCAGCAGCACCGGATTGGGGGCCGCGGTCGGCCGGTATTCGACGAAAGGCGGTGTCCGCGTGGGCGCGGCGGGTGAGGGCAGATCGGTCGGTGTTCGCATGAATGGCAACGTCGGCGACGCGCTGCGTCACCCCTGGAAAAGTTCTAGCCTAGTTTATGTACGCGAAGAGTGCGGTCGACGGCAAACCGGGCTTGAGCCATGCCGGGTTATGCCTGCCATGCCGTTGCGCTTGCCTGGTCACCGGCTTTTGGGACATAGACCCAGCCGGACCCACCGCAGCGGAAGCGCTCGTGCAGGATTTTACCGATTTGCCGCCCGGTGCAAAGCGGCGTTGGCGGACCTTTGTCGCCTGGCTCGACCTGATCTTCGTCGACCATGGCATGTTCCGGCTCGTCTACATGAACGAGCACGAGATCGCACCCGGTGTCTTCCGCTCCGCCCAGCCCAACCCGCGCGACATCGCCAGGCTGGCCAGGCGGGGGTTCAAGACAATCATCAATCTGCGTGGCCGGCGGACAGCCGGCGAGTACTGGCTGGAAAAGGCCGCCTGCGCGCGTCACGGCATCAAGCTGATCGACTTCACCGTCACCTCACGCGATGCGCCCGACAAGGCCTGGATACCGCAGGCCAAAGCGATTTTCGAGGCGTCCGAAAAGCCTCTGCTCATGCACTGCAAGTCCGGCGCCGATCGTGCCGGGCTGATGAGTGTGTTGTACATCCATCTGGCCGAGGGCGTGCCGATCGATGAGGCCCGCGCGCAACTGTCGTTGCGCTATGGCCATATCCGCCAGGGCCGCACGGGCATTCTCGACAAGTTCTTCGATGACTATCTCGTGTATGCGCGCAAGCACGCGCTCAGCTTCACCGACTGGGTGGCGAATGTGTATGATCGCTCGAAACTGCGCCGGAGGTTTCGTTCGAGTTACTGGGCGGATGTCCTGGTCGACAAGATCCTTCGGCGCGAGTGAGTGGCCCGGTCACCACGTCCGGAGCGAACAAACCTCACTGCGGTGTGCGTTTTTGCACAGCACAATTGCCAAGTGCCGGCTAGCTTCGTACCGTCCCAAGTATTTGGATGATCAAGGCCCGATGATCGCGTTAAGGGCGAGGTAATTTCAATGGATTTTCCACTGCTGGATATGTTGCTGGTCTACGCCACCTATGCTGCCTTGGCGTCGGCGTTGGTTCTACTGGTCGTCGCCGTCGTCCTCGATGTTCGGCGTGCCGGCAAGGACCATGCACCCGTTCAGGCCGAGGCGCAGGCCAAGAGCCCGGCGGCGACCGGCGGCTCGGTGCACCGCAGCGCGCATGAACGCGCCCAGCCGGCCGTATCGCGCTAACGCGCCCAGTCAGCCACACCATTCCCGCATCGGCCCTATGACCGGCCGGGCACTCGCCCTGACCGGCGTTTCCTGCTAGGCGACCTTGCCAAATGCGGGAGGCTGGCCATGGCGCCTGAACAAGCGACCACCCGCGGTTGGCTGATCTGGGCGCTGGCCGCGTGTTTCTACGCCTACGGATTTCTGTTGCGCGTGGCGCCGAGCGTCATGGTCGACGAGTTGATGCGTGATCTGGCCGTCGGCGGCGCCATGCTCGGCACGCTCTCGGCTGCCTATTTCTACGCGTATGCCTCGGTGCAGATCCCGGGCGGGGTCATGCTCGATCGCTTCGGCCCGCGCATGATGATTGCCTGCGCCTGCACCCTGGCGGCGATCGGTGCCGGCCTGTTCGCCATCGCCGACAGCGTGGCCATGGCGCTGGCCGCACGCGCGTGCATCGGTTTCGGCGTCGCGTTCGGCTATATCGGCTGCCTGACCCTGGCCAGCGCCTGGTTTCCGCCGCGACGCTACGGCCTGGTCGCCGGTCTGACCCTGACGGCCGGGCTTGCCGGTGCGATCCTCGGACAGGCACCGCTGGCGTTGCTCGTGGAGACCGCCGGCTGGCGCCAGACTATGCTGATCACCGCCGTCGCCGGCCTGGTGATCGCCGTTCTGGTCGCCCTTCTCATACGCAATCGCCCGGCCGACCAGCCGGCGCCGGTCCATGCTAAGGGCAGCCTGGCGGACGGTGTCGGCACCATCCTGGCCGATCGGCAGGTCTGGCTGATGCTCGTCTACAACGGCATGATCGCGGCACCGACGCTGACATTCGCCGGGCTTTGGGGCGTGCCGTATCTGGTGCAGGTGCATGACCTGTCCCGCGCCGGGGCCGGCGGCATCACCTCGCTCATGCTGGTCGCCTGGGGCATTTCCGGCCCGTTCATGGGCTGGCTGTCGGATCGCATCGGCGCCCGCACGCCGCCGCAACGGGCCGGTGCGGCGCTGCAGCTGATTTGCTGCATCATCCTGCTGTATGCGCACAACCTGCCGCTGATCGGTGTGGCCGCTTTGTGCATCACCATGGGCATCGCCGGCGGCGCCATGATCGTCACCTTCGCCCACGGCCGCGATCGTCATGGCGGCAGCAATGCCGGCACGGTCGCCGGCGTGCTCAACACCTCGGTGCTCGGCATCGGCGCCGTGGCGCAGACCGTGGTTGGGCGCATGCTCGATATCCGCTGGGCGGGCGACGCGCTGAACGGCGCCCGCATCTATGATGCCGATGCGTTCAGCTTTGCCTTCCTGACCTTCGTCATCGCCAGCACCCTGGCCCTGCTCGCCAGCCTGCTCTTGCGCGAAGTCCGCCACACGCCGGTACCAGCACCGGCCTGAGGCAGGCCCGGCAGGCGGCAAAACAAAAGCCCGGCGTGGGGGCGCCGGGCTGGAAGGTCTCATCTCGTGGAGGAGGAGGGACAAGGTTGCCGCCGCGTTGGGTTGGGGGTTCAGGCGGCTGCCATGTCGCGTGGTTATTTGACTTAACTCGTGGCCGTTCTCCCGCTCATGAGCAGCCTGTGGTGCTGCCGCAGGTGTCGCACTTGAGACACGTGCCGTTGCGAACGAGCGTGAAGTTGCCGCAGGATGAGCATGGATCGCCCTCATAGCCCTGCAGCCTGGCGATTTCGATCTGGCGGTCGCGCGCGCTGACGCTGCTACCGCCACCGGCAAGGTCACGCACCGCGGCCGAGCCGACGGTCGAACCCTTGCCATCATCCGTACCGGTCGCGTCATAGGCGCGTGCCTCTTCGGCGACCTTGCTGTCATTGCCACCGGCGAGAATGCGGAAATTGCCGCGCAAGAACCCTGCGGAGGCGACCTGTTCCAAACCGGCACCTTCGCGCGAGCCCTTGCCGATGCTGTCGTGGCGCAACTCGCTCGGATCGACATGGGCGAGGTCGTTGCGGCCGAGATAGCTGATCGCCAGCTCGCGGAAGATGTAGTCGAGCACCGAGGTCGCCATCTTGATGGTGTCGTTGCCGGACACCGGGCCGCTCGGCTCGAAGCGGGTGTAGGCGAACGCCTCGACATATTCCTCGAGCGGCACGCCGTATTGCAGGCCGATCGAGATCGCGATGGCGAAGCTGTTCATCAACGAGCGGAAGGCGGCACCTTCCTTGTGCATGTCGATGAAGATCTCGCCGAGCTGGCCGTTTTCGTACTCGCCCGTGCGCAGATAGACCTTGTGACCGCCGACCATGGACTTTTGCGTGTAGCCCTTGCGGCGGTTGGGCAGCTTCTCGCGCGCGCCCGGCTGATGGGCGTAGACGACCTTTTCGACGATCTTCTCGACGACGCGCACGACCTCCTGCGGCGCCGGTGCCGAGCTGGTGACCTCGTCCTCGTCGTCCTCCTCATCGAGAACCATGGCCGACAGCGGCTGGGACAGCTTGGAGCCGTCGCGATAGAGCGCCACCGCCTTCAGGCCCAGCTTCCACGCCTTCAGATAAGCGTCCTGGCAATCGGCGACGACCGCGCCATTGGGCATGTTGATCGTCTTGGAGATCGCGCCGCTGATGAACGGCTGCGCGGCTGCCATCATGCGGATGTGGCTCGAGGTCGACAAAGCGCGCTTGCCGATGCGACCGCAGGCATTGGCGCAATCGAACACCGGGTAGTGCTCAGGCTTCAGGTGCGGTGCGCCTTCGATCGTCATCGTGCCGCAGCAATAGGTATTGGCCTGCTCGATCTCACGGCGCGAAAAGCCCAGCGCGCTCAGCATGTCGAAGCTGATGTCGCTAAGCTGGGCATCGGAAAAGCCGAGCGCATTGCGGCAGAAGTCTTCGCCCAGCGTGTATTTGTTGAAGGCGAACTTGATGTCGAAGGCCGCTTTCAGCGTGCTTTCGAGCTTGTTCAAGACCGCATCGGTGAACCCCTTGGCGCGCAGCTCGTCATGGCCGATGCCAGGCGCACCCGTGAGTGTGCCGTGCCCGACGGCATAGCGCTCGATCTCGGCGATCTCGGCCTCACCGTAGCCGAGCGTGGTCAGGGCTCGCGGCACCAGGCGGTTGATGATCTTGAAGTAGCCACCGCCGGCGAGCTTCTTGAACTTCACTAGGGCAAAATCCGGCTCGATGCCGGTGGTGTCGCAATCCATGACCAAGCCGATCGTGCCGGTCGGCGCGATCACCGTGGTCTGGGCGTTGCGATAGCCAAAGCGCTGGCCGAGGTCGACGGCACGGTCCCAGGCCGTGCGCGCCGCGGCGACCAGCTTGCCGTCCGGACAGTTCTCGGCATCGAGCGGCACCGGCTTGACCGACAGTCTCTCGTAGCCGTCCTTGTGGCTCCAGGCCGCGCGGCGATGATTGCGCATGACGCGTAGCATGGCCTCGCGGTTGGCCTCGAAGCCGGCGAAGGTGCCCTGTTCGGCGGCGATTTCGGCCGAAACGGCATAAGACGTGCCGGTCATCAGCGCGGTCAGGGCGGCGCAATAGGCCCGGCCGGCATCGCTGTCGTAAGAGATGCCCGAGGCCATGAGCAGGCCGCCGAGATTGGCATAGCCCAAACCGAGCGTGCGGTAGCGCCAGGACAGTTCGGCGATGCGCTCCGAGGGGAACTGCGCCATCATCACCGAAATCTCGAGCACCAGGGTCCACAGCTTGGTGGCGTGGACATAGCCCTCGATGTCGAAGCTGCCGTCCTCGCGCAAAAAGCTCATCAGGTTGAGCGAGGCGAGGTTACAGGCCGTGTCGTCGAGGAACATGTACTCGGAGCACGGGTTCGACGCGTTGATGCGACCGCCGGCCGGGCAGGTGTGCCAGTCATTGATCGTGGTATCGAACTGCACGCCTGGATCGGCGCTGGCCCAGGCGGCCTGGGCGATCTGGTCCCAGAGCGCGCGCGCCGGCACGTCCTTGGCGACCGTGCGATCGACGCGTTTGATCAGCTGCCAGGGGCCGTCGTTCAATGCGGATTCGATGAACGCGGCCGACAGGCGCACGGAATTGTTCGAGTTCTGCCCCGAGACGGTCAGGTAGGCGTCGCTGTCCCAATCGGTGCTGAATGTCGGGATTTCGACGCTGGTGTAGCCCTGGCGGGCATAGGCCACGGCCTGCTGCAGGATGCTTTCCGGCAAGAACGCCTTGCGACCGCCGCGGATCGCCTTGGCAAGCGCGTGGTTGGCGCGCGGATCGAAGCGATCCTCGTCGTGCTCGTCGCTTTCGGCGCACGCGGCCAGGACGGCGTTGAAATGCTCTTTCAACAGCCTCGAGCCGGCGACCAGGGCGGCGACCTTCTGCTCCTCGATGACCTTCCAGGAGATGAAATCCTCGATATCCGGATGGTCGATGTCGCAGATGACCATCTTGGCGGCGCGCCGCGTTGTGCCGCCGGACTTGATGGCGCCGGCCGCACGATCGCCGATTTTGAGGAAGCTCATCAGGCCCGAACTCTTGCCGCCGCCGGACAGCCGCTCGCCTTCACCGCGCAGCGAGCTGAAATTGGTGCCGGTGCCCGAACCGTATTTGAACAGACGCGCCTCACGGACCCACAGATCCATGATGCCGCCTTCATTCACCAGATCGTCGTCGATCGCCTGGATAAAGCAGGCATGCGGCTGCGGCCGCTCATAGGCACTGTCCGAGCGCTTGACGTCGCCCGTCTCCGGCACCGGATAGAAATGCCCCTGCGCCGGACCGTCGATGCCATAGGCCCAGTGCAGGCCGGTGTTGAACCACTGCGGCGAGTTCGGCGCGACCATCTGCTTGGCGAGCATGAAGCGCAGCTCGTCATAAAAGGCGCGGGCGTCTTCCTCGGTGGTGAAGTAGCCGCCTTTCCAGCCCCAATAGGTCCAGGTGCCGGCCAGGCGATCGAATACCTGCTTGGCCGAGGTCTCGCCGCTGGTGCGCTCATCGGCCGACCGATCGGCCAGGGCCTCTTCATCGGCCGTATGCCGCGCCAGCCAGCCGGGCACGCCCTCTTCATCGACCCGCTTGAGCGCCGCCGGTACGCCGGCCTTGCGAAAATACTTCTGCGCCAGAATGTCGACCGCAACCTGCGACCACGCCCCCGGGACGTCGATGTCCCTGGCCTGAAAGACCACGGACCCGTCCGGGCTGCGAATCTCGCTGCTGGCACGACGGAACGCGATGCCCTCGTAAGGCGACGTTCCATCTGCGCGGGTGAAGGCGCGCGCGATACGCATCGACATCTTTCTCCTGATTGACCCCTGGCCCTAAGAATGAAAGCCTAGGAATCGTTTCTATTCAGCCATTCTCAGCGCCAATCAGGTCAGCTGGACTGTAGCCTGCTTCAGTCGCGGTTACAAGTTTGATGGCCAAGGTCATGGAAGGAGGGGGGTTTTCCGCAGCGAGAACCCCCGAACCGCTGCGGCCCCCCGTCCAACCAACTCCTCCGCCTCCAGCGCCACTAGGTGTGACCCGTTGGCGAGATCATTACTACTAAATATGGGGCCTCTTGCCTAGAGGAAATCTGTATCTTGTGTGTCGATTGAGGGCGCAGCACGATATCTAGGAGCCGCTCGCTAGATATAGTTAGGCAGCAGGGCGCTGTGAACCGGCGGTGCGGCGCGCGCGTCGGGCGCGTCGCTGACTTGAGCCGCCTCAAGCCGGCTGAGTCTCAAGCTCTTGAGCGCGCGGCTTCTCAAAGCGCAAGGCGGGGCGCGGCGCCTTGGCGCTTGTGGGCCAGACCGCTTGCTGGGCCGGGCGCGAGGCGATATGTGCTGGAGCGCAACGGGAGATGACACGATGATCTTGCGCTGGCTGCAGCACAATGCGCTTAGCACCTGGTGGTACACCCGCCGCCGCGGCGAGTTCGTCGGCGAGGATGACTTCGGCAATCGCTATTATCGCAACAAGGGCGCGAAATCCCGGCGCGAGGAAAGGCGTTGGGTCGTGTTCAGTGGCGCGCCCGATCCGACCATGGTGCCGCCGGGCTGGTATGGCTGGTTGCACAAGCGCATCGATCTGCCGCCGAGCGAGCGGCCGCTGCCGCATCCGCGCTATGAGAAAGAGCATCTGCCCAATCTGACCGGGACGGCCCTGGCCTATGTGCCCGAAGGACACCTGAAGCGTGGTGGCCATCGTGCGCCGGCCACGGGTGACTACGAGGCCTGGCGTCCCTGAACGGCGTCGGCCGCGCGGTTGCCGGCGGCCAGATCGATCATGGCCGCGATGGCTTCCGGGGCCTGAGCGCCACTGATGGCATCGCGGCCTTCGAACACGAACACCGGTACGCCGCTGATGCCGAGGCGCTGCGCCTCGCTCTGATACGCGCCGATGTGGTGCATGCAGGTGGCATCGTCACAGCTCAGGGCCAGGCTGTCCTCGAGGCCAAGCCGCTCGGCGAGGGCGCGTAGTACCCTGAGATCACCGATATCCTGACCGTCGACCGTGAACGCGCGAAACAGCGCGGACAGCGCCGGCTCGAGCTGGCCGTGCGCCTGGGCGTCGAGCAGCAGCATGTGTGCCCGGGCGCTCTGCGGCTGGACGCGGATACGGTCGAACGCAAAGGGCAGGTCGAGCGCGCGGCCGGCGGCGGCGATCGCCTGGTAGGCGCGGGTTGCCCCGGCCGTGCCGCCGAACTTGCTGGCGAGGTAGACGTCGCGCGGCACCCCACGCGCCGGCAGGCCCGGATTGAGCATGAACGGCCGCCAGCGCAGGCGCAGCGGGTGCGCCGGTCGCTGCTGACGCGCAATGCGCAGGCGTTCCAGGCCGACATAACACCAGGGGCAGACAACATCCCCGATGATGTCGACGGTGATGGCCACATCCATGACCGCCATGGCGGCAAACCCTCCTCGCGGACAATTTTGCCGGTTGCAGCCGGCGACCGCAAGTCTCGCCCGCATAGGCAGGGGTGCCACACTGTCGATCCAAACCCGCGTGTTGGACATCGGGCTAACCGACGCGTTTTCAAGCCGAAACCCGCGCTCGCACTCTTCGCGCTAGATTTGCGAAAAATGCCCGGCAAGTTCGAAGTATAAGTTATGTAAAACCTTCGCGTACTGTCGAAATTTACTTGCTTGACACTGGCAGTGACTTCATCAAAAGCTGTCTCCGTCCGTACTATTCCTGTTTTCGTGGCATTGCCCTTGGTCCATGTAACGAGCGTCTCGGAGGTGTTGCAATGAGCGTGGTGGCCGGCACCGTGTTGCAGACACGGCGACTTCATGATCTCTATCGGCGGCGTGAACGCTTGGCGGAGCGCCAGGAGGAAGCCTGCGCCGCCTTGCCCGATTGGGCGATGGAGCCGCTTCGGCTGGTCGGCATGAGTTCCGCCGAGGTGACCGCCCTGGTCAGCGATCTGAGCGAGCGCGAGCAGGAAGAGGGCATTGCCGAGCTGGAGATGCAGATGGCCGATATCGACCGGGAGATCGATGGCTTGGAAGCACAGCTTGCGCGCACGCCATCCACGTCGGTCGAAGGCATTGAGGCCGTGCTCAGCCTGGCTGTCGAGCAGATGCGGGCGTTCACCGTGCGTGATCCGTCGGATGTCTTCTACGATCACGGCGAAGCCCGTGTGCTGGCGCTGGTCGAGCGCGCCTTGACCGACGCACGTGCCTTGCTGAACACGCGTACCGCGCGCGCCGGCTGAACGCCGCACTTCCGCCCGCTCTAAGCTGCGCGATCTTGCTGCCAGGCGGCAAGATCGCAGCGCGTGCGCTCTCCTGATGTGCGCCAGCCCGCAGGGTTTGCAGCAGATCGGCAAAAGCAGTCCTTGCCAGTCGGCCATGCGTGGCCGAAATACAACGCTTGGCCGTGGCGTTTGGCTCCACAAACGCTTGGCGAACAGGGCGTGGGTAAGGGCGCGGGTGGATGGACACAGAGCACAAGCCGGGTTTCTTTGCGCGGGTGCGCGCGTATTTCCTGACCGGCATCATCGTCACCGCGCCGATCGGCATCACGGTTTTGCTCACCTGGAACTTCGTCGCCTTCTTCGACCGCCAGGCGATCAAACTCATCCCGGCGCGCTACAATCCCGATCTCTACCTGCCGTTCAGCCTGCCCGGGCTGGGCATCATCATCA
>JBHJHH010000138.1:0-9886 GCA_050331015.1 Geminicoccaceae bacterium
CTCCCGTTTGCTGCGCCCCGCGGTGCACTCCGACCGGCACGCGCGTTGCAGGCTAGGCGAGCGGCCGTCGCCACGCTTTTGCGATTGCGGCGCCGCCATGCGCGCCATCGGCTTGGCGCTCGCGCGCATTGAGACGCGCCCGGACGATGATTTTCCACACCATCGTTGACCAAATACCGCAGAGCGCGTGTGCATACGGCAGTTGTTGACTGAACACGACAGTACGCGCGTTTCCACACCAGTCGTTGACTAAACACCGCGGTACGCGCGTTTACGCAGCACCTGTTGACAGAACACACCAGTACGCGCGTTGGCACCGCGTTCGTTGGACAAATCCGGCAATCGCGCTGTGCTTAGGACGAAGGCTGCGTGATGGCCCGAAGTCGACCGGAAGACGTTCGGCGTAATTCATGAACCCGGCTTACTCGGGCAATTAGCCTCAAAAGCTCGATTATTTCGAAAACGGAGGCGGTCTCGTGCACTGCGCAAGTTTGTCAAAGCGTCCGTCAGCAACGCCGCACGCGTACTCGGCCCCGGCGCGCTCTTAGCTTTGACGCCTGTTGTCAATACAAAGGCAGATGCCACGACTTTCCAACACTGCCACCGCAAGTGCACGTTCCAAGAGCCGGTTTCCGTTGGCGATCACGGCACGTGTAAATACTACAGTTATTCGCTCGGCATCTTTGCGACGAAGGGATTTCGCGCGACATGCAACGCACGTCAGGTTCAAGCAAACAGAGACCTGGTCGACTCTACAGACACGTTCCTTGTCGAACACGCGGATGGCCAAGAGCTTTCGACGCCCAATGCTCTTCCACAAGACGCTGCAGAAATACCGCACGAGTCACACAATAAGCATCTGAGCTGCACAGTCGCATGGGCAACTCGCGGCTCTACATCCAAGTCCTGCACCAACTGGCGAACTGGCGGCAGGAATACAGTGGAGTTTCACATCGAGTGCCCGCTCATGTGGAGAAACTAGGCAGGCACCGGCAGCAGGTCGGCCCGCGCCGCCCCGTGCAGAGGTTGCGCTTGCCGACGTCACCCGCGGGTCAGGCGCTCGTGGGCGCTTTGACATGGCGCAGATGGCCGGTTTTCAGCCAGATGAGCGCGCCATCCGGCCCGGCGGTCAGATCGAGCGTGCCACCGTCCGGGATGCGCACCCAGGAGTGACGGCGAAGCGCCGTGCCGCTCTCTTCGCCTGAGCCCTCCAGCATCAGCAGCTCGGCACCACCATCGGCCCGGATGGCACCGCTGGCACAAGGCGCATAGCGCTCCAGGCGGACTTCCTCGCGCGCGTCAAGGAACAGCGGCGTGACGCTGACACCCCGACGCGCGGGGTCGGCAACCGCGCCGATCTTGTTCATATCAATGCGCACGTGGCTGCGATCGTCCGGATCGAACTGCCAGAGCTTGACGAAGATCGTGCAGCCCGTCCTCGAGCCCGGCGTGTGCGACGAGGTCGGCGGATTGCGCACATACGCACCGGCCGGAAAGGCGCCGTGCTCATCCTCGAACACGCCGTCCAGCACGATGAATTCCTCGCCGCCGTCATGGGTATGCGCCGAGAAGCGGCTGTTCGGGGCATAGCGCACGATGCTCGTGGCGCGCGCGACCTCGTCGCCGATGCGATCGAGCGGCCGGCGGCTGACGCCGGGCATCGGTGAGTCCTGCCAGGGGATCTCATCGGCCTGCAGCAGGACCCGCTGGCTGAAATCGGCGTGAAGGCGCATCGCAATCTCCCCCGGTGCACGGCGCAAACCTGCCAGGGACATGGGCAGGGCTGCTAGCGAAACCAGATCAGCGCCGTTTGCAACAAAAGCGCGCTCGAGAGGCACGCGAGCGTGCGCACGGTGTTCAGCGCCGTCCAGCGCGGCCGGTAGGTCTCGCGCCAGTAGCGCTGTGCGCCGTCGCTGCCCGGGTCCATGCCATCGAGCTTTTGGTTCATCGGCACGCTACCCCAGACGGTGACGGCAAACGCGCCGAGCAGATAGATCGCGCCGGCGGCCGCGATCAGCCAGCCGCCGCCGTCGCCCGGCCAGACAACGCCGTAGACCAGCAGCAGCGCCGACAGCGGCACCAGTGCCAGAAAGGTCGGGATGAAGACGTAGCGGAAGACCTCGCGGTTGATCATCTGCATGGCCTCGACGCCGCCGTGCGGGCTGGTGCGGGCGAGCGCGCGCATGATGAAGTCCGAGAACGCCAGAAAGACGCCACCGACGATGGCATAGGCGAGCACGGCCAGCTGGGCCAGGAGGACGAACCAGGTCGACATGGCTGCCGGATATGCCACGGCCGGCGCTCACGGCCAAGTGATCCCGACCGGGCCTGGCGCGCTTGCCGCTCGACGGCGCGCCGCGTTTCACTAAGCTGATAGGCCATGAACGACCTCAGCCCGCGCCCTGCCCGACCCAGATGGACGACCAGCGTCTGCCCGCATGATTGTCCGAGCACGTGTACGCTCGAGATCGAGCAGCGCGACGGCACGCATCTGGGCAAGGTGCGCGGCAGCACCGCCAACCCCTATACCGCCGGCGTGATCTGCGCCAAGGTCGCCCGCTACGCCGAGCGCTACCACCATCCCGCGCGCCTCGGCCGGCCCTTGCTGCGCCGCGGCCCGAAGGGCTCCGGACAGTTCGAGGCGATCGGCTGGGACGAGGCGCTGGAGCGCGTCGCCGAGGCGTTCCTCGACGCCGAACGGCGCTTTGGCAGCGAAAGCGTCTGGCCGTATTACTATGCCGGCACCATGGGCCATGTGCAGCGCGACGGCATCAACCGCCTGCGCCACGTCAAGCGCTACAGCGGCATGCACGCCACGTTCTGCACGACCCTGGCCATGGCCGGCTGGCGCGCCGGGCACGGCGATCGCCGCGGCGCCGATCCGCTGGCCATGCGCGCGGCCGATCTGCTGGTCATCTGGGGCGGCAATCCGGTGTCGACCCATGTTCATGTCATGACCCATGTGCAGGCCGCCCGCAAAGCGCGCGGCGCCAGGCTGGTCGTGGTCGATCCCTATCGCACCGGCACGGCGGCGGCGGCGGACCTGCACCTCGCGCTCAAGCCGGGCACCGATGCCGCTTTGGCCTGCGCGCTCATGCATGTGCTGTTTCGCGACGGCCATGCCGATCGGGCCTATATGGCGGCCTTTGCCGATGATCCGGCGGCACTGGAAGCCCATCTGGCGACGCGCGGCCCGGCCTGGGCGGCCGAGATCACCGGGCTCAGCGTCGATGAGATCGAGCAGTTCGCCGCGCTCTATGGCTGGACCGAACGGGCGTTCATCCGCTGCGGCTATGGCTTCACCCGGCATCTGAATGGTGCGGTCGCCATGCATGCGGTCACCTGCCTGCCGGTGGTCGGCGGCAAATGGCGCCATCGCGGCGGCGGCGCGCTGTGGGGCCACGGCGACATCTATCACCTCGACAAGACACTGATCGAGGGCCTCGATCGACGCGACCCGGCGGTGCGCGTGCTCGACCAATCGCGCATCGGCCCGGTGCTGACCGGCGATCCGCGCGATCTGGGCGACGGGCCGCCGGTCAAGGCCATGCTCATCCAGAACACCAACCCGCTGTGCGTCGCGCCCGAGCTCGGCAAGGTGCGTGCCGGCTTCGCGCGCGAGGATCTGTTCACGGTCGTGCACGAGCAGTTCCTGACCGACACCGCGGCCTATGCCGATATCGTCCTGCCGGCGACCATGTTCCTCGAACATGACGATCTGTACACCGCCTCGGGCCACACGCGGCTGCAGGTCGCCCGCAAGCTGTTCGCACCCTTTGCCGAAAGCCGCAGCAATCATGCCGTGCTCGCGGCCCTGGCCGAGCGCCTCGGCGCCGTGCATCCCGGTTTTGCCATGAGCGAATGGGACCTGATCGAGGCGACACTTAAGGCCAGCGGCCATCCCGATGCCGCCACCCTGGCTGCGCCCGGCGGCCATGACTGTCTGGGGCCGGGCGATGTCTATGCCGACGGGTTCGGCACCTCCGACAAGCGCTTTCGCTTTTTCGCCGACTGGCCGGCGCAGGGCCAAAACCATGCCGTCATGCCCAGGCTGCCGGACCAGTTCGAGCCGGCTGTCCAGGCCGATGCCGGGCTGCCCTATCGCCTGGTCGCCGCGCCGGCGCGACACTATCTCAACACCACGTTTACCGAGACGCAGAGCTCGATCGCCAAGGAAGGCCGGCCGACGGTCAAGCTGGCGCCGCAAGATGCCCAGGCGCTCGGCGTTACCGACGGCGACATCGTCACGCTCGCCAACAGCCTGGGCGCCTTGCGCATCCACGCGGCCATCGCCGACGGCCAGCCGCCGGGCACGCTGGTGGTCGAGAGCATCTGGCCGAACGACGCCTTCCTGGATGGCATCGGCGTCAATCTGCTGGTGTCCGCCGAGCCCGGCTTTCCCAATGGCGGCGGCGCCTTTCACGGCACACGGGTGACGCTGGCGCTCGATTGAGGCGCCGGCGCGCCGATGACAAACCCGTCGATGACAAACCCGTCGATGACAGGGCCACGCGCTTGCGCGTACAACCGGATCGGCGGCGGCGAGACCGGCTTGAGGGAAGGAGCGCGACATGCACATTGGCGTGCCGAAAGAGATCAAAAACCACGAATATCGTGTCGGTCTGACCCCGGAGAGCGTCGCCGAGTGCGTGCGCCACGGCCATGAGGTCACCGTCGAAACCCGCGCCGGCACCGGCATCGGCGCCAGCGATGACCACTACCGCAAGGCCGGGGCGCGCGTGGTCGAAAGCGCCGAGGAGATCTTCGCCAGCGCCGACATGATCGTGAAGGTCAAGGAGCCCCAGGCCAGCGAGCGCAAACGCTTGCGCCCCGGCCAGATCCTGTTCACCTATCTGCATCTGGCGCCCGATCCCGAGCAGGCCCGCGATCTCATGGCCTCCGGTGCGGTGTGCATCGCCTACGAAACCGTGACCGGCCCCGGCGGCGGCCTGCCCCTGTTGAAACCGATGAGCCAGGTCGCCGGCCGTCTGTCGGTGCAAGCCGGCGCGACGGCTTTGGAAACCCCCCATGGCGGCCGCGGCATGCTGCTGGGCGGCGTGCCCGGCGTGACCCCGGCCGCGGTGACCATCATCGGTGGCGGTGTGGTCGGTTTCAACGCCGCGCTCATGGCCGTGGGCCTCGGCGCCAGCGTGACCATCCTCGATCGCAGTGCCGATGTGCTCGAGCGCCTGGCGACCCATTTCGAGGCGCGCGCGGCCACCCGGTTCGCCAGCCGCATGAACCTGGATGACGAGATCACCCGTGCGGATCTGGTCATCGGTGCCGTGCTCGTGCCCGGCGCGGCCGCGCCCAAGCTGGTCCGGCGCGAACACCTTGCGGCCATGAAGAGCGGTGCCGTGCTGGTCGATGTCGCCATCGATCAGGGCGGCTGTTTCGAGACCTCGCGGCCGACCACCCATGCCGAGCCGACCTATGTCGTCGACGGCGTCGTGCACTATTGCGTCGCCAACATGCCCGGTGCCGTGGCGCGCACGAGCACCTATGCGCTCAACAACGTCACCCTGCCGCACACGCTGGCAATCGCCGATCGGGGCTGGCAGGACGCGCTGCGTGCCAATGGTCATCTGCGCGCCGGTCTGAACGTCGCCGACGGCAAGCTGACCCATCCGGCCGTGGCGGAAACCGTACCCGGCCCGAACACCACGCCGGAAGCCATTCTCGGCCTCGCGGCCGCCTGAGGCGGGTGCCGGCCGCATCGCTGGCGTTGACGGCGCGGCCCCGGCGCGCTTAGGCCTCGGCGCAGGTCATCGAGCCGATCGGACCACCAAGGGGAGGCATGACCATGGCCACGGACGCCCTTCGCGCCGGCGCGGTTGCGGTGATCACCGGCGGCGCTGCCGGCATCGGCCTGGCAGCGGCCAGGCGCATGGCCGAGCTCGGGCTCAAGGTCTGCATCGCCGATCTCGGCCAGGATCGCCTGCTGCACGCCGCCGGCCTGATTGCCGCCAAGGCAACCGGCGGCAGCGACGATGTGCTGACCGTCGAGGCCGATGTCAGCCAGCGCGCGCATGTCGAACGCCTCGAGGCGGCCGTGCGCGCGCGCTTCGGCGGCACCGATGTCTTGATGAACAATGCCGGCATCCAGCCGGGCAGCAGCATGTTCGGCCCGGGGGAGAACTGGCAGCGCGTGCTCGAGGTCAATCTGTGGGGCGTCATCAACGGCACGCAGGTGTTCGTGCCGCGCATGCTCGAGCGGGACCGGCCGGGCCTGGTCATCAACACCGGCTCGAAACAGGGCATCACGACACCGCCGGGCGATCCGGCCTACAATGTCGCCAAGGCCGGCGTGAAGGCGTTTACCGAAGCGCTGCAGCACGAGCTGCGCAACACCGAAGGGGCCCGGATCTCGGCGCATCTGCTCATCCCCGGCTTCGTGTTCACCGGCCTGACCGCCGGCGAGCGCACCGAGAAGCCGGCCGGTGCCTGGACCCCGGAACAGACGGTCGAGTTCATGATGACCCGGCTGGATGCCGGCGATTTCTACATCCTGTGCCCGGACAACGACGTGCCGCGGCCGCTCGATGAAAAGCGCATGCGCTGGGCGATCGGTGACATCATCGAAAACCGGCCGCCGCTGTCGCGCTGGCATCCCGACTATGCGGACGCCTTCCGGCGTTTCGTCGAGGACGGCTGAGCGGCGCGCGCAGCGCAACGCCAAGCGGCGCGGGCGCAACCCTGAATAACCAGGCAAGATTCCCGTGCGGAACGCCGGCTGGGTCGTGGTCGGCGCGGCCAAAGCGTGCTCAAAAAGACGGCAGGTGGTGGCGCCGAAAGGAAGCCGGCGGCACCGCTCGCGGGCGATGCGCCGCGCATGGCACGGCGATTGCGCCAGGTCGAACCATCTTGGTCAGGAGACAGGGTTGCGGGGCGCGGAACTCGAGCTGGTTGCGGTCAGCAAGCGCTATGGCGACATCGCTGCCGTGCGCGGTATCGATCTGAAGATCCGGGCCGGCGCCTATTGCTGCCTGCTCGGGCCATCGGGCTGCGGCAAGACCACGACGCTGCGCATCATCGCCGGCCATGAGCGCGCGACCGAGGGCGATGTCGTGCTCGACGGCAGCAACGTCACCGATCTGCCGCCGGCCCGGCGCGGCACGGCGATGATGTTCCAGTCCTATGCCCTGTTTCCGCATATGAGCGTGCTCGACAATGTCGCCTTCGCGCTCAAGGTGCGCGGCATGGCGCAGGCCGAACGCCACAAGATCGCCATGACCCGCCTCGAGCTGGTCGAGATGACCGCTTACGCGAGGCGCAAGCCGAACGCGCTGTCCGGCGGCCAGCAGCAGCGCGTGGCCCTGGCGCGCGCACTGGTGACCGATCCGCAGGTGCTGCTGCTCGACGAGCCGCTCTCGGCGCTCGATCCCAACTTGCGCGTGCGCATGCGCAGCGAGCTCAAACGCCTGCAGGAAGAGCTCGGCATCACCTTCGTGCACGTCACCCATGCCCAGGACGAGGCGCTGGCCCTGTCGGATCTGGTCGTTTTGATGCAGGACGGCCGCATTGAGCAGGCCGGCACGCCGCGCGAGGTGTTCGATCGGCCGGCAACCGGCTTTGTCGCCCGCTTCATCGGCGCCCACAACGTCTTCAGCGACCGCGGCCGCACGATCAGCCTGCGCGCCGACCGGCTCCGCTTGTGTCCCAGCATCGAGGGCCGGCGTCTGGCCAGGGTCACCGGCGTCGAATACCAGGGCCACTTCGTGCTCGTTCGTCTGGCCGATGCGCTCCATGGCGACGAGCTGTCGGCGATCGTCCCGGATGACGTGTTTCGCGCGCAGCCGGTCGCGCCGGGCGATGAGATCGGCGCGCGCTGGCTGGATCAGGACGCCTATCCGGTCAGCGACGGCGCGCCCGACCGGCTGATCTGAGCAAAGCACCAGCAAATGGGAGAATCCCGCGTGAACACGACACCGACCAAGGTCATCGACATCGCGTTGAACCGCCGCAGGTTCCTGTACGGCACGGCCGCCACAGCTTCGGCGGCAGCGCTGTCGAGCTTTCCGGCACCCGCCGTGCACGCTGATGATCCGATCACGCTGCGCTATCTCGGCACAGCCGTGAACCAGCACGCCGGCATCGCCGCCAAGGTCAAGGAAGACCTCGGCATCACCCTGGACTACATCCCGGTGACCACCGATGACGTCGTCAAGCGTGCGGTCACCCAGCCGAACACCTTCGACATCCTCGATATCGAATACGCCTCGATCAAGAAGGTCGTGCCGTCGGGCAATGTCCAGGGCATGGACACCAGGCGCATCGCGCTGGCCGACAAGATCACCACGCTGTTCACGCTCGGTGAGATCGACGGCCAGGCGGTCGGCGATCAGGGCACGGCACCGAAAAAGGTTCAGTTCCTGACCGACCAGACCGCCAGGGAATTCGCCGGCGAACCGACCCAGTGGATGACCCTGATCCCGACCGTGTACAATGCCGACACGCTTGGCATCCGCCCGGATCTGATCGGCCGGCCGATCGAGAGCTGGACCGAGCTGCTCAATCCGGACTTCAAGGGCAAGGCGTCGATCCTCAACATCCCCTCGATCGGCATGATGGATGCCGCCATGGTCGTCGAGGCCTCGGGCCTGCATCACTATGCCGACAACGGCAACATGACCCGCGAGGAGATCGACCTGACCGTCGAGACCCTGATCGAGGCCAAGCGCGCCGGCCAGTTCCGGGCGCTGTGGACCGATTTCAACGAGAGCGTCAACCTGATGGCGTCCGGCGAGGTGGTCATCCAGTCGATGTGGTCGCCGGCGGTCACGGCCGTGCGTTCCCAAGGCATTCCCTGCATCTATCAGCCGCTGCAAGAAGGCTATCGCGCCTGGGCGGCCGGCTTCGGCCTGCCGGTCACGCTCGCGGGCAAGCAGCTCGATGCCTCGTATGAGTTCATCAACTGGTTCCTGTCCGGCTGGGCCGGCGCGTTCTTAAACCGTCAGGGCTATTACTCGGCCGTGCTCGAGACCGCCAAAGAGAACATGGAGCCTTACGAGTGGGCCTATTGGATGGAGGGCCAGCCGGCCGCGCAGGATATCCATGCGCCGGACGGCTCTTTGCTTGAGCAAGCCGGCAAGGTGCGCGACGGTGGCTCGTATACCGACCGCATGGGCGCGATCGCCTGCTGGAACGCGGTCATGGACGAGAACGTCTACATGGTCCGCAAGTGGAACGAGTTCGTCGCCGCATGAGTGAAACCGTGGAGCGGGTCGTCCGCCCGCTCCCTACGTCCGGCGAGCCGCTCGCCAAGACGAGCGACCGCGCACGGCGCGCCGGCCGGCGCAGTTTGATCGAATCGCCGTATGTCCTGGCGCTGCCGATCGCTGTGGTCATGGCGGTGTTTTTCGTCGTGCCGCTGCTCCTGACCGTCATCGTTTCGTTCTGGAATTACACCGAATACTCGATCGAGCCGGCGGCGACCTTCATGAACTATCGTGATGTGTTCTATGGCTGCCTCGCCAAGCTGCCGGAGCTGTGCGTCACCTTCGCGACCTATCTGTCGACGCTGAAATTCGTCGTCATTGTCTGGGCGATCACGCTGGTGCTCGGCTTTGCGCTCGCCTGGTTCATCGTCTTCGAGATCAAGAGCCTGAGCGTGCAGATCGCGTTGTTTTTGGTCTGCACCATCCCGTTTTGGACCTCGAACGTCATCCGCATGATCGCCTGGATCCCGCTTTTGGGCCGCAACGGGCTGGTCAACGAGACCCTGATCGGTATCGGGCTGATCAGCGAACCACTGGAATGGCTGCTCTACTCCGATTTCGCCGTCATTCTTGCGTTTGTGCATCTCTATACGATGTTCATGGTGGTGCCGATCGTGAACTCCATGCTGCGCATCGATCCCGCGTTGATCGAGGCCGCGCGCGACGCC
>JBHJHH010000139.1:0-21881 GCA_050331015.1 Geminicoccaceae bacterium
GCCGGGCTGCAAGTCCTTCGAGCTGCCATAGGCGATGCCGGCGTCGGTGACCGCGCCAGACGCGTCGTAGAACAAATAGCCGAGCGCGTTGTTGTACGCCGCGAGCGCTTTGACGAAGTCCAGCTCGATGATGATGTCCTCGGCGGCTCCGCCTTCGACGGCACCGATATCGACCGTGCCATCCACAATCCGTGGGAAGCCTGGCCCGCGCTGATCGACCGAGATTGGCGCGTCTTCGATCACGCCATCGCCATTAACATCAATGCCGAGCTCGAGCTCGGTCGGCAAAGCGGCATTGTCGCCGGCGTTGATCGCGGGGCTGCCTGGGAGCGGCAGTAAGGTCAGCGTCGGCCCGCCATTGTCGACGAGCGGCCCGAGCAGCGGGTCAACATTGAGGATGTTCGGCCCGGTCAGCGAGCCATCTTCGACGATGTTCACGCCATTGGTGATCAGTGTCGCGTCGGGGCCGATGAGGACATCGTTGAACCCAACGCTGTTGGCTACAATCGAGTTGTTGATCTCCAACGTGCCAGACTCGGCACTCAAAGCATCCCCTTGGATTCCGGAACCGCCGGTCGAGCCAGTGATCGTACTGTCGATTAATCTCAAGGAACCAGGCGTGCCGCTGTTCTCACCCGTCGCGGTTTGAACCAGGCCGTCCGTGAAGGTACTGTTGACGATTATAAGGTCGCCTTGATTATCAACGCCACCAAAGCTGTCTTCTTCTCGGCCGCCGACGGTACTGTTGGCTAGCGAGAGTTGAGCACGATTAGCGATCGCTACAGAACCAAAAAAAGCGAACCCGTTGATTGTGGAGTTGTCGACGTGCGCTAAGCCTTCATTGAATAGCGCGTCGCCTTCGCCTTTGTATCCCACAAGGCCTGAAAGATCCGATGATGCCAACAGAAGCTCACCGCTATTGAAAATCCCACCGCCCTGTCCGCCTTCGCCAAAACGGCCCACATAGCCAGCGATGTCAGAGAACTGTATTGTAGCCTTGCCAGAATTGTATACGCCACCTCCGCGCAGAGCAGAAAGTTCAGAAATGCGTGCCCCGTCAATTATCATTGTACCACTATTAAAAATGCCACCGCCAACATCGGCGCCGTTATCAGCGACAATTCCGCCCGTAATCAAAATGCTACCTTCATTAAAAATGCCACCACCAACATTGTAGTAGGATCCATTGCCAACAACGTCTGTATCAATAAGTGTCATTTTATCCTTGTTTGATATGCCACCACCATTGCCACGTTGGCTGAAGTTGTCAGCGATTTGCGTGTCAACGGCATAGACGTAACCAGAAATATTGGCGATGCCCGTGCCTAGTCGTCCAAATAAGACGGCTGAGTTGTCCGAAATCAATGAGTCTTCAACACGAACTGTGCCCCCGTTGTTCAGGAGGCCTGCTCCGGTGCCGGCTTCATTGTCTGTTATTGTCGAAGACTTAATGGTAAGTCGGCCTTGATTGAGTATGCCGCCACCTTCACCGCTCCCCGAGACTGGCGCTCCACTTGATTCGAACTCACTGTCAAATCCCCCCGTGATGACCAGGCCATCGAGCGTGACGGTGGTGTCAGTGCCGTCGATGAACAGCACGCGACCTTCGCCGGGAAGAATCCCGGGTGCTCCCGGCGAGCCGAATGGGAGCGGATCATTCTGATTATCGATGGTGATATCCGGCGTGCCGTCGTCGTCGAGGTCGCCGTCGATGGTGACCTCACCGCTGGTGATTTTCAGTGAGCCGGAGGTCAAGGCGATGGTCTGGCCGCTGAGGTTGGCAGCAAAGGTGATCCCATCGGCCTCCGGCGTGGCTGCGGCGTCGCGTAAGGCTTGACGCAGACTGCCGGCGCCGTCGTCATTGGTGTTGGTGACAGTGAAATCGGCCATGACATCCCCCTCAGAGCGTTCTCAACCGTTAGCTATCCCAAACTTTCGAGACAGTTAAGTGAAACACGATGTAAATGGGTTGCATTTGCTGACGCCAATGCGTCTCTGATCAAGTGTCTGTCCTTAGCCACGGCATGCGGTGGCTGCCCAAGAAAGGCCTAACCGTATGAACGCACTGCACTTTATATCCGGCCTGCCGCGCTCGGGCTCGACCCTGCTCGCCGGCCTGTTGCGGCAAAATCCGCGTTTTCATGCCGCCATGACCAGCCCGGTCGGGCCGATGGTGCAAGCGCTGCTGGCGACGTTCACGCCGCAAAATGAAACCGCTGTGTTCCTCGATGACGTGCGCCGACAAGCCATTCTTTGCGCTGCGATTGAGGCCTATTACCAGCCGCAGGCCGACAAGGACGTTCGCTTCGACACCAATCGCTTATGGTGCGCCCAGCTGCCGCTGTTACGCGCGCTCTACCCGCACGCCAAGGTATTGTGTTGCGTGCGCGACATCGCCTGGATCATGGACAGCTTCGAGCGCCTGGTGCGGCGCAATGCGTTCGAGCCCTCGCGTCTGTTCGCCAATAATGACGAGCGCGCCACGGTCTACAGCCGCACCGAGACCTTGGAGCGGCGTGATCGCGTGGTCGGCTTTGCCCATTCGGCGCTGAAAGAGGCCTATTATGGCGAGCAATCGGATGCGCTGTTGATCATCGAATACGACCTACTGACCCGCCAGCCGCTGGATTGCCTCAAGCTGATCTACGGCTTTCTGGAGCAGCCTTGGTTCGCCCACGACGTTGACCATGTCGATTATGACGAGCCGGAATTCGACCGCCAGCTCGGTGCGCCTGGCCTGCACACGGTCTCCGGTCCGGTGCGCGTCAACCAGCGCCAGACCATCTTGCCGCCCGATATCATCGGCAAATACCAAAACTTGGCCTTCTGGCGCGATCCCAAAGGCACCAAGGCCTTCCGCATTACACAGACGGCAACCACCAACCCGGCTTGAACCGAGCCTCACAAAGGCTGCTGACGCCAGGATGTGGCGAGACACATGTCTTGCCCAACCATCACGTTTGCGCGCCATACAATTCGAAGCAACTGATTAGCCGCCTCTTGCGCGCAAATTAGACTTAGGTTCTATGGGCGTGAGGGTGTTTGAGATGCGTTCAACGTTGGTTCCCGCCCTAGTGGAATGAATCCAACACTTCGAACCCTCTGAGCGCTTGGCTCCTCGCTTCACCGCCGGTGGTGCGTACCGCGGCGACCCGGCAGCAAGAGCCGTCGCTGCGTCATCGTGGCGCGCGTGGCTGATGGATCCGTCAGCCCGCCGGCGTGAACCAGATCGGCGAGGTGTAGGCGCGGTCCTGCTGCATCGGGGGTGTGCCCTCGGGCAGTCGACACCGAAGAACGCCGCGTCGTAGGTGGTCCAGCGCGGGGTCGGGATCTCCAGCACGCGGACGTAGTAGAACGCCTTCTGCGAGGGATCGAACTCGGGGGCGGTCCAGTACGCGCCGTTAACCGCGCGGCCGATCGTGTTGGTCCACGATGCGTCGGCCACGTCCACCGTGTCGCCGACGGACCCGTCGCAGGCGCCGTCCACGATCGCCCTGGCTGTGGATCGCTATGCGCAATGCCCCCGATCGGCATTGAAGCGTGACCCCGCTTGGACGATCGTAACTTTTTGATACCCATTTGAAGAATCGCTGCGAGGTGGGCTCCCTGTTAGACGCCGAAAGGGGCCATTCTTCCGCGCCGATCCACAATTCAGCAGCAGGGCTCGTCGAATGACCGAGGGCGCAGGTCACTCAAGTAATCGATTTCGACTTTTTCAGCACAATCAGCCCATACCGGACGCGACGAATTCTTGCTGCACGCGCGCGCAACATCATGCGCCTCGGCGAAGGTCCATGATGATGCTGCGGTGCAGGTCCACGTCCGGTCATTCGCTGCAACGGCGTCGAAAACGAACGGAAGCGACCGACACCGCATGAGAAGTACGCCTTGCGACACAGGGACGGCCTCCGGAAAAGTCTTTGCGTCTCGTCTCGATGGTCCTAGCCATGCGGCGGGTTATAGGAGTTAACCTGCGCCGACTGGATCCGATGCCCTTAGGCCTCGCTGTCCAACTCGCGGGGAGATCCAGTTTGCCAAAGACGACGACAGGAGCCGCCGGCCCCCGCAGACGATCGCATCGGGCGGATGCGATCGCGGCAGCCTTCGAGACTTGCTATCTCGACTACCAGTACGTCTTCGTTGAGTTCCTGATCGACCACCTCGTCGATGTCGGGCGCGCGTTCAAGGGCGACTACCAGGCGATGCTCGTTCTTGCCGTGCTCGGGCAGGCGCGACTCGGGGCCGTCCGTGCCGCCTCCCCCGCTGACGACACGCCGCCGGATGTGAGACCGGAAGCCGAAAGCACCAACGCCTCGCGGATTTCCGACATCACCGGCATCCCTCGGCAGACGGTCCGGCGCAAGCTGGAGGCGCTGGCGGAGCGCGGTTGGATCGAACGGGATGCCGCGGGCGCCTACCGGCTGGTCTCGACCGACGGTTGGTCGGCGGCGAGGCGCGATCTGTCCGACACGGACCGTCGCGCGATGCAGCGCGTGGCACGGCTGGTGGCGGACCTCGAGAGCGTGATCGAACGGCACGAGACGCTGATCGGCAAGAGCCGCTAGTGGTTTGACCCAAACGGAAGAGTCCGATCTGGGATTCCCGTCTGGTTTCGTCTGTGCGAATCTGCGTCATGCGCACGGGAGTTTCCATCACTGTTTCGGGTGCAGACCGTCGACGGCTTGCAGCAATCATCGCGGACCGGAATGCGGCCCAGAAGTATGTCTGGCGGGCACGGATTGTCCTGCTGACTGCGGATGACCTGGGTACGCACGCCATCATGGCCGCCACGGGCAAGTCAAAGACAACGATCTGGCGCTGGCAGGAACGGTTTGCCGAGGCGGGTATCGCGGGGGCGCTGCGCGACAAGACCCGGCCGCCGGTATCGCGTCAGCGGATCGGTAAGACGAGAAAACCAATTCCGTAGAAACACCGCGTGACGGCTTCCGATCAGACCAACGGTTCGGCCCTGCTGCGTTTGCGGGATCGGGCTCATTTCACCGCCTGAGCAACGTGTTGTATTCTATCCAATGTACTGGAATCCTGTACTTTTCACCATATGCCTCATTGGCCGAACCGCATCTCTGATATTGCAAGTGTATCCAAATGTGGATCGGTCTAGTCTGTCTTGACCATACCCGAATTAATACGAGAACAAATGGATTGTTTTCGTAAAGTCCTCGGCTCGATTTATAGAGTTCTTGATATTTTCATGATGGTACTTGGCTCTATTTGAGCCAGCGGAAAGCATGGCGGAACCTTCTCGGTTCAAGGAGCATCCCCGCATGCAAGGCAAAACGGCCCCGGCCCGCAGCAAACGTCTGACGCTGTCGATTAAGGAAACGTGCGCGATCACCGGCCTATCGCGCAGCCACGTCTACGCCGCGATCGCCCGCGGGGCGCTGCGTTCGGTCAAGTGCGGTCGCCGACGCATCGTTCACCGCGCCGATCTCGATCTGTGGCTCGACGCGAAAGCTGTGTCTGGCGCATAGCTCAAGGGCCGCCGCGGCTCAGCGGTAGCGATTGGCGCTACCGACCACAGCTCCTCCAAACGAACCGCAGCGCGAATTCGGCCGCGCAATCGCTTGCTTTGCGCCGGCGAGCGCGCCTGCGTGCGCGCTGTTGCCGACCGAGCATGGACCTGCAGCCTCAAAAACTCACTCATAGCGCTGGGCATGCCGCGCCCGGCAGGCCGTTTGCTGAAGCGGCCGTGCGTCTTGCCGCCCTCGGGCTGGCGGTCGTCCCAACCGGCGGCCCTGATGGCAAGCGGCCGCACGTCCGCTGGGGCCGGATTCGCTCGGGCGAGCCGCCTGGACAGAGTCTCATCAACAAATATGCTGACGCGAACATTGCCGTGATCTGCAACGCTTCCAACGTCGTGGTCGTCGACGTCGACGATCCCGAAGTCTTTGAGCGTGCGGTGTCAATATTTGGCGAGAGTCCAATCATCATTCGTACACCACGAGGAGGCGTTCACTTATGGTATCGCTGGTCCGGTGAAAAGTCGGCGAATCTCCGCTGCATTGGTCTCGACATTGACGTCAAAGCTGCCCGAGGCCTTGTTCTCGTGCCGCCATCGCGGGGCTATTCGTTTGCAGCGGGTTCGTGGGGTGCCCTCAAGGACCTGCCCCGATTGCAATGCAGGGATCGGAACCTCCGGAGCCGCCTCTATGACGATGCTTCACAAAGCCGAATTCCCGGAGGTCCTCTTGTCCCTGTTGGTCAGCGGAACGATCAGCTTTTTCGCGCATGCTTGCGTTGGGCGCACCGTTGCGATTCGCTGAGCGACTTGGAGGACGTGGCCCTGACAGCGAATGATAGCTGCCTGGAGGTCCGCCTGCCAGACACGGAGGTCCGGCGAGTTGCGGCCAGCGCCTGGTCCTAGGAAACCCGGGGGTGCAACTGGGCAGGTCGCGGTAGACGCACGGCAATCACCGATGCCGAGCTGCGCATCCTCGCCCACACTGCCGACGCGCTGCTGCTGCTCGCGACGCTGCGGCGGGCACACGGTGGTAACGCGGCTTCATTCGCGGTCGCGCCCAAAGCGATGGCTGAGCACCGGGTGCTGCCGGGATGGGGCGAGAAACGCTACAGAAACGCGCGCACCTGGCTAGTCCGGCATGGCCTCCTCGACTGCCTTGCTCCAGACTGGCACCGACGGCAAGACTGCCGTATTGCCCGTGCCACGGGATCTCTGTGCATCGGCATGCGAAATGAACCCGGCTCGGCATCGAAGCGTGACCCCTCTTGGACGACCGTAAATCGCTGACACAGAGGTGATGAATCGCCGCGAGGCGGGGTCCCCGTTGGACACCGAAAGGGGTCATTCTTCCGCACCGATCCACATCCACGGCCTCGTTCAGCCGCGCGTTCAAATCGATCGTTGGCGAGTCGCCCGGCACCTGGAGACGCGTCCAGCGGGAACATGCCTGAGGTCGTATCATCCGGGCGCGCACAATGAGTAGCGTCAGCGGCATGCTCAGCCGGCACCGCATGACCTGGCCGACGCAAGACTAAATCCTTTGAGTGCCGCGCTTTTTGCCACTTCCGCGCGCTGTGCCGCTAGCGGATACTCCGGTCCCGGTCTGGACCTGGG
Organism: Geminicoccaceae bacterium; assembly: GCA_050331015.1. Classification (GTDB taxonomy): domain Bacteria; phylum Pseudomonadota; class Alphaproteobacteria; order Geminicoccales; family Geminicoccaceae; genus JBHJHH01. The sequence goes on from JBHJHH010000139.1 coordinate 7,097, forward strand.
CGCGGGCGATCCCGGAGGCACCTATGAGCGAAAGCAGTCCTTTGCGGCAGGGATGGGGCGGTCTGACGCTCTATCTGGACCCGCCAACGCCGCGGGCGGATCTGCGCCAGATCATGCTGCGGATGGCGGTGCCGTCCTTTGCCTACTACCTCATGCTGGCTATGGCCGCCGTGATCGCTACGCTCGGTCTGATTGCCGACAGCGCGGCGGTGATCATCGGCGCCATGATCATCGCGCCGTTGATGGGCCCGATCATGGGGCTGGCCTTCGGCACGGTCACCGGCGAGCGTGACGTCATCCTGCTGTCCGCACTGACCGTCCTGACCGGCGTGGTCACGGTCATCGCCATCGCCTACGGTCTCAGCCACGTTCTCGGGCTGGCCCTGGTCGGGTCCGAGATCCTGGCACGCAGCGAACCCACCCTGATCGATCTCGGCGTTGCCCTGGCCGCCGGGCTCGCCGCAGCGTTCGCCTACACACGCGCGAGCATCCTGAACGCGGTCGCCGGCGTGGCCATCGCCGTCGCCCTGGTGCCGCCGCTGGCTGTCACCGGCATCGGCCTCGAGCTCGGCAGCAAGGCGGACACGGCAGCCCTGCTGACGGTCGATCAGTTCGGCAACGATCTGATCGCCACCAATCTGCCGCGCGGCGCGTTCTTGCTGTTTGCCACCAACTTGATCGGCATCGTGCTGATCGCCGTCGCCGTTTTCGCCTCCCAGCGCTACGGCCGCTGGGCCTTGACCGGCATCGGTATGGTCGCGGCGACGGTTTTGTGCGCGATCGTCATACCCGACCTTCGACAATCGTTTAACCGTCTGTACATCAAGAGCCATATCGTCGTGGCCACCGAAGAGCTCGCCGTGAGCCGGCCGGACCTGGTCACACGACGCGGCAAGATCGAGAAGTTCGTGACCGATTTCGACGGCGACACGATCGTGCTGCGCTTTGATCTGATCATGCCGCTGGATCAACGAGACGACACGCCCAGGCGGGTGCAGGAACTCCATCGATACTTCGCCGACAGGCTGGCGCGGCCGGTCAGGCTCGAGTTCGACGTGCTCTATGCCGACATCGTCGATTACGCCGCCGGCGAAGGCGTCACGACGACCCCCCTAACGGTTCCTGGCACGCGCCCGGCTCGGTTAGCGCGCGCCAGTCGGGTTGAGCGGCGGCAGGGCACGGCCGGACCGGCGTTGCCGCGCGGTCTTGCGGGCAGTGACCAGCGCGCGTTGAAGCGTACGCCAGGGCGCCACCATGCCCGCCTGTGCTGCTGCGCTGTCAGCGCCGGCACCATAGCGCGCCGCGCCCAAGCGCAACAGGGCGGCCTGGACATCGGCATCGGTGCGCGGATCGGCGCCCTCGATACGTGCGGCCCAAAGATCGAGCGCCGGGCGCAGCGCGCGCTGATCGCGGCTGGCCAGAACATGGTTCAGTTCACGCCAGGCATAGGCTTCGGAAGCGAGGAACGCGCTGTGCCGGGCCTGCATGCGCCGGCGCAAGACCGGGACGAGACGGCGTGCGAAAACCGTGGCCACCACCGCGAGCGCGACGAGCGCTGCAGTGGCGACAGCCAGCAAACGCCCAACGCGCGGCGCGGCGCGCGCGGCCGGCGGTCCGTCGATCGCGACCGCCACCAATTCGAGCTGCGCGGTCTTCACCCGCTCGTCGTCGATGTCATACCAGTCGATCGTCAATGCGGGCAGCGCGCCGCTGCCGCCAGCTTCGGCGACATAGGTGGTGCGCTCGCTGCGCGTACCGCTGAGCTGGCCGCGATCGTCATGCTCAGCCACGACCGGCTCGTCCGCATAGGCGGCAAGCCCGCTGATCTCGACCTGTGACACCAGGGGCGGCAGGAACATCGGCGACACGCCCTCGACCGTCGCCGTCACCGTGCGCGTGAAGCTGTCGCCGGGCACCATCTCTGACGGTGTGCCCTCGATCGTCTGGTTCAGGGTCAGTTCCGCCGCAGCGATGAACGGATCGAGGTCGGCAGCCTCTTCAGGCACGACGCCGGAAAAGGTGATCGGCTCGGTCTCCAGCCTAGCGCGCTCGGCTGCGCCTGAGTCTTCGTTGTTCCAGGTCACGATGACAGCCTGTGGCGGCAGGGCGAAGGTGCCGGGCACCATCGGTGCGATGCGATAATGGCGCGTGATTCCCGACCAGGTCTGGCCGGCGATCCGTTCCGATGTCGGGTTTGTGGCACCTTCCGGCAGGCGCACCAGCAGATTGGGCGCTTCCAAACTCGGCCAGACCGGCGGATCGGGCATGAAGGTGGGTACCAGAACGCTGAGGCGCAGGCTGAGCGGCTGGCCGGGGATCGTTTCGGTTTCAGCGAAGTCGACGCGCAAGAGCGGCTCGGGTGCGACCGCTTCCGACGCTTGCGGCGCGCTGTCCGTTTCGGTGGCTGGCGCATCCTGCAAGTCGCGGTTGCTCTTGAACGGGATGTTCAGGCCCTGAGCGCCGGCGACGACCGGCACGAGCAGCCCAAGCGCGAGCGTGAACAGGCCGGCGCGGCTCATGGCGTGTTCACGCCGTCTGCCGGCGGCGTGCCTGCCTCGGCCGGTGTGCTCGCGGCAGGCGTCTGCGCCCGTGCATCTTCAAGGGCAAAGCGCAGGCGCAGGAAATCCTCGGTGCGCGTGTCGACCGTGTTCATCCACTGATCGGCGGTCAGCAGCCCGCCGCCGTCGGCCTCCTGCGGGACCTCCATCTGCGTTTCCACACCGGCACCGGATTCATTGTCGAACACGATCTCATCAGCACCGATGCCGGCCTCCTCACCGGTGTCGGACTGCTCGCGGACGCGCTCGACATAGGCCACGATCCGGCGTGCCTGTTCAAAGTTTTCCGCCGCGCCGGGATAGGCGGGATCGCGCGCAAGGGCGCGTTCGAAGCTGCGCACGCCGTCGCGATAGGCGCGCGACTTGATTTGGGCCATGCCTTGAATGAAGGCCGCCTGCGCGCTGTCGAGCCGGTCCAGCACCTGCACCGCCTGGTCGTACTGGCCATCGCGATACAAAGTGTAGCCGCGCCAGAGCGGATCGACGAAGTGCTCGGCGGCCCGGTCGAAGTCACGGTTGTTGTAGGCCAGCTGGCCCTGCTGGTCCGGGGTCAGGAACCAGTCGAGCACGCCATCGGCGCGCGCGGCACCGGGCGCGCCCAGCGACACACTCATCAAGACGATCGCACTCCAGCGCATGGTCCAGCCGCGACGGAACCAGAGCAGCAGCAACACCGCCGCCGGCCAGGCCAGCCAGTGGGCGCGATCGAGCCAGGGCTGATCGACGTCATCGAGCTGTGCGCGGCGATAGGCGGCGTTCAGCAGTCCGTCGATCCGGCGGATGTCGCTGGCGTCAGGCGTGACCGCGATGACCGGCACACCAAGCGCGTCCAAGCCCCGGTCACGGCTGCCCTCGGGTCGCATGGCGAGCACGGCGATCGGCGTCGTACTGGCATCCACGGCTGCGACATCGGCCGGATCGATGGCATCGGTGACCAGCAGAATGCCGCCGGGCGCGTCTTCCTCGGCCAGCAGTTGGTCCGCCAAGGCCAGCGCTTGTGCCGCGACATTGCCCTCGCGTGGCATGATCTCCGGCGACAGGCCGCTCAAGTAGGGTACCAGCACCTGTGGGTCTTCGGTCATCGGCAACACGACATGGGCGCTGCCGGCATAGGCCACCAGGGCGGTGCGCGCGCCGGCACGCAGTTCGGTGAAGTCGCGGATCTTCTGTTTGCCCCGTTCCAGGCGCGATGGCGGCACGTCACCGTCCTGCATCGAGGGCGTCACCGCCAGAACGACCACCGCCGGCGCCGCCTGGGCGGCGAACGGATCGGGCTGGCGGGCCCAGGTCGGCCCGGCGGCGCCAAGCGTGGCGAGGATCAGGACGGCCGCGACCCCATCGATCGGAACGATGCGGCGCCGGCCCATGGCGCCGACGGTGAGCGCCGCCTTGAGATGCGGTGCGATGCCCTCGGCGACCACGCCCCGGGTGCGGCCGGCGCGTCGTACCGACCACCACAACAGCCCGATGACTGGTACCAGCAGCAGCCAGGCCGGCCGCAGGACATGAAACGCCTCGAGGATGACGCCAAGCTCGCTCATGCCGTCCGGCTCCGGCGTTCGCGCCCGGCGGTGCCCGGCGATCGACGGCGGGCGCTGCTGAGATGCAGCGCGGCGAGCGCCGCCGTGCCGATCAGCGCCGCCAGGCCCAGCGGCAGCCAGGCCAGCGACCGGCGCGGGCGAAACGACAGCGTTGCCACTTCCCGCGGTGCCAGGGCATCGATGCGCTCATAGACCGCCTGCAGGGCGCCTTCGTCCTCGGCGAAGAAATAGGCGCCGCCGGTGCGCGCTGCGACGGCTTGCAGGGTCACCAGATCGACCCGCTGCTCGCCGGTGGCGTCCGGATCGCCGACGCCGATGGTGAAGATTTCGACAGTGCGGTCCGCGGCGATCTCGGCGGCGTTGATCGGGCTCATGCGGCTGGCCGTGTCCGAGCCGTCGGACAGCAGGATGAGCAGCCGCTGGTCGATGTCGCTCGCCTCGAAGGTCCGGATGGCCAGACCGATGGCATCACCTAGCGCCGTGTGCGGCCCGGCCATGCCGACTTCGGTGCTATCCAGCAACTCGACGATGGTGTCCAGATCATCGGTGAGCGGTGCCTGCAGATAGGCGGCCGAGCCGAACACGATCAGCGCCATGCGATCGCCGTCACGGCCTTCGACGAAGCGCTGGACGACATCGCGCACGCCGGCGAGGCGCTGCTTGCGGTCGCCGTCCGGCGTGGCGAAGTCATTGGCATCCATCGAGCCGGAGATGTCGATGGCGAGCACGACATCGCGTGCGGCCCGCTCGATGACGACCGGCGCACCGACCCGCTCGGGCCGGGCGAGTGCCACGACGAGCAAGCCCCAGCACAAGATCGCCGTTGCCATGGCGAATCGCGGCCGTGCCAACACCACCGCGCCCGCACGCGGCTCGGCATCGATGGCTGCGGCAACGCGACGGAAAAACGGCAAGCGCAAGGCCACTTCACGCTCGCGGTGCGGCGGTGCCAGGTGCCAGACGAGCAGCGGCAGGGGAAAAAGCAGCAAGAGCCAGGGCGCCGCAAGCGAGATCATGCCGCCAGCCTCGGTTTGGCTGCCGGCGCGCCGGGCCCAGGCGTTCGCCCATGGGTGCGCACCCAGGCTTCTGCAGCCGCGCGCAGCTCCGGCGATGGCGCAAGCGTCTCGTCTTTGTAGGGCGTCGCGCGCAGTTCCGCGCCCGCCGTGGTAGCAAAGCCGCCGCGCCCCGATCGCTCAAGAAAGCTGATCCACGCGGGCCCGATCAGTCCGGCAACCTGGTCGCGCGGATAGGCTGCCAACGCCGTGCGGCGCAGGATCCGGGCGATGTCGGCGGCCGTTTCGGCCTGGCGCACCGCCGCAAGGGCAGCCCGGCGATAGGCGTTCGCCCGCCGCCAAGCGATCCAGCGCCAGAGCAGCCAGGCGAGCAGCAGCGCCGCCAGAACCGCCAGTGCCGCCCAGCCCCAGGTCTGCGGCGTCATCGGAATCGGCGCGGGTTCGGCCGGCTCGATCAGCGCATCGACCAGATCGAGCAGATTTTCCGCCGCGGTACCGCCATCGGCATCGGCCGGACCTGCCGCCGACTGTTCGCTGTCGTCACCGTTCATCGCGGGCCAAGCCCCATCAGCCGGCGCAGTTGCGGCAGCGTCTCTTCGCCTGCCGACAGCGGCACGACCGGCGCGCCGAACCGGCGCTGCCAGTCGAACACCGCCGCGAGCCGGCCTTGCGCAAAGGCGGCCAGCCGGGTGCGCGTGGCGGCATCGCCGGTGTCCAGCTCGGCCTGCAGTTCACCGTCGGAAACGACCAGACGCAGATCCAGCGGCAGTTCGGCCGCCATCGGATCGGTCACCGGCACGAGTACGACATCGTTGCGCCGCACCAGCCCGGCCATGATCCGGTCCGTGTCGTCGTCCACGCCGTCGAAGTCGCTGAGCACGATGACCAGATGGTTGCGCGGCGCGATCCGCGCTACCGCCCGCAGCACCTGGCTGAGACCGATCGGCGTGACGCTGGCCGCCTCGGCATGCAACAGCGCGTTGGCCTCGGCGAGCGCGCCCAAAAACCGGTTCAGCGCCGCCTTGCTGCGCTGCGGCCGCACCTCGGCCAGCAAGGTGTCACCGAAAACAATGCCGCCGATGCGATCACCCTGATCGAGGATGCGAAAGGCGGCCACGGCAGACGCCTCGGCAGCGGTGACCGATTTCATGTTCAACGTCGAGCCGAAAAACATGCTCATGCGCTGATCGACGACGATCAGTGCCGGACGGTCGCGCTCCTCGGTCATGACGCGGACATGCGGCGTGCCCGTGCGGGCGGTCACCTTCCAGTCGATGGACCGGATGTCATCGCCGGGCAGGTAATTGCGCAGTTCCTCGAAATTGAGCCCCCGGCCGCGCAGGCGCGAGGCGTGCCGGCCGTTCAAGACCGAGCGCACCGGCTGGCGCGGCAGAAAGCTCAAGCCTTTGGCGCGTGCCTCGAGGCTGCGCAGATGGGCGAGATCGGCATGGATGCGGGCATCATGCGTCGCCGACGGCACCGCCGGCATGGTTCCGGTCCTGATGCGGGCAGCGCGATCTTGCATCGGCCCTCTCTACGGCAACGCCACCTGCCGAACGATTTCGGCAATCACGGCATCGGCGCTGATACCTTCGCCCTGGGCCTCGTAGGTCAGGCTCAAGCGGTGGCGCAGAACGTCCGCCACGATGGCGCGCACGTCCTCCGGATCAACATAGTCGCGCCCGGCCAGCCAGGCATGGGTGCGGCCACACTTGTCGAGCGCGAGCGAGGCGCGCGGGCTGGCACCGACCTCGATCCAGCGCACCAGGTCCGCACCGAACTCGGCCGGCACGCGCGTGGCGTAGACCAGATCGGCCATGTAGCGCTCGATTTCGGGCGACACATGGATCGCTCCGATGGCGCGCCTCGCCAGGAACACCGCCTCTTGCGCGATCGGCGCCGGCGGCTGGCCGGACGCGGCATCGAACGCTGCCTGTGCAGCGATCTCCTCGCCGCGCACCAGCCGGATGACCTCGACCTCGTCCTCGACCGGTGGGTAGGTGATCGTCACATGCATCAAGAACCGGTCCATCTGCGCTTCGGGCAGCGGATAGGTGCCCTCCTGCTCGATCGGGTTCTGCGTCGCCATGACCATGAACAGCGGCGGCATCTTGTGGGTCTTGCCCGCGACCGTGACCTGACGTTCCTCCATCGCCTCAAGCAGCGCCGCCTGCACCTTGGCCGGTGCGCGGTTGATCTCATCGGCGAGTACGATGTTGGCAAAGATCGGGCCGGGCTCGAAGCGGAAGTCGGAAGCGCCTTCCGCCTGGTAGTAGACCTCCGTGCCGGTGACATCGGAGGGCAGCAGATCCGGCGTAAACTGAATGCGCGAAAAATCGCATTCGAGGTTGCGCGCCAGCGCCTTGATCGCGCGCGTCTTGGCCAGCCCGGGCAGGCCTTCGACCAAGAGATTGCCGTTGGCAAGCAGGCCGATCAGCAGCCGCTCGATGACATCGCGCTGGCCGATGATCGCCTCGCCCATGCGGGCTTGCAGGGTCTCGATCTGCGCCCGCGCGTCCGCCACCCTCTGCTCCACCTCGTTCACCTTCCGTTATCGGCCGTCCAGTCAGCCTGAATGACGCTCACAGACCAAGCAAGGCGGCGCGCTGCGATGGCAACAGCGCGCCGCGTTCCGCAAAGCCGCCGTTACTGGCGCTGGCCCGGATTGAACGCCTCGCTTTCCTGCAGACGCTGCAGCAGTTCCTGCTGGCGCAGGGTCTGGTAGCCCAGGTTCGAGGCCGAGAGCGACGAGCCGGCCTGGTACGGGTAGTCCTCGAAGGTCTCGAAGAACTCCTTGATCGCCGCCTGGATGGGCACGAACGTCCACATCGTGTTCTCGGCGTACCAGCGCAGGTACATCTCGGACTCTTCCCAGGCCTTCTCGTACGGATCGGCCTTGAGATTGATCACCTTCGGCCAGGCGGTCACGTCGCGCACGGCATCAGTGATATTGCCCTGCAGAATAGCGAAATGCGCCTTCCAGTTGTTGATGCGCACCGCATTCAGATTGCCGGCCTGATCGAAGTAGAAGATCTCCCGGCGCGGACCGGTATCCTCTTCACCGGCCAGGAAGGGCAGCATGTTGTAGCCATCCAGATGGACACGGAACTCCTTGCTGTTCAGCGTCGTGCCCTCTTTCAGTTCCTCGACGATGCCGTCGCGGCCGACCGCCGCGGCGAAGGTCGGGAACCAGTCCTCGTGGCTGACGATGTCGTTGATCTTCTGACCGGGCTCGATGACGCCGGGCCATTTCATCAGCAGCGGCACGCGGAAACCGCCTTCCCAGGTGGTGCCCTTCTCGCCCTTGAACGGCGTCGTGCCGCCATCCGGCCAGGAAACCGTCTCGGCACCGTTGTCGGTCGAGTACATGACGATGGTGTTCTCGGACAGACCCATCTCGTCGAGCTTGTCGAGCACCTCACCGACCATGGCGTCATGCTCAACCATGCCGTCGGGATACAGACCGATGCCGGTGGTGCCCTGGGACTCGGGCTTGAGATGGGTCCAGACATGCATGCGCGTGGTGTTCAGCCACAGGAAGAACGGGTCGCCCTGCTCGTGGCTGCGCTCGATGAAGTCGATCGCGCCGGTGAGGATTTCCTCGTCCATCGTCTCCATGCGCTCGCGCGTCAGCGGGCCGGTGTCCTCGATCTCGCCATCGGCGCTGGCGCGGATCACACCGCGCGGACCGAAGCGCTCACGGAAGGCCGGGTCTTTGGGGTAGTAGTAGCTTTCCGGCTCTTCTTCGGCATTCAGGTGGTACAGATTGCCGAAGAACTCGTCGAAGCCGTGGTTGGTCGGCAGGTGCTTGTCCTGATCGCCGAGGTGGTTCTTGCCGAACTGGCCGGTGGCGTAGCCCTCGTCCTTGAGCATGTCGGCGATCGTCGGCGCCCAGTCGGGTATGCCGTGATCCGAGCCGGGCATGCCGATGGTGAGCAGGCCGGTGCGGAACGGATGCTGGCCCAAGATGAACGACGCGCGGCCGGCGGTGCAGCTCTGCTGGGCGTAAGCGTCGGTGAACAGGGCGCCCTCGTTGGCGATGCGGTCGATATTGGGCGTCTGGTAACCCATGATGCCGTGATTGTAGGCACTGATATTATGCACACCGATGTCGTCACCCCAGATGACGACGATGTTCGGCTTGCTGTCTGTTGCGGTGTCCTGCGCCGCCACGCTCGTTGCGGCCAGCAGCGTCGTGCACGCCGCCATGGACAGGATCAGATGTAATCGCATGGTACTCCCCCTTCCCCGGTTTGATCTGGACGCGCGTTGTGGCGGGCGTCCGCCCCGTCGACGGCACTATTAATGACGGGTATGACAAATCAACAGGCTATCTTCGGTCATTTCGCGCCAAGGAGGTCGTAACGGATGGCCAGACCGCTGCCGCCGATGACCACGGCCACCGGCTTCGGGCCGTTGCCGGACCTGCTGCTCGAGGCTGCGGGTCGTGCTGGCGTGCGGCGAGCGTTCGCACAGGCAGGGCTGCCGGAAGAGGTCGTTGCCGATCGCTCGCACCGCTTTCCCCTGGAATGCATGGTCAGGCTGTTTGCTGAAAGCGGCCTGCGTGCCGGTGACCGCCTGTTCGGGCTGCGCGTCGGCCAGGCGATGGCACCCGAAGACTACGGCCTTTGGGCGCGCTACGCCCTTTCGGCGCGCACCCTGAGAGCGGCGATCGGCCGGCTCGCCTGGGCGCTGCCGCTGCATCAGACCGGCCCGTCGGTGTCGCTGTACGCGCGGGGCGGCTCGGCGGTCTTCGCCTATCATGCGCCGCGTTTCGCGGGCGTGGATGCGCGCCAGCATGTCGACCACGTCGTGCCGACCATGCTCGAGATCGTGCGGCGCTATCTTGGCCCGGACTGGTCACCGGCCTGGATCGGCCTGCCCTATGCGCGCGATGACAAAGCCGAGCTGCTGGCCGAGGCGCTCGGCATCGTTGCGCACGTCGACACCGCGGCAATTCTCGTGCCCTTGAGCCAGGCCGAGCTGGATGTGCCTGCGCGCAACCATGGCGCCGGCACCGCCCAGCCGACCCGATCAGACGTCCAAGCCCGGCTCAGGCGCAACCCGGCCTGTGCGGTTGCGGTCATCGAGGACTGCATCCGCATCGAGCTCCTGGCCGGCCGCAGCGACATTAACGGCGTGGCGAGCCGGCTGGGCGCCTCGAAACGCTCGCTGCAGCGCATGCTCGCCCAGGAAAACACGAGCTACAGCCTCCTGCTCGACAAGGTGCGCCGGGTGAAGGCGGTCGAGCTGCTGCGCGCGCCGAATGCGCAAATCGGCCAGATCGCCCTGGCGCTCGGCTACGCCGATCCATCGAATTTCACGCGCGCCTACAGGAAATGGACCGGTACGACGCCCTCGGTGACGCGGCGCGGCGACATTGGCTAGCGCTCGACCGGTCAGCGCGGCCCGCGCGGTGCCCAGAGCATCGGCCCATACAGAGCGACGAAGCCCAGGAAGGCGGCGCACCAGAAAAAGCCCGACAGGTACAGTTGGCTGATGGCGTAGTCCGGCCAGAGCGCGGCGGCGACCCGGGTCAAAGCCGCCAGCGTGATGCTGCCGTAGATCAAAACCGTGCGGATCGGGGCTGTCAGCGGCCGGCCAGTGTGGCCGCGGCTCGCGCGGGTCATGACGGCCAGGGTCATCAGAGCGATCGCGCCCACGGTCCAGGCATGCATGGCGGCTACGTCCGGCACGTCGCGTGGGCTAAGGAGCGCGAGGCCGGCGAGCGCGAAGCCCAGCGGCACGAACGCGTACGCCGCATGCAGGACGGCGACCAGAGGCTCGCGCAGCGTGCGATCCGGCGCCCAGCGCGCGCAACGCACGGCGTGCAGCCCGGCTGCGAGCAGCAGCGCCATGCCGACAATGCCCAAGCTTTGCGCGGGCAGATACGGTGCGCTCACCCAGGCGAGCAGCGCCAGCACGCCGAGGAGCAGACATGCGGCATCGAAGCGACCGAACGGGACAGGTTCGCGGCCCGGGTTCTCTTTCTTGATCCAGTTGCGCGTGAAGCTCGGCGTGATGCGCCCGCCGATGATCATGATGAGCACAAGGGTTGCAGCGATGCCCAGACGATCACCGATGACGTTGTCCGCCTGGTACCAGAACTCGAACTGATAGCGTGCCTGAGCCACGATCGATGCCGTGAAGGCAGCGACGACGATCAGGTTCTTGGAATTGCCCGCTGCCAGGACTTCACGGAGGATCAGCGCGACCAGCGTTACGGGAAACAGGAAGGTCAGCAGCACCAGCATGGCCGGTGCGAGATGCAGCGATGCCGCCACGGCGAGGCGTCCCACGAGCCACAGGCTGAACAGCCCGACCAAAGGCCAGCCGACCACCGGCAGCCGCCCGGTCCAGTTCGGCACGGCGGTCAGCAGAAAGCCGGCCTCGATCGCGAGCACATAGCCAAACAGCAGTTCATGGACATGCCAGGTGACCGGCGCGAACGCGCTCGGAAGCGCGATCGCCCCGAGATACCACGGCAGCCAAAGGGCGATCAGAAGTGCGGCGTAGAGCGCGCCGAACAGGAAGAACGGCCGGAAACCGTAGCTGAACAGGGCCGGACCCTGCCACGCCCGTATCCGCTCCATCGTCGTCGTCACGGCACCTCCCGTGGATGCGGCGGCAGACGAGCGGCACGCCCTCGGCCCGGCTCGCCCTGCCGTCATGTGCTCATTCAGGCTGCGCCGACGGGCGCAAGGCTTGCTGCGCACGCGGTCGCTAGGGCAACGTCACTCAGTCATGCCTTGCGAAGACGTCCGTGCTGCCGTCGGCCTTGAGCCGCAGCGTGACGTAGGGCTCGCGTTCGTCACCCATCTCCATGCCCGGCGAGCCGATCGGCATGCCCGGAACGCTCAAGCCGAGGCCCTCAGGTCGCTCGGCCAGCAGGCGGCGGATGTCTTGTGCCGGCACATGGCCTTCGATGACATAACTGCCGATCCGGGCGGTGTGGCAGGAGCTGACCTCGGGCGTGACGCCGCTTTGCGCCTTGGCCGCCCACAAGACATCCTGCGTCACGTCGCGCGCCTGGACCTCGAATCCAGCTGCGCGGAGATGCTCGATCCACGCCATGCAGCAGCCGCAACTCGGCGATTTCAGCACGGTGATCTCAGGAACCTCCGCCGAGGCCGCATAAGCGCCATGCAGCAAAAAGACCGCGCTTGCGGCACCGAGCCAGATGTGTGTGCGCTTCATGACAAACCTCCTGCTTGGCAGATCGCCCCCGCTGTCCGCGCCTTGACGCCATGCGCGGGATCCCGAGCGAAAAATCCGCCTGCCGCCAGTGCCTTCATGCTCACCCAGCCCGGGCGTGGCCTGATCCGGCGCTCCTGCGACATGCCCTACATGCGACCGCTGCTTTCATGCCGACTTGATGGCGGTCAAGTGCCGGCCCGATGCGGATCTATAGCGTCCGGTCAACGACGACGTCAGCCGTCGTCGACGGGAGGGATGTATGCGATCGCGCGCCAAGGAAAGCTCATGGGCAAGCTTCTGTCGCGCGCTCGGTGTCTTTCTTATCGCCGGCCTGCTCGCCGGTCTGGCGCTCGGACGTCCGGCCCTGGGTGATCCGGCGCTGGCACGCTTCCTCGATGAGGTGACCCCGGCCGAGCTGCACGCATCGGCGGACGCGTTCGGCGCCAGGCTGGCGGACCAGCCGATCGTACCGCTGCTCGAGGGCGGCGAGCCGGTGGGCTATGCCTTTCTCAATTCCGATTTCGCCACATCGGTCGGTTATTCCGGCAAGCCGATCCACATCATGGTCGGCGTGGACCGCGATGGCATCATCACCGGTGCCAAAATGGTCAAGCACTACGAGCCGATCGTCCTGGTCGGCATTCCCGAACAGCGCATCGTCGATGTCATCGACGGCTATGTCGGTCTCGATGTCACGCGCGAGGTCGGCGTCGAAGCCGAGGGCCATGACGTCGACATCGTCTCCGGCGCGACCGTCACGGTCATGGTCATCGACGACAGCATCGTGCGCGCGGCGATCAAGGTCGCCCGCTTGCTCGGCCTGGGCGGGCTGGCACCCGAAACGGCCGACCAAGGCCCGCGCTACGTCCTCGATCCCGAGCAGGATGCCGTGCAGGACTGGCTAAGCCTGCTCGGCGACGGCACACTACGCCGCCTGTCGCTCGATGTCGGCATGGTCAATGCCGCGTTCGATGACGGCGCCCACCCGGAAGCCGCGGCCCGGCCGGCGCCCGGGCCGGACAGTGACGTGTTCATCGACCTCTACGCCGGCCTGGCGACCTTGCCGACGCTCGGCCGCAGCGTGCTCGGCGAGCAGGAATACCGCAATCTCATGACCCGCCTGGATGACGGCCAGCATGCCATCGTCGTCGCCGGCCGCGGCCGCTACTCGTTCAAGGGCTCGGGCTACGTCCGCGGGGGCATTTTCGATCGCATCCAGCTCGTGCAGGGCGACATCAGCGTGCGCTTTCGCGATCGCCAGCACAAACGCATCGGCGCCATTGCCGCCGATGGCGCGCCGCGCATGGACGATGTCGACGTGTTCACCATCCCGGCCGATGCCGGCTTCGATCCGGCCGAGCCCTGGCGGCTTGAACTGCTGGTCTCGCGCGATATCGGTCCGACCGAAAAGGCCTATCTGACCTTCGATCTGGCCTATCAGGTGCCCGACCGGTATCTCCAGCCGGTGGCGCAGCCGGCGCAGGCGGCCACCGACGCGCTCGGACCGGACACGCCGCCGGTCGGCGAGGCCGGGCTGTTCGCCGGCGGCCACAACCCCTTGTGGAAGACGATCTGGCAGAACCGGCAACTCGATATCGCCATTCTGGTCGGCGCCCTGGCGGTGCTCACCGGCGTTTTCTTCTTCCAGGGCCAGCTCGTCCATTTTCCGGGCGTGATCTTCTGGGGCCGCATCGGCTTCTTGACCTTCACCCTGGTCTGGCTCGGCTGGTATGCCAACGCACAGCTTTCGGTCGTCAATGTGATGACCTTTTTCAATGCGCTGCTGAGCGAGTTCAGCTGGGACTATTTCCTGATGGACCCGCTGATCTTCATCCAGTGGGCCGCCGTGGCAGCGGCGCTGCTATTCTGGGGCCGGGGCGCCTATTGCGGCTGGCTGTGCCCGTTCGGGGCCTTGCAGGAACTCAGCAACCGGGCCGCCAAGTTTGCCCGGGTGCCGCAGATCACCGTGCCCTGGGGCCTGCATGAGCGGCTTTGGCCGATCAAGTACATCCTTTTTCTCGGTCTGTTCGGCCTGTCCCTCTATTCGCTCGACACGGCCGAGCGTCTGGCCGAGGTCGAGCCGTTCAAAACCGCGATCATCCTCAAATTCATGCGCGATTGGCCGTTCGTCGTCTTCGCGCTGGCCCTGCTGGTCATCGGCCTGTTCATCGAGCGCTTCTATTGCCGGTATCTGTGCCCGCTGGGCGCGGCCCTGGCGATCCCCGGCCGGGTGCGGATGTTCGACTGGCTGAAGCGCTACCGCGACTGCGGCAACCCCTGCCAGACCTGCCGCAACGACTGCCCAGTTCAGGCGATCCACCCGACCGGCGAGATCAATCCGAACGAGTGCGTCAACTGCCTGCACTGCCAGGTTCTCTACCAGTCCGAGGCGAAGTGCCCGGTCGTCATCCGGCAGGCCAAGCGCCGCGCCGCCTTGCTCCGCAGCCAGCCTGCCGCGGTGCCCCAACCCAAGGAG
>JBHJHH010000140.1:0-20655 GCA_050331015.1 Geminicoccaceae bacterium
AGAGCTGCACGCTCTGCGACCGGTTCTGCACCGGCGCCTGTCGTGTGCAGCCAGCCGGCAAGGGGCACGCCGACCACCATCATGAGCATCACCACGGCCATCCCCATGACCACACGCATTGCCACGACCATGACCACCATCATCACCCCTACCCGCACGCCGATCACCCGCACGGGCCGATCAGCGTCCTGCGCCGTGGACGTTGAAGGGGGAGTGCAGAAAACCCACACAAGCTGTGGATGAAGAACCAAGATCCGCCCCTTGAAGCCGTGCGACCTTGTGCGCACATAGTGCGTATGTTAGCACGACGTCCCAGTAAGGACGCTCTGCCCGCTGCGCATGATTCCATCAAGGAGGCGATGATCCGCACCGACCGGCCCATCCTTCAGCCGCCTTTGCCCCAAGCTGGAGGTTCATCATGACCACGCCCATTCACATCGACATCGCGAGCGAAAGTGCCCGCCGCGCGCTCGAGGAGCGGCTGGAAAAAACCCACAGCATCCGCCGCGCGCCAGCAACCCAGCGCGAACTGGTCTATCTCGACAGTTTTGACTGGCGGCTGTTCGCCAAGGGGCGGGTGCTCGAAGCTCACAGTGAGGAGCATGGCTGGCGCCTGATCGATCGCCCGTTTGCGGCTGGTGAAACGCGTCGCGGTGCCCTGCTCACCAGCCTGCCGCGCTGGCCGGCGGAGTTTCCCCGCGGCACGCTGCGCGACCGGCTCGACGATGCCCTGGAAAACCGGGCCCTGTTGCCGCTGGCGCGCGAGGTCGCCCAGCTCACGCCGATCAGCCGGATCGATCGTGAGGGCAAGACGGTGCTGCGTCTCGAACTGCTCGAGATTGCGTATGCCGATGGCGACGGCAGGGAAACCGGCATCACCAAGCGCACGCTGCGCGCGATCCCTGTGCGCGGCTATGATAGCGAAGCGCGCGCCCTGCGCGATCTGATCGCCGACATCGACGGCATCACGGTCAGCGACAAGGACCCCATGCAACTCGCGGTCGAGGCCCTCGGCCGCGAACCGGGTGACTATTCCAGCAAGATCAACCTGAAGCTGATCGCCGACGCGCCGGCCGAGCACGAGCTCGCGCGCATTCTGCTACACCTGCTGGAAACCATGCGTGCCAACGAAGCCGGCGTGCAGGCGCGGCTCGACGTCGAGTTTCTCCATGATCTGCGCGTTGCCGTACGCCGCACGCGTTCGGCGCTGAGCCAAGTCAAGGGCGTTTTCGTCAAGGACGACATCGCCCGGTTCAAGGACGATTTCGCCTGGCTGGGTCGCTTCACCGGTGCAGCCCGCGATCTGGACGTACATCTCGAAGAGCTGCCGGCGCACACCGGCCAGTTGCCGGAAGAGCTGCGCGCTGCGCTCGATCCGCTGCGCGAGCTTCTCGAACTGCGCAACGAAGCCGCCTACAGCGCCCTGAACGACGCGCTTACCAGCGCACGCTATCGCAATCTGTGCACGGACTGGCGCCATTTCATCGTGACCGTGCTGGAAGGTCGCCTGCACCAGCATGGCGCCCGCGGCCTGAGGCCGATGGCGGAGGTCGCCGATCGCCGTCTGCTCAAGACTTACGCCACGGTCATCGCCGAGGGCAGCGCCATCGACGACACGAGCCCGCCGGAAGCGCTGCACGACTTGCGCAAGACCTGCAAGAAGCTGCGCTATCTGCTCGAATTCTTCCGTTCGCTTTATCCGGAAAAGACCTTTAATCGCTCGATCAAGACCCTGAAAACGCTGCAGGAAGTCCTGGGCACCTATCAGGACGCGCATGTTCAGATCGAGACCTTGCTGGAGATGAGCGACAGCCTCGGTGAACGCCCGCCCCGCCGGACACTGATGGCGCTCGGCATGCTGATCGAGCAGGCGCAGCAGCGTCAGGCCGAAGCACGAGCCCAGTTCGCCGAGCGCTTTGCCGCGTTTTCCGCGCCCGACGAGCAGGCGCGTTTTCATGCGCTCTGCCACGACACCAAGCCGACCAAGAAAAAGGTGCAGGCCGCGTGAAACCACCTGTCATCGCCGTGTACAGCATCAAAGGCGGCGTCGGTAAGACCGCCGCTGCCGTCAATCTCGCCTATGAGGCCGCCGAGTCCGGCCGCCGTGTCCTGCTCTGGGACCTCGATCCGCAAGGCGCCAGCAGTTTCTATTTTCGCATCAAGCCGAAGATCAAAGGCAATGCCCGCAAGCTCGTCATGGGCAAGACCGACCTGAGCGAGCAGATCAAGGGCAGCGACTTCGAAGGCCTGGACCTCCTGCCTGCCGATCTGTCCTATCGCCATTTCGACATCGCTCTCGATGAGGTGAAGAAATCCGATCGGCAACTGGCCAAACGACTGGGTCCGGTTGCCGATGACTACGATCTCGTCCTGCTGGATTGCCCGCCGGGCCTGACGCTTTTGGCCGAAAACGTCCTGCATGCTGCCGATTACATGCTTGTGCCGGTGATCCCGACCACGCTCTCGGCGCGTACGCTGGAACAGCTGACCTCCTTCTGCGTCAAGAACGGCGTCACCCGGCTGCAGATCATGCCGTTTCTGTCCATGGTCGACCGGCGCAAGACCCTGCATCGGCAATTGCTCGAAAGCCTGCCGGAGGAATGCCCGGGCTTTCTCGACAGCAGCATCCCGTATGCCAGCGAGGTCGAGCGCATGGGCGTGCACCGGGCACCGATTGGCGCCTTCGCCGCACGCAGTCTGGCGCGCGATTCCTTTCGCGCGCTATGGGACGACGTCGCCGGGCATCTGTAGCCGCTAGCGCGCGCCGTCGAGCTCTCGCAACAGACGGTCATAGCTGACGCCCCAGCTCGTGAACGGCTTGTCATCGAGATAGGCGTTGAAAAAGCGCATGTCGTCGGTGACCTCCGGCCCGAGCCAGGAGGGTTGCGGGAACGGCGCATCGGCGCTCGGCAGCTCGACCTCGGCGATGATCAGCCCGACATTGGCGCCTGCAAACACGTCGATCTCGAACGTGACCGGCGCGAGCGGCAGGCGGTAGCGTGTCTTTTCGATCAGGGGCTGCGCGCACAGGTTGCGCAGCATGGTCTCGGCATCATCCATGGGCACGACATAGTCAAATTCGCTGCGCGTCGTGCCCTTGACCGCCGCCTTCACGGTCAAGAAGGCCTGCGCGCCTTTGACGCGCACCCGCACGGCGGCGCGCTCACCTTTGGCCAGATAGCCCTGGACCAGGGTTTCTCCGCGCGCATCCGGCTGCCAGGAGCGATCGCGCACCAGAAACTTGCGCTCAATTTCAACAGCCATGGTTGCTCTCTCCGCTCGTCAATGCGTGATATCCCCGTGTTCGCGCGCTCATAGCATGCCGGCGTACAAGCGGGCAGCCGCGGCGAGAACCGCCGGCAAAAAAGAGAGATTCTTAAGGAACTTTTACCTTTTGCGTGCTATTCCCTCTACAACCAAGGTCGAGGATCGTCTGCATGCACCGACTCGTCAGTCTGACCGCCGCCGCTGCCTGTACCCTCGTGCTCGCACTCACCAGCGCGCATGCGGAGGGCTTGGCCGACTTGGATTTGCGCCTGTCCGTTGACGACCCGATCTTCGATCAATCCAGCCGCAACCTGGATCTGCATCGCTGCCTGAACGGCTGCGCCGGCCAGGATGAGGCGGACGAGTTCAACGGCAAGGTGATCAATGTCGGCGTCGGCCCGCTCGGCCTGTCGCTGCGCAATGAGAACAACTCCCTGAAGACCGATGCTTTCCTGAAGACCGAGCGCTGGACCCTGCGCGGCAAGATCGTCCAGGAAGGCGATTGGTATGAAGTCGACGGCGCGATCCTCACCGCCAAACGCCGGTTCGATCTGTTGAGCACGCTCGGCAAGGATGAGGTCAAGCCGGTCGGCCGCCTGCGGCTGAGCGCACCGCAGTTCTGAGGCTGACACGGCCCGAGGCCGCGGCATCAGCGCTGACATGCTGGACCGGAACCGACGGGATCAGGGCCTGCAGTCCGACCAACCCGACCCTTGCGCCCCGGCGACGGGGCGTGAAAGCAACTCGTAAGCGCGTGCTTGCGCCGGCCATGGCGCACGGACTCAACGGACCGCGCCGGTTCCGACAGGCCTGCAGCAGAACCGGCTGACGCCAATCCCTTGGCTGCGCACCGCTGACTTGGCAGCCAGCTCACCGCTTCTTTAGCGCGAACTGCCTGCAAGTGACCCTGTTTGCACGCGTCCCGGCCGGTCGGCCGTGCGTAGGCCATGCCGTAAGCGACATCGCTTTTCGGCAGCTCTTGTCCGATCCGATGACACATCGCCGCTTGCCCACTTGAAAAAGCGCACATTGTGCACTATTTACTCCGTCAGGAGGCAGATATGTTGCGCCACTTAATCATCGCTCGCGCTGCCATGGTCCCTGACCAAACGCGCGTTGTCCGCTCAAGCCGCTCCCGGTGGCACCTGCGCCCGCTGCTTTGGTGGTGGGCGAGCTTCCGGCGCCGCCCCGCGGCCTGACAGGTTCGCAGCTCCCTCCCCCGGGGTTGCGATCGGGCCGGTCGCCGCAGGGCGGCCGGCCTTCCTCAGTCAAGGCGAAGAGCAACGCAGAACGTACTGGGCGGTCTCGATCAGGCGACGCTTTTTGCGCGCATCCCGGTACAGGGCGCCGCGTTGCTCAGTACTTGCCTTCTTGTGCCGCCAGGACACTGCCAGTGATGGTGCGCTCGATCGGCCGCGTCATCGGCGGCATCCCGCAGGCCGGGCCGCAGCCAACGGCCAGACAGACCTGCATCACGCCCTCCAGACCAACCGCCTCGGGCAACGCCTGGCGCAAGACTTGGCTCGTGCCGGCGCCCGGCAGCCAAACGCCGCGCCGACCGCGCGCGCCGATCGCGCCCAAGGCCTTGGCGAGACGGCGGCCAGCATCGACGCGCGATGCCCGATCATCCTGTTGACTCGTGATGATGACGAAGCCTTCGGCGCGCCTGGCATATTCCAGCTGCATATGCGTCAATGTTGCCAAGCCGCGACCATGGCGCAGGCTCCACCGCACCACGGGCATGGGCCACCACGCCGGCAGTCCGAGCTGGTGCGGCTCAAGGCCACGCCTGACGGGCGTGTCATCACGCTTGCGGATCAGCGCAAGCAGTTCGTCGACGACACCCGGTCGGCGCAGCCACGCACGGGTCGCCTTGCGCAGCTCGCGCAGCCAGGCGCGCACGAATGCGGACCGATCCAGATAGGCGACGTCGATCTGAGCTCCGGACAACCGATGCAGCGCGTCTTTCAGATCGATGGCTTCACCGCCGCCACGGCTGAAGCGCTTCGGCGCCGCCGCCGCTACGAGAAGATCGATCAGCTGCTCAACGGTTTCCTCACCGTCCAGCTCCTGCGGCTGCGCCTCGATATAGGCGAGGTGGTCCGGAAAACGCGCGGCATCCAGCACGCGCGAGCGAAACGTGACAGCGGTCGCATGCGCCGCCGCTTCGAGCACACCGAACGCGGCACCACAGGCGATGTCGGCCGCGTGATGCCCCGGATCCGCCGCCGGCAGCGCCATGTCGGTGTCGCGCAGCAACAGAAAGGCGTTCGGCACCGGCTTCATCAGCCAGGGCTGGCAATTGAACAGCGACGGCGCACCGGAAGCGAACTGCAGCAGGAAGAACAGGCGCATCGGCACATCGGTGCTCCGCGGCGTCGACTCCGCTCTGATCCGCCAGACATCCCGTTCGGTAATTTTCGCCGCCATCAATCACTCCAAGCCAGCATGGCTCAGACTTAGCAGGCGAAGGTAAATTCCCGGTTAATTATGGCGCCGGTTGTGGCGATAGTGACGTGCACTCCGGACAAAATCGAAACGCGCTGCGGGCTGAGCCCGCGAAACGCGTCGCGTGATGTCTAGAGCGCGTGGGCGCAGCAGCCCTGTACGGTACGGCCGCCGGGCAGCGACAAGATCAGCGTGATCGGATTGGCCGGGCCATCCGCCATGGTGTCGACGCAGGCTTCGGCATAGGCAAAGGCCACCATGTCGCGATCCGCATCGGCCGGACGGCCGCGCCAGACCAGCGCCGGCTTGGCCAGATAGTTGAGTTCGCTGCGCTCGCCGATGGTGTCCGGCCAGCGCTCGATCCCGTCGGCACCGAGCGCATTGTAGCGGCCGATAGCGCCGTCAATTTCGAGTGACCAGAACGGCTCGTTGCCGCTACAGGCGATCACTTGTGGAATTGGCGGCAGCGTCTCCGCCGATGCCCTGACCTCGCCCGGCAAGAGGCCCATGGCGAGGGCCAGGATCGGCAAAACAGCGCAACGGCGTGTCATCGCGTCTTCCCATGATCGTGCAACACGCCCCTAGCTAAACCGTGGACGCACTTGCGCCTAGTGATCGCTTTGCGCGTGCCGGCATGCTTTCATGCGCGCAAGGACCGGCATGATCGATGGAGGGATCGAATGCTGCCGCTTAAGTCCACCGTCTCAATACTCTGTGTTTGTGCCATCGGTGTCCTGACGCTGCCATCGGCCGGCGCTGACGAATGGCAAGAGTGCCTTGAGCAGGCGGAGGTACGCCCGGAAATCACCCGATGCCTGGCGCTGCATGCAAGGGCCGCGGAAGGCAATGTCGAGCGCGCGGTCGCGGACACCAACGCCCGCTTGCGTGAGCAGGCCAGCGCCACCGGCCGGCCGGAAGTTCTCTACGCCTTTGTCAGCGCACAGGCCGCCTAATAGCGCTTTGTCGCCCGCGAGTGCTCCTGGGCGTTCCTGCAGGTCATGCCGGGCACCGGCGCCGGCGATGCCGACCTCGCCTGCCGTGTCAGTCTCAACAAGGAACGGGCCGAGCGTCTTCGCCAGCTCGGTCAGGGGAGCAGCATGCCCGTACCTGAAGATGATTTTGCGACGCTGGTCGACGCCGAGTGGCGTCTACTGACCATCGATGGTGACGCGATTTTGGACGAGACCCAGCCGACCCTGCAATTCGCGCCGGACGATCGACGCGTCGCCGGCAACGCCACCGCCAACCGTTTCATGGGCAGCTTCGTGCGCACCGGATCCGGCCTCGCCTTCGGACCGCTCGCCACCACCATGATGCTGCGTGAACACCCTGAAGGCGCCATGGAGCAGGAGCGCCGTTACTTGAGCGTTCTCGGCGAGATCGACGCCTTCAAGCTGGCCGACAAGTGGCTGGAACTGCTGCAGGATGGCCGCGTGCGCCTGGTCTTTGCGCCGACACCGGCCGACGAGGGCTAAGCGGCCGCGGTGTGCGGCTGAACCGCCTGCAGGTCGGTGAGAAAGTCTTCACGCCAGCGTGCGATATCGTGCTCCTGGATGGCGAGAAACATGTGCCGCCAGCGATCCTGGCGTTCTTCCAAAGGCATTTGCAGCCCGCGATGCATCTGCTCGGCACATGCCAGCGGATCGTAAGGGTTGACGATCAGCGCACCGCTCAGCTCGGCCGCGGCGCCGGCAAACCGCGAGAGCACGAGCACGCCCGGATCGTCGGGATCCTGGGCCGCAACGAATTCCTTCGCGACCAGGTTCATGCCGTCGCGCAACGGCGTGACCAGGGCGACATCCGAGATCCGGAAAAAGCCGGCCAGGATGCGACGCGAGAAGCCGCGGTTGATGTAGCGCAGCGGCACCCAGTCGAAATCGCTGTAGGTGCCGTTGATCCGGCCCGAGGTTTCTTCGACCTCGCGGCGCATATCCATGTATTCCGGCACGTCCTCACGGGACGGTGCGGAAATCTGCATGAAAATGACCTGGTTGCGATGCTCCGGGTAGGTCTGGATCAGGCTCTCGAAGGCCCGCAGGCGTTCGTTGATGCCCTTGGTGTAATCCAGGCGATCGACGCCGATGATCAGATGGCGCTTGAGCAGGCTCTTGGAGAGTTGTCGGCTCAGCTTGCGCGCTTCGCTTGAGACCGCCATCTTGGCGAACTGGTCGACATCGATACCGATCGGGTAAGCACCGACGCGAAAACGATGGCCGTTGCGCTCGACCTCATGGCCGTCGACCCGCCCGAAATCGCTGTGGCGGATATGCGCAAGGAAGTTCTCGACATCGCCTTCGGTCTGCAACCCGAGCAAATCATAGGCACCATAGGCCCTGGTCAGCTGCTCGTGCCAGGGCAGCGCCAGAAAAATTTCCGGCGATGGAAACGGGATGTGCAGGAAAAAGCCCATGCGGGCCTTGAGGCCGAGCTCGCGCAGGCATTCGGCGAACGGGATCAGGTGGTAATCGTGCACCCAGATTAGGTCGTCATCGCGCAGATACGGCATGAGGTGCTCAGCCATGAGCTGGTTCACGCGCCGGTACGTGATGTACCAATCCCGATCAAAAGTGGATAAATCCAGACGATAATGGTGCAGCGGCCAAAGCGTGCGGTTGCTGAAGCCGCCGTAATAGCCGTCGAACTCGTCGTGGCTGAGATCCAGCGTGATATAAGTGATTTTGCCAGTGCGGAACACATTGGCATTGGCGGCACTGTTCTCGGCGACTTCGCCGCTCCAACCAAACCAGATACCGCCGGTGTTGCGCAGCGCATCCAGCACACCCACAGCCAAGCCGCCGGCCTGGGCCGCCTTGCCGCCGGTCACCGGGGTGACACGATTGGAGACGACCACCAAACGGCTCATTTTGCAGGCTCCCTCACAAGAAGTGCGTGTCTCGGGCAGCTAAGCCCTACGGCCTAGACCACATCCTCCCAGGATTTGCTCAAGCGCATGGCGCAATGGATGAGCCCGACATGGGAGTAGGTTTGCGGGAAGTTACCCCACATTTCACCATCATCGATATCGACGTGCTCGGACAAAAGGCCGAGGGCATTGCGCCGCCCGAGGATCTCCTCGAACATCGCCCGCGCCTCGTCCCGCTGCCCGATGGCAATGAGCGCATCGATATACCAAAACGAGCAGACCAGAAAGGCATGACGCTGCGCACCGAAGTCGTCTTCCTCTTTGTAGCGATAGACATACGCGCCAACCTTCAACTCCTGCTTTATCCGCTCAACCGTGCCGACAAAGCGCGGATCATCGCCTTTGACGAAGCCGACCTCATGCAGCAGCAAAAGAGCGGCGTCCATGTCCTTGCCGCCAAAGGTCGACACGTACGAGTTCAGTTCCGGATCAAAGGCCTGCTCATTGATCTTGGCATGAATGATGTCGGCGCGTTCGCGCCAGTAGGTTGCCCGATCATCGACGCCGAGATGCTGGGCGATGCGCGCCAAGCGATCGCAGGCCGCCCAGCACATGACGCTGGAATGGGTATGCACCTTGGCCTTGGTGCGCAGCTCCCACAAGCCGGCATCCGGCACGTCATGCACGCGCCAGGCCTGCTCGCCGACCCGCTCGAGCCGCCGGAAGGTGTGAATGCCGGCCGGGCGATGCAGACGGGTGTCGAAAAACGCCTGCGCTGCGGCCAGCACGACCGAGCCATAGCCGTCATGCTGATGGTGTTCGTATGCCTGGTTGCCGCGGCGCACCGGCCGGTTGCCGCGATAGCCTGCCAGCGTGTTGACCTCGTGTTCGATGAGCTTTTCTTCCAGCGCGATGCCAAAGACCGGCTGCAGGAAGCCATCGGCAGAGTGTGAGACGATATTGTTGATGTATTCCAGATACTTCTCCATCGTCTCGATATAGCCGAGACGGTTCAGCGTGCGCACGACGAACAGCGAATCACGTAGCCAGCAGAAGCGGTAATCCCAGTTGCGCCCCTCGCCGTCGGCTTCCGGCAACGAGGTGGTCATCGCCGCGACGATACCGCCGGTCTCTTCGAACGAACACAGCTTGAGCGTGATCGCCGAGCGCACCACAGCTTCCTGCCACTCGAACGGCACGTGCAGGCGCATGGTCAGGGAACGCCAGTAACCCAATGTCTGTTCGAGGAATTCACGGCCGGTTTCCTTGACCGGACCCCGCAGGGATTCGTCCGGGCCGAGCATGAACACGAGCTCGTCTTCGACACGAAACGTGGTTTCATCGAGGATGTAGGTCACCGGCGCGTTGGTCGTCAGACGCAGGTTTTGCTCGGTACCGACATAGCGGATGTGGTTGGAGCCGCGCGTGATCAGCGGCTCTTCGCTGCCATAGCCAAAATGCGGTCGCATGCGCACGCGGATGCGCGGTGTCTTGCCGAAGCGCTTCACGATGCGCACGATCGTCGTTGGATGAAACATGCGCCCGAAATGCATGAAACGCGGGCAGAAATCGGTGATCTCGATGCCGTCACCATCGGCATCGATCAGCCGCGTGACCAGCACCGCGGTGTGGCGCACATATTCCTGCTCGCTACGCACCATGCCTTCGAGCTCGATGACGCAATCACCGCGCGGACGATCATTGTCGATCAGGCGTGAAAACACCGGATCACCATCCAGACGCGGAAAGCATGACCAGACAATGCGCGCCTCGCGATCGATCAACGCCGCGATGGTGCAGTTGCCGATAATGCCGATTTCGAGTGAAGACATAGCGATCTCAACGACTTGGTGTAATTTGCTTACCTGCCGGGTTGCAGCGCACGACGCAGGCAGGCATGGACGTCGGCAACGCTGCCGATGACGAACCGGGCCGCCGTCTCGTCATCGGCCTCACCCACCCGGACACTGACACCGCCACGCCGGTTCACGGCGCTGAAGCCGGCTTCATCGGTAACGTCATCGCCGAAAAACACCGGCAAGCGGCCGACAAACGGCTCTTCTTGCAGAAAGGCATCAATGGCCAGGCCCTTGTCGATTCCGGGCGGCTTGAGTTCGAACACCATCTTGCCGCGCAGGACAACCAATGCGCCATCGGCGGCATCGATCGCCCGCGTCACCGCGGCTTCGACATCGCCGGCGCGCTCGGGCGCGTGACGGTAATGTAGCGCCAGCGTCGCGCCCTTGTCTTCCAGCAACAGACGCTCGTCCGCCTCGGCAAAGGGCAAGAGCACGCCGCGCGCCGCCGCCATGGCTTCGGGCGGCGCCGCCGTCACCTCGGTGTCGAGTTCGAGATTGCGCCGCTCCAGCCCGTGCATACCGGCACAGGTAAAGCGTCTCGGTGCGAAAATCTCATCAAGCTGGTTCATGGTCCGGCCACTGACCAAGGCCAGGGCGCCGCCAAGCTCGGTCTCCAGCGCCTGCAGCAACTCAAGCAGGCCGCTGTCGGCTCGGACGTCTTCCGGCCGCGCCTTGATGCCGATCAGCGTGCCATCGACATCAAGAAAAACCGCGCTGCGTCCCGGATCGATGGTCAAGTGGCGACCATCGCGCGGGGCATTGTTCAAAGGGCTGTCTTCGCTCACGCGCGTTACCTTTTTGCGAACAGGTCGTCGGCTGCGGCATCGCCGCGTTGCTCGATGTGGTGCGCATACCATAGCGCTAGCAGCGTCAAGCGAAACACCAAGGCTGCGGCGTGTTTGTCCAAAGGCCTGGCCAACAGGTCGACCAGCCGTGCCCGGTCGCACAGCTGCACAACCGCCGGATTGGCAAGCAAGAACGGGGCAAGCCTGGCGCGCTCGGCATCGAGCCAGGCGCGGATCGGCACGGTGAAGCCACGCTTGCGCTGCCAGACGACATCGCCGCGCACCGCTTCCAGCCAGCGCTTGACCAGCCATTTGCCATGGCGCCCGCGCACCTTCAATCGGTCCGGCAGGGCGAAAGCGAAGCCGGCCAGATGGTCATCGAGGAACGGCACGCGCCCTTCCAGACCATAGGCCATCAGGCAGCGATCGACCTTCAACAGCAGATCGTCGGGCAGCCAGTCGGCGATATCGGCGCGCTGGCGCTGCTGCAGTGGCGACAGCGGCCCTATCGCGGCGGGCTCCGGCGCGCGCTCGGCGAGGTCTTCTGCGACGACGATGCCCGGCAGCGCATCGAGCGTGCCATGAGCGCGAAAGCCTTTGCCGCGCAGCCGATCGAACCACGAGCTGCGATAGCGGCCATAGCCGGCAAACAATTCGTCGCCGCCCTCGCCCGAGAGCACCACGGTGACCCGTTCGCGCGCGACCTCGGACAGCTTGAGCAGCGGCAGCGCGGCGTAATCGGCGATCAGATCGTCGCATGCCCGGGCCATGATCGGCAGATAGCGCCAGAAATCGGCCTCATCGAACACCACGCTGTGCTGGCGAAAGGCAAGCCGGGTGGCCAGCGCTTCGGCGCTCTGGCGTTCATCGCTCACCGTGTCGCTGGCGAAGCCGATCGTGAACGTCTCAGGCCGGATGCCGAGCTTGTCGAGCTGGACGCACAGTGCCGAGGAATCGATCCCGCCGGAGAGAAACACACCGAGCGGCACCTCCGATTGCAGATGGCTGGTGAGTGCCGCGGCAAACAGCCGCTCGAACTCGGCCAGGGCCGCCGCCTCGCCCAGGCGCGCTGGCGGCTCGAGATCGGGCGTGTGCCGATGGCGTTCGGCGATCCGGCCGTCGCGCAACACCAGGATTTCGCCGGGCGCGACCCGCTCAATACCGCGCAGCAACGTGCGCCGGCCGGCGACGAACTGCCGATCGAGCAAGGCGACCGCAGCGCACGCGTCCAGCTCTGGCGCGAGCCAACCGGTTTGCGTCAGCGCCTGGGGTTCGGAAGCAAAGGCAATGCCGTCCGGCGTCCGCGCAAGGTAGAGCGGTTTGATGCCGAACGGATCGCGCGCCAGCACGACGCAATGTTCGCGATCGTCATGGATAGCGAGCGCATACATGCCGTGCAGCCGACCGGTAAAGCCAAGTCCGTGCTCAAGATAGGCGTGCAGCGCCGTCTCGCTGTCCGAGTTGCTACGCAGCTGTTCGCCGCGCTCCCGGACATGCGCCTGGAGCTCGCGGAAATTGTAGATCTCGCCATTGGCGATGATGCGCGTGCGCCCGTCCGGCCCTTCGATCGGCTGGGCGCCGCCGGCGACATCGATGATCGACAGCCGCCGGTGCGCCAGACCGATCGGGCCGTCCGTGAAAAACCCGTCGCCGTCGGGCCCACGATGAGCCAGTGCGGCGGCCATGCGCTTCAGGAGACCGTCCGGCACCGGCCGTCCGCCGGCCATGACAACACCCGCAATGCCGCACATGCTCAGGCCTTACCTGCGGCAATCGCCCGCTCGTAAAGCGCCAGCCACCGTTCGACGACGACCGGTTCGGCATAGGCCGTCTGCGCCCGTTCATGGCCGGCGGCCGCCATGGCCACGGCGCCTGGCGGATCCGCCAGCAGTGCCCTGATCGCGTGCGCCAGCGCCGCCGCATCATCGATCGGCACCAGCCGGCCGGTGCGGCCATCCTCGATCAGGCTCTCCGGGCCGTGCGTGCGCGTGGCAATCACCGGCACCCGCTGCATCCAGGCATCGAGCACGACATTGCCAAGCGGCTCGTGGCGTGACGGCACCAGCCAAACATCCATGGCGCCCGCCAGTCGATCGATATCGGTGCGCCAGCCGAGAAAATGCACGCGCCCGGCCACACCGAGGTCACGCCCTTGCGCCTCGAGCTGGCTGTGCAACGGCCCGTCGCCGGCGATCACCAGGTGAACATCCTCCGGCACCTCGCGCAGGGCCTGAAGCGCGATGTCGATGCCCTTGTTTTCGTGCAGGCGGCCGGCGATGAACAGCATGCGCGCGCCAGCGCCGCCAGCCACGTCCCGGCGCATGGCCGATCGCTCCTCGTCGCTGAGACGGCGGGCCGGCGCAGGAGCGAAATTAGGCACATAAACGACACGCTCCTGCGACCAGCCCTGCCCGCGCAGCCAGGTGCAGATATCTTCGGTATTGCCGACCAGCCAGTCAGCGCGCCGGTAATACTTGAGATCGTAATAGCCACCAAGCCGCGCGACGACCGATACATCGCTGACTGGCATGTGCTGCATGGCACGACTCATCCAACCTTGGATGATACTTGGCCGATACTTGCGCACCAATGCCTTCAACTTGACGCCCGTGGTCATATCCAGGGCGCCGCCGAACCCGAGCGCCTCAAAGGCGATGCCCTGCCTTGTCAGCTGTTCGGCGATCCAGCTATGGCGCCGAACGACAGGAATGATGGCAACTTGCTCATTTAACGCTTTGATAAGGCGCAGATAATACGTCTCGGCACCGCCTGCGGCCTTGGCGCCGATAACCTGCATGATCTTGCGAAGCGCCTGCGCCTGGCTCACGCGGCTTCCTTCGGCTTCGGCCAACGATTGTGCACCCAGAACCACTGTTCGGGATGCAGGCGCACCCAGGTTTCCAGGCGCTCGTGGATCTTGAGCATGACCGCGCGCGTGTCGGCCTTTCTGTCACCGCTTTGGGCCAGCGGCAGCGGTGCTTCGACGGTGATGTGGAAATGCGCGCCGCCGAGCCGTTCGACAAAGGCCGGGATCACCGCGCTGTTCAAGCTCAGGGCGATCTGGGCCACCGCCGGCGAGGTCATCGCGTCGCGTCCGAACAGCGGCACGGCGACGCCGTTGTTGGCTTTCTGATCGATGAGCAGCGTGATCGGCCGGCCTTTGCGCAGACGACTGAGGATCTGGCGGCCGGCGCTTTGGCCTTTGTTGACGAAGTCATCGCTTGCCGGCGCGCGCATGCGGCGCACGATGTCATCGACCAGCGGGTTGTTCATGCCGCGATAGACGATCGTCGGCGGCAGATCGAAGCGCGCACAGACCGCCGGCGCGATCTCCCAGTTGCCGTAGTGGCCGGAAACATAAATCCGTGTGCGATTGCCGGACGACGCCCGTTCAACGTGGTCGAAGCCGACAAATTCCGTCCGGTGGTCAACGAGTAGCTTGAGATGCGGGTATTCGGCGGCAACCCGGCCGAGATTGTCCCACATGCGTGTCAGCACCGCGTTGCGGGTGGCATCGTCCATGTCGGGGAATACTGCGCTCAGGTTGCGCTTCGCCGTAGCATGCGCCTCGCTCCAAGGACCGAAAATCCGGCCTAGAAAACCGCCCAAGGCGGAAGCGCGATCGACACTCAAACACCCGCATAAAGTGAACCAGCCGCGTACGACGACAGCTTCCAGGCGATGACGAAAACGAACCTTGCGGGACACGCCGACGCGATCTCCGTATCTGTGAGCGCCACCGGCGTAGCCGCTAGCGCCGTGTGTGCCAAGGCCCGCGACTTGTCTTAAGCCTGCCGTGCGCCCACGTCCACACGAAGAAAGGATCGCCATGACCGACAGCTTCATCGCCGAACTGCCGAACCGCGCCGTGCTGCGCCTGCGCGGAGCGGAACACGTCCCCTTCCTGCAAGGCCTGGTGACGTGTGATGTCGCTCATATCGAGGCTGATCAAGCCGTTTATGGCGCGTTGTTAACGCCACAAGGCAAGTTTCTGTACGACTTCTTCATCGCCCGCGAGGGAGACAGCCTGCTGCTGGAAACCGAGGCCGCGCGCTTTGACGAACTGCTGAAGCGCCTGACCATGTACCGCTTGCGTGCCAAGGTCGATCTGATCGATGAGCGCGACGCCTGGCGGGTCTACGCGCTGGTCGGGCAGTCGCCGAACCAGCCTCTGCCGGCGGGCAGCGTTGCTTTCGACGACCCACGCTTGGGCGATCTCGGCGCACGCGCCCTGGTACCGGCGAACGCCGAAGCCTTGCCAGCTACCACAGGCTTCGATGCCTATGATCGGCATCGACTGGCGCTCGGTGTGCCGGACGGTTCACGTGATCTGGAAATTGACAAGGCCATCCTATTGGAAAACGGCTTTGACGAGCTGCACGGCGTTGCCTTCGACAAGGGCTGTTTCGTCGGTCAGGAACTGACCGCCCGCACCAAGCATCGCGGCCTAATCCGCAAGCGTCTGTTGCCGGTCAGAATCGACGGCATGGCGCCGGACACCGGCACGACCTTGACGCTCGATGACAAAGAGGCCGGTGTCATGCGCTCCAGAAACGGCGATCTCGGCCTCGCCTTGTTGCGTCTCGAGCGCATTGCGCCGGCCCTGGCCGGACAGGTCCCGCTCAGCTCGGGCGACACCCGGCTATGGCCGTACGTGCCCGATTGGATGCGCCTGCCGGAGCAGCGGGTCGCCTGATCGCCTAGCGGCTGAGCGCCTCGGCCAGTGCGGCCTGCCGGCGGAACGGCGGTTCGCCGGCATCGAGCTTCAGGCCGCCCGGCAGATCGGCAGCACGCGCCAAGCCGTGCCGGCCGAATGCTTCGCGTAACGCGTCGATCAGCCAGCTTTGCGCCTGGTGGGAACGTTTGGCCGCAAGCCGATCATCCGCCTTGAGAAAAGCCAGGTGCCGGTCGGCTGCCTCGATGACCTCATCCAGACCATCGCCCGTGCTGGCGGCGACCTTGATGATTGGGATCGTCCAGCCTTCGCGCCTCGCCCCGGCGATGCGCAACGCACTCTTCAGATCCAGCCGGGTGCGCTCGGCGATGTCGCCGAGATCGGCCTTGGTGACCAGCGCGATGTCCGGAATCTCGACGATGCCGGCCTTCATGAACTGCAGGCTGTCGCCCGAGCCCGGCTGGATGCAAAAGACGACCGTATCGCACACCTGATCGATGTCGGTTTCCGACTGGCCGACGCCGACGGTCTCGACAATGACGACATCGAACACTGCGCGCATGAGCACGACCGCGTTGGTCGTCAGTGCCGCCAGCCCACCCAGACGCTCACGCGCTGCCATGGAGCGGAAGAACACGCCGGTATCTTCGGGATCGATATCGATGCGCGTGCGGTCACCGAGCAGCGCGCCGCGCGAGCGCTTCGAAGACGGATCCACGGCGACGATGCCGACCGTCCGACCGTTGGCGCGCAGGGCCTTGATCAGCGCCGCCATGAGCGTGGATTTGCCGACACCCGGCGGTCCGGTCACGCCCAGGACATGTGCCTTCGGTGCCAGGAAGGCGGCATCGAGCAGGGAAAGGCTGGCTTCGCTCGTGCCGTCCCGCTCGAGCATGGCGAGCGCCTTGGCCAGGCTCGCCTTGCCGCCCGCGCGCACATCTTCAAGCAACAAGCTAGCCTGCGCTGACAAAGTGTTCATTTACCTTTGGTTTTGAACGCCGCTTGGGCGGCAGCCAACCTGGCGATCGGCACGCGATACGGTGAACACGAGACGTAATCCAGGCCGACCTGCTCGCAAAACAGCACCGAAGCCGGATCGCCGCCATGCTCACCACAAATGCCGAGCTTGATGTCCGGCCGCGCTGCCCGCCCCGCGTCGACGGCCTGGCGCACGAGAATGCCAACGCCTTCGCTGTCCAGGCTCTGGAACGGATCGATCTCGAACACACCGGCGCGCATGTAGCCGTCGAGAAACTTCACCGAATCATCGCGCGACAGACCCAGCGTCATCTGCGTCAGATCATTGGTGCCAAAGCTGAAGAAATCGGCGAACTCGGCGATGCGCCCGGCTTGCAGCGCAGCACGCGGCACCTCGATCATGGTGCCGACGGTATAGCCGATCTCGCGCCCGGTCTGCTCCGCGACGTCGCCGGCCACCCGATCGATCACTGCCTTGACCAGCTGGAGCTCGCGCTCGAAGCCGACCAGCGGCACCATGATCTCCGGTGTAACCTCCTCATCGATCTTCTTGCTGACCTCGACGGCCGCCTCGAAGATCGCGCGCGCCTGCATTTCCGCGATTTCCGGGAAGAGCACGGCCAGTCGGCAGCCGCGCATGCCGAGCATCGGGTTCGCTTCGCGCAGCTCGGCCGCACGCCGGCGTACGGAGGCGACATCGACGCCGGTGGCCTCGGCCATGTCGGCCAGATGCGCGTCATCGGGCAAGAACTCGTGCAGCGGCGGATCGAGCAGGCGAATCGTCACCGGCTTACCGCGCATGAGGGTGAAGATCTCGATGAAGTCGCTGCGCTGCATGGGCAAGAGCTTGTGCAACGCCGCCCGTCGGCCGTCCTCGTCCGCCGCGAGGATCATCTCGCGCACCGCCTGAATGCGCTCGTCGCTGAAGAACATGTGCTCGGTGCGGCACAGGCCGATACCCTCGGCGCCGAACTTCAACGCGGTCTCGACATCGACCGCGGTTTCGGCATTGGTACGCACCTTGAGGCGACGGGCCTCATCCGCCCAGGCCATGAGCTTGGCGAAATCACCGGACAGTTCGGGATCGACGGTCGGCACGCTGCCGAGCATGACCGTGCCGTCGGTGCCATCAATGGTGATGGCGTCGCCCTCACGCACGCTCTGGCCGCCGGCGCTGAAGGTCTTGCCGGCATAGTCGACGGCCATCTCGCTGGCACCGGACACGCAGGGCTTGCCCATGCCGCGCGCGACCACGGCGGCGTGGCTGGTCATGCCACCGCGCGCGGTCAGAATGCCTTGCGCCGCGTGCATGCCATGAATGTCTTCCGGGCTGGTTTCCACGCGGACCAGGATGACCTGCTCGCCGGCCTTGGCGCGCGCCTCGGCATCCTCGGCGGTGAACACCACGGTACCGTGTGCGGCTCCGGGCGATGCCGGCAGGCCGCGGGCGATCACCGTGCGCTCGGCGTCCGGATCGAGCGAAGGATGCAGCAGCGAATCCAGTGAGCCCGGGTCGACGCGCATCAAGGCCGTGTCGCGATCGATCAGGCCTTCATCGACCATATCGACCGCGATCTTGAAGGCGGCATGGGCCGTGCGCTTGCCGCTACGGGTCTGCAGGATGAACAGCCGCTTGTCCTGGATGGTGAACTCGATGTCCTGCATATCGCGGTAGTGCAGCTCGAGCTTGTCGAAGACCGCCGCCAGCTCGGCGAACGCCTCCGGCATGAGCTGTTCCAAAGACGGCGCATCGCTCGAGCTGTTGGCGCGCATCGCCTCGGTCAACGGCGCCGGTGTGCGGATACCGGCAACGACGTCCTCGCCCTGGGCATTGACCAGATACTCGCCATAGTAGATCTTCTCGCCAGTGGACGGGTCGCGCGTGAAGGCGACACCGGTAGCGCAATCCTCGCCGCGATTGCCGAATACCATGGCCTGCACATTGACCGCTGTGCCCATCTTGCCGTCGAGCTGGTGCAGCCGCCGGTAGGTCACCGCGCGCGGCGTTTCCCACGAGCTGAACACGGCACCGATGGCGCCCCAGAGCTGCACTTCGGGATCTTCAGGAAACGGATTGCCGGTCGCTTCCTCGACAATCGCCTTGTAGGCCTGGGCCAGGCGCTTCAGGTCATCGGCGGTGAGCTCGGTATCCAGATGGACACCCCGCTCATCTTTGAGATCTTCGAGGGTCTCCTCGAAGCGGAAGTGGGACACGCCGAGCACGACGTTGCCATACATATGTAAGAAGCGTCGATAGCTGTCCCAGGCAAAGCGCGGGTTGTTGGTCGCCGCCGCCAGGCCCTCGACCGTGGCATCGTTCAGGCCGAGATTGAGCACGGTGTCCATCATGCCGGGCATGGAGACAGGCGCGCCCGAGCGCACCGAGACCAGCAAGGGCCGCTCGGGATCGCCGAAATGCAGATCCAGGCTGTCCTCGATCCTGACCAGCGCCTCGTGCACCTGCTCGGGCAGGCTTTGCGGATACGAGCGATCATGCTCGTAATAGGCGGCACACACTTCGGTGGTGATCGTGAACCCCGGCGGTACCGGCAGGCCGAGCGCGCTCATTTCCGCCAGATTGGCGCCCTTGCCGCCCAGCAGTGCCTTCATCGACGCCGACCCTTCGGCAGCGCCATCGCCGAAGCTATAGACCCACTTGCTCATGCTTGCCTTACCTCGGTTTCTTGGGCGTCAGACGGTGGCGCCATCCTCGATCAAGGAAAAATCGGCGATGTCGCCCAACGCACCGCGCAAACGGTGCAGCAGGCACAGACGGTTGGCCCGTCTTGTCGCGTCCTCATCATTAACGCGTACACTCTCGAAAAAGGCATCGACCGGCATACGCAACGCGGCGAACGCCGCCATGGCAGCGGCATAGTCCTCTTCGGCCACGGCGCGGTCGATCTCGGCGCCAACAGCGTCCAGTCGCTCGAACAGCGCCTGCTCGGCCGGCTCGACCAGTTGATCCGGCACCGGCGCGGCATCATAAGCCCGGCCGTCCTTCTTTTCCTCGATGCGCAGGATGTTACTGGCGCGCTTGGTCGCGGTCAGCAGGTTGATGCCGTCATCGGAGGCCATGAAGCGGCTGAGCGCATCGACCTTGCGCTGCAAGCGCAGGAAATCGTCATCGCGCGAGGCGGCAAAGGCGGCCGCGACCAGATCATGACGAACGCCCTCGCCGCGCAGATGCACGCGCAGACGGTCGGCAAAGAAATCGAGCAGTTCGCCGCGCACGCGCTCTTGGGTCACGTCATCAAAGCGTTCGTCGTAACCGGCCAGCGCCAGGGCAAAGGCCTGATCGACCGGTAGGCGCAGGTCGTTCTCCAGCACCAGGCGGATCACACCGAGCGCTGCGCGGCGCAAAGCAAACGGGTCCTTCGAACCGGTCGGCTTCTCATCGATGGCGAAGAAGCCGGCCAGCGTGTCGAGTTTTTCGGCCAGCGCCAAGGCGACGCTGGCCGGCGCACTCGGGCAGGCATCGTTCGGACCCTGCGGCGCATAGTGCTCGGCAATGGCGGCACCGACGTCGGCCGGTTCGCCGTCATGGGCGGCATAGTAGCGGCCCATGATGCCCTGCAATTCCGGGAACTCGCAAACCATGCCGGTGACCAGATCGCATTTGCATAAAGCCGCCGCGCGCCTCGCCAGCGCTGCATCGGCATTCGGCACAAAAGCACACAGCGCCTCTGCCAATCGCTCGAGCCGCGTGACGCGCGCGCCTAGATCGCCGAGCCGGGCGTGAAACACGACGCTGGACAGCTTCGGCCGACGCGCTTCGAG
>JBHJHH010000141.1:0-24680 GCA_050331015.1 Geminicoccaceae bacterium
AACGCGCCCAGGCCGCATTGCAGCAGCATGAAGCCCATCTGCGCGATGGTCGACCAGGCGAGCGCCACCTTGATGCTGGTCTGGGTGAGCATGACCACCGCGGCGAACAGCGCGGTGAAGCCGCCGATCACCGCCAGCAGATGCATGGCCGGCGGGTAGAGCAGGACCAGATCGGCCAGGCGCACGATCAAAAAGCCACCGGCATTGATGATGCCGGCATGCAGCAGCGCCGAGACCGGCGTCGGTGTCTCCATGACCTCCGGCAGCCAGCCATGCAGCGGGAACTGAGCCGATTTCAACAGCGCCGCCAAGGCGATCAGGACGGCGGCGAGCGGCACCATGGCCGGCAGCGTCTCGGCCCCGGCCATGGCACGCGCATCGGCCAGGATCGTGGCGATGTCGCCGGTGCCAAAGGTCAGCGCCAGACCGAGCGCGCCGGTCAGCAGGCAGATGTCGCCAATGCGCGCGGCGATGAATTTCTTGCGCGCCGCCAGCACCGCCTTGTCGCGCTCGGGATAAAAGACCAGCAGCCGGTGCAGGGCCAGGCTGGTGCCGATCCAGGCGAGCACGAGCTGTACCAGATTGCCGGCGGTGACCAGCATGAGCACGGCCGCCAAAGTCAGGCAGAGATCGCCCATGAAGGCGCCCTGGCGGGCATCGCCATCGAGGTAGTTGCGGGCATATTGCACCACGACCGCGCCGATAAAGGCGACCAGCAGCGCCAGCGTCACGCTTAAGGGGTCAAGGCGTACCGCCAGGCCGAAACCGAAGGCGCCGAGCAGCGGGCTGGTCATCGGCCCGTGCTGGAGGAGCAGCGCGAGGCCGGCCAGGGCCACGGCCAGCGCGCTCAGGCTGGCCAGGCGTGCGGCCAGCAAGGCGCGCCAGGGGCGCAGGCCCGGCTGCGCGTGGGCGATGCTGGCGGCGGCGAGCAGCCCAAGCGGCGCCAGCCAGGGGGTCAGGGCGAACAGGGGCGACATGCAGATCTCCGCGGGGCAAGCCAAACGTCGCACGCTGATAGCAGCCGCCCATCGATCTACAAAATTCAATGATTGAAATAGATCGTTCGTTTTCATAGAACCTTGAGCATGGCCCGGCTCAACTACAACCATTTGCGCTACTTCCACGAGGTCGCCCATGAGGGCAATCTGACCCGCGCGGCGGCGCGGCTGCGCGTGTCGCAATCGGCCCTGTCGATCCAGATCGCCAAGCTCGAGGACCAGCTCGGCCACAAGCTGTTCGAGCGCCGCGGCAAGCAGCTTGTGCTGAGCGAAGCCGGCCGCATCGCGCTGGATTACGCCGACACCATTTTCGACACCGGCGACGAGCTGCTCGACGTCTTGCAGGACCAGCTCGGCGCCGAGCGGCAGATCTTGCGCGTCGGTGCGCTTTCGACCCTGTCGCGCAATTTCCAGCTCGGCTTTCTCGCGCCGGTGCTTGGCCGCAACGATGTCGAGGTGGTCGTGCGCACCGGCCCGCTCGGCGATCTGCTCAGCCAGCTCGAGGCGCTGCGTCTCGATGTCGTGCTGGTCAACACCCTGCCCGCGCGCGATGCCGCCACGCCCTGGATCGCGCAGACCATAGCCGAACAGCCGGTCGGTCTGATCGGCACGGCGCAGCGGCTCGGCCAGGACCGCGCGCTGGCCGAGCTGCTCAGCGCCGAACCGCTGCTGTTGCCGAGCGCCGAAAGCGCCATTCGCGCCAGCTTCGATGCCTGGCTCGAGCTGCAGGCGATCCGGCCGCACATCGCCGCCGAGGTCGACGACATGGCCTTGCTGCGTCTTCTGGCGCGCGCCGATGCCGGGCTGGCCGTGGTGCCGCCGATCGTGGTGCGCGACGAGCTCGCCGCCGGCACGCTGATCGACGGCGCGCATCTGCCGGGCTTGCGCGAGACCTTTCACGCCCTCAGCCTGCGCCGGCGCTTTCCCAACCCGCTGCTGCCGGGGCTGATCGAAGCGGCGCGCACGCGCTTTGTCGACGCGTCCTGACAGAACCCGGCGCGCCCCAGCCGCGCGCGGAGAAATCTCTTGCGCTCGATCGGGTTTTAAATCAGCATGTCATATACCGATTAAGAGTGACCGACCGTGAAACTGACGCTGCACGCCGACTACGCCCTCAGGGTCCTGCTCTATCTGCGCGTCGCACCGGAGCGACGCGGCACGGTCACCGCCATCGCGAGCGCGCACAACGTCTCGCGCAACCACATCGACAAAGTCGTGCAACGCATGGTCGGTGCCGGTTTCATCCGCACGGCCCGCGGGCGCGGCGGCGGCGTGCGTCTGGAACGCGAGCCATCGACCATCACCGTCGGCGCCGTCATCCGCGCCATGGAGGACGATCTGGCCATCGTCGAGTGCCTCGGCCACGCCCGCTTTTGCCGGGTGGCCGGCGTCTGTGGCGCGCGCAACGTCTTCGCCCGCGCCCTTGAGGCCTATTTCGAGGTGCTCGACACCGCCACGCTCGACGACATCGCGAGCAATGCCGACGGCCTGCGTGGTGCGTTGAAACTCATCCACGGCGGGAGGGCCTGAGCCAAGCAGCGACACCCGATCATCAGCCTGTGCCGGATCGATACACAAAGAACGCCAGGGAGGCATCCATGTCGATCGACTTCGAAATGACCGCAGAGTAGAAGAAGCTCAAATACCAGGTACGTGAGTTCGCCCAGGACGTGGTCCGGCCGTGCGCCGAAAAAGGCGACGCCGAGCCCGACCCGCAAGCCGCCTTCGTCGCCATGAAGCCGGCC
Source organism: Geminicoccaceae bacterium (assembly GCA_050331015.1). Classification (GTDB taxonomy): domain Bacteria; phylum Pseudomonadota; class Alphaproteobacteria; order Geminicoccales; family Geminicoccaceae; genus JBHJHH01. The sequence goes on from JBHJHH010000141.1 coordinate 2,744, forward strand.
TTCGAGGAAGCCTACAAGAACGGCCTGCCGATCAGCTTTTTGCCAAAGGAGTATGGCGGAGGCGGAATTTCCAACGTCGATCTGATGATCGCTGCGGAAGAGCTGTGCGCCGTCGATCCCGGCTTTCCCACCATCGTGCTGGTCAACGGCCTCGGCCTGATGCCGCTCACCTGGTTTGGCAGCGAGGAACAGCGGCGCAAATGGATCGGCCAGGCGTGCAACGGCAAGCACGATTATCTGGCCGGCTGGGTGGTCAGCGAGCGCGGCGGCACGGCCAATTTCGATCATCCGAGCCCGAATGCCGGCATCCAGGTGATCGCCGACCATGACAAGGCCAATGGCGAATACGTCATCAATGGCGAGAAGCACTGGCCCTGCAATGCCGGCGGCTGGGACCTCGAGGGCGCCGACGTCAATCTGTGCATCGTGCGCACCGATCGGACCAAGGGCGGCAAGCAGGGCTTGAGCGCCATTCTCGTCGAACGCGGCACGCCCGGCATCACCTATGAACTGATCGACAAGATCGGCCACCGCACCTGCCAGAACGTGACCATGACCTTTCGCAATGTCCGCGTGCCCGAGGAGAACGCGTTTGCCATCGGCGACGGCGATCTGGTGATCAATCGCAATTTCACCTGGTCCGGACCGGTCGCCAGCATCGCCGCCATCGGCGTCGCGCGCGGCGCTTACGATTTCGCCCTGCGCTGGGCCAAGACCTTTACCGGCGGCGGCGCCACGCCGATCATCAACTACCAGGCGGTCGGCAATCTGCTCACCGAAATCGCCGCCAAGATCGAGGCCGGCCGCGCCATGTGCTGGAAGGCGGCCCATTACATGGACAAGTTCGACAGTGAAGGCCAAGCGCTCGGCGGCATGAACAAGACGTTTTGCGGCGATCTCATGCAAAGCGTCGTGTTCGACTGCATGCGCGTGGTCGGCGTCAACGCGCTCGACAAGAAGTTCCCGATGGAAAAGTATTTGCGCGAATCGATCGTCTTCCCGCTGTACGACGCCGGCAATCTGGCCATGCAGCGGCGCAAGGCCTGGGGCGTCATGGCCGACGATGCCTTCAGCGTCGACACCTTCGTCGACTGCGAGGCCTTCCCGTTCAAGAAATCGATGGAGGGTTATGGCGTGGTCAGCGAAGCGCACTGAAGCGCGTTTCGCCGAACCTTGCGAGACTGTTGCTGTCGGCCGGCGGCGAACCAACGCCTGCGCGTCGTCGGCCGATGCGTTCCATCGCGATGCCCCCGGCAGCGAACGCCCGCTGGGTCCCGCCCGCCGTGCGCGCCCAGGCGTTGTCTAGAGCGCCGCGGCGCTGGGCCCGTGCGTTTGCCGGCGCGGCCCCAGTTTTGAAGCCAGGCTAACAAAATCTGCAACAATACATAAAAGACGCCGGCGCCGGTCGCTGATACAAGCCCTGCCAACGCGAAAAACAACGGCAATCGGGAGGCCGGCATGGACGATGCGCGTCGCAAGCACGCGACATCCAACGTCTCGCTCGCGCAGCGAGCCTGGAACATCCGCCGCAAGGCCCTGCTCATGGGCGAGGTCCAGGGACAGGGCTATATCGGCCAGGCTCTCGGCGTCGCCGACGTGCTCGCCGCCACGTTTTTCCACGCCCTGGAATACCGCGCCGAAGACCCGGAATGGGAGGGCCGCGACCGTTTCCTGCTGTCGATCGGCCACTACGCCATCGCGCTGTACGCCGTGCTCATGGAAGCCGGCATCCTGCCCGAGGACGAGCTCGAGACCTACGGCATGGACGACAGCCGCATGCCGATGTCGGGCATGGCATCGTACACGCCCGGCATGGAGATCACCGGCGGCTCGCTCGGCCAGGGCCTCGGCATCGCGGTCGGCATGGCCTTGGGCCTGAAGCGCAAAAGCAACCCGGCCTTCGTGGTCAACCTGATGTCGGACGGCGAGCTCGGCGAGGGCTCGACCTGGGAAGCGGTCATGTCCGCCGTGCAGTGGCAGCTCGACAACCTGATCTGCCTGGTCGATTTCAACAACCAGCAGGCCGACGGCAAGACCACTGCCGCCCTGGCCAGAGGCCAGGAAGAGGCCAAATGGGCCGCGTTCGGCTGGCATGCCCAGCGGGTCGACGGCAACGACCTCACAGCGGTCACCGCCGCATTCGATACCGCCCGCAGTACGCGTCATGCCGGTCCGCGGGTGATCATTTTCGACACGCGCATGTGCAAGGGCGTCGATTTTCTCGAGAACCGCGAGATCACCCATTTCGTGCGCGTGGAAGCCGACGAGTGGGCCAAGGCCCTGGCCGTCCTGGAAGAAGGCAAGCCGCAATGACCCTGGCATCGATGCAGCGCAAATACGCGCCACGCAAGGTTCAGCTCGGGCCGAACGGCGAGCGCGTCGCCACCACGGCGATGATCGCCTCGCTGGCGGCGGAAGGCTACGACACCGTCGCCGCACCGTTCGGCCACGCGTTGATCGAGGCGGCCAGAAAGGACGACAAAATCGTCGGCCTGTCCGCGGATCTGAGCAAATACACCGATCTGCACGTATTCGCCAACGCCATGCCGGAGCGCTTCTACCAGATGGGCATGGCCGAGCAGCTCTTGATGTCGGCCGCGGCCGGCCTGGCGCGCGAAGGCTTCAACCCGTTCGCCACGACCTATGCCGTGTTCGCCTCGCGCCGGGCCTATGACTTCATCGCCATGGCGATTGCCGAGGAGAACCTGCCGGTCAAGATCGTCTGCGCCCTGCCCGGCCTGACCACCGGTTATGGCCCGAGCCATCAGGCGACCGAGGATCTGGCGATCTTCCGCGGCCTGCCGAACATGACGATCATCGATCCGTGCGATGCCGACGACATCACCGGCATGGTGCCGCAGATCGCGGCGCATGACGGGCCGGTCTATGCCCGTCTGCTGCGCGGCAAGGTGCCCTCGGTGCTGACCCGCCACAAGCCGGACTACCGCTTCCAGCTCGGCCGGGCGCAACTGATCCGCGAGGGGCGGGACGTGCTGGTCATCGCCACCGGCTTCATGACCATGCGCGCACTCGATGCCGCCGCCAAGCTGGCCGACGACAAGGTCGATGTCGCCGTCTTGCACGTGCCGACGATCAAGCCGTTCGATCGCGAGACGGTGCTGCAAGAGGCGCGCAAGGGCGGCCGGCTGATGGTCACGGCGGAAAACCACACCGTCGTCGGCGGTCTCGGCGAGGCCGTGGCCGGCACCCTGTTGACCCACGGCGTGCACCCGAGCTTTCGCATGATCGGCCTGCCGGATGCCTTCCTCGAGGCGGGCGCCCTGCCGACGCTGCACGACATGTACGGCCTGTCGGTCGACAAGGTCGCAGCGCAGATCAGGGCCTGGCTGTAGCCGTCACCTCGACGCCCGAGGCGTCACTCGAACCATCGCAAGGAGACTGGGGGCCATGGGGCTTCTACAGGACAAGTACGCCGTCGTGACCGGCGCGGCCTCGGCGCGCGGCCTGGGCAAGGCGACAGCGCAGCTTTTCGTCGACCACGGCGCGACGGTAGCGGTTTTGGACCTCGACGCGGCGGCGGCCGAAGCCGCCGCGGCCGATCTCGGCAGCGGCCATATCGGCCTGCCCTGCGACGTCACCGACAAGGCCGCTTGTGCGCGCGCGATCGCCAGCGTGCTGGCGGCGTGGGGCCGGATCGACATCCTGGTCAACAATGCCGGCATCACCCAGCCGCTCAAGATCATGGAGATCGCGCCGGAGAACTACGACGCCGTCACCGACGTCAACCTGCGCGGCACGCTTTATATGAGCCAGGCGGTGATCCCAGGCATGCGCGCGCGGACATCCGGCAGCATCGTCAATATGAGCTCGGTCTCGGCCCAGCGCGGCGGCGGCATTTTCGGCGGCCCGCACTATTCGGCGGCCAAGGCCGGCGTCCTTGGCCTGACTAAGGCCATGGCGCGCGAACTCGCGCCCGACAATGTGCGCGTCAATGCCATCTGCCCCGGTTTCATCGCCACCGACATCACCGCCGGCAGGCTGACGCCCGAGATGAATGCGCAGATCCTGGCCGGCATCCCGATGGGCCGCACCGGTACGGCGTCGGATGTCGCCGGCTGCGCTCTGTTCCTTGCGTCCGATCTCGCCGCCTATTGCACGGGCACCGAGGTCGACGTCAACGGCGGCTCGCTGATCCATTGAGCCGTCGCCGGCGCCGTTGGGAGCGGCGCCATGCGGTAAAGGTCTTCAAAACGGGAGGTTTACACCAATGAAGACGAAGCTACTGGCCGTTCTGGCCACGACCAGCGTGCTGGCCGCTGCGGCGGCGCAGGCCGACGAGGTGATCTTCGCCCACGGCGCCAATCCGGGCAATCCGCGCTATGTTGCCGCCGAAACCTGGGCGGACCTGTTCACCGCCTGCACCGGCGGCGCCCACAGCGTCAACCATGCGCCCTCGGCGACCATGGGCGACGATGCCGAAATGCTCACCTCGGCCACGGCCGGCGTCATCCAGGTGTCCGCCAACAGCCAGGGCGCCATGAGCCAGATCGTGCCCGAGGTCGGTCTGCTCGGTCTGCCGTTCCTGTTCAAGGATCTGCCGACCGCCTGGAGCGTCCTCGACGGCGAGGTCGGCAGCATGATCGACGAGCGCGCGCAAAACGCCGGGCTCAAGGTCCTGGGCTTTTGGGACAACGGCATCCGTAACGTGACCCATGTGAGCAAGCACGTCACCGAGCCGGGCGACCTGGCGGGCATGCAGATCCGCACCCCGCCCGACCAGATGACCATCGACATTTTCGAGGCGCTGGGGGCTTCGCCGGCACCACTGGCGTGGTCGGAGCTGCCGAGCGCGCTGCAATCGGGCGTGTTCGATGGGCAGGAGAACCCGCTGGTCAACATCTACACGGCGAACCTGCACGAGATCACGCCCTACATCACCCTGACCGGCCACAAATACGAGACCACCCCGGTCGTCGCCGGTCTGGTCTGGTGGTCCGGCCTGGACGAGGCGACGCAGCAATGCGCGCTCGATGCCACCGCCGAGGCGGGCGAGCTGCAGCGCCAGGCCGTGCTCGCCTCGGATCAGGAACTGCGGCCGGAGATGGAAGCCCAGGGCGCCCAGTTCGCCGAGGCGGACAAGGCGGCCTATCAGGCGGCCACCCAGTCGGTCTACGACGCCTATGCCGAGCAATACCCGGAGCTGGTCAAAGCCCTGCGTGAAGCGGCGGGCCTGTAATGTCCGCCGGGGACACGCCGTCCCCGGAAACCGGTGGGAAGGGGCGCCTGCGCCCCTTCCTCGACCTCGCCCGGGGTGTCACCAACCTGCTCGACTGGAGCGGCCGGCTGATCGTCGTCGCCTGTCTCGGCTCGATGTTCATCGCGCTGCTGGTCAATGTCGTGCTGCGCTATGCCTTCGGCGCCGGCATCGCCTGGGCTTATGAGATCCACGCCCTGCTGTTGCCCTGGCTGGTCGCCGGCGGCCTGGTGATCGCCTCGGCGCGCAGCCGCAACGTCGCCGTGACCATCCTGCCGGACCGGCTCGCCGGCCAAGCCAGGCTGGCGCTCAACCTGGTCGTCCACGGCGTCATCCTGGTGGTCGCCACCAGCGTGTTGTGGAGCAGCCAGCCGATCCTCAAGGCCGCGCAGTTGCAGACCCTGTCGACGCTCGGGATCAAGCAGGTCTGGGGCTATGCCAGCCTGGCCTTCGCCTTCGCTGCCATGGCGATCATCGCCGCCCTGGCGATCTTGCGCACGCTCGCGGGCGAGGATGTCGCGTCCTCGGAGCCCGAAGAGCAGAGCCTCAGCTGAAAGCACGCCGCCATGACCGCGCCGCTCGTCTGGGCCTTCTTCATCCTCATGGCGCTGTCGGTGCCGGTGGCGCATGCCATGCTCGGCGGTGTCGCCGTCGCCCTCTGGCTCGACGGCAAGCCGATGGCGGTGATTGCGCAGCGGCTCTACACGCCGACGCAGAGCTTCCCGATGCTGGCCATTCCGTTCTTCATTCTGGCCGGCAACCTGATGATGTCCGGCAAGTTCGGCGTCTATCTGGTCAATGTCGCCCGGCTGCTCGTCGGCCGCTTTCGCGGCGGCCTCGGCCAGGTGTCGATCATCGGCTCGGTGATGTTCGGCGGGGTCTCCGGATCGGCCGTGGCCGATGCCACGGCACTCGGCAACGCGCTGATCCCGCTGCAACGCAAGGAGGGCTACCCGGCGGGCTTCTCGGCGGCGATCAACGCCTCGTCGGCGACCGTCTCGGTGCTGATCCCGCCATCGATCCCGCTGATCCTCTACGGCCTGGTGTCGAATGTCTCGATCGTCGATCTGTTCGTCGCCGGCATCCTGCCGGGCGTCATGCTCGGTGCCGGCATGCTCGCCGCGGTCGCCATCGTCGCCCGCTTGCGCAACCTGCCGCGCTCGCCGCTTGCCGGCGGCTTCAAGGCCTACCGCGCGCAGATCCTGTCCGCCCTGCCGGCCCTGCTCATGCCGGTGTTCATCATCGGCACCTTACGCTTCGGCGTCGCCACGCCGACCGAGGTCAGCGTTATGGCGGTGGCCTATGCCCTGCTGGTCAGCGGCCTGATCTACCGCGATTTGAGCTGGCGCGGCCTCTGGCGGGCGGCCGTGGACACCGGTCTGATGACCGGTGCGGTCATGATCATCATCATGGCGTCGTCGACCATCCAGTGGGTGCTGACCGCCGAGCGCGTGCCGCAGGAGCTCGCCGTCTGGGTGCAGGCGACCTTCGCCGAGCCCTGGATGGTCATCCTCGCGCTCAATGTCGTCATGCTCATCGTCGGCGCGTTTCTCGATCTGCCGGCAGCGGTGCTGCTGCTCGGGCCGCTGTTCGTGACCATCGCCAGCGCCATCGGCGTCGATCTGGTCCAGCTCGGCCTGATGATGGTGGTCAACCTCGCCATCGGCCTGTACACGCCGCCGGTCGGCACGACCCTGTTCATTTCGTCCGCCATCGCCAAGGCCGGCATCGGCGAGACGGTGCGCGCGCTGCTGCCGTTCTATCTGGTCGCGCTGCTCGTTCTCATGCTGATCTCTTACGTGCCGGCGCTGACCCTCTACTGAGCCGCTCGGTTGGCCGCGCGCAGGCTTTGCGCAAAACGCGACGCGTCGGCCAGATGCGTGCGTGCGATGCCGGTGGCAAAGCCGCGCGCCTCGAGCAGATCGAGCACCGCTTCGGTGGCGACATTGCCCTTGGCGCCGGGCGCATACGGGCAGCCGCCGAGCCCGCCGACGGCGGCATCGAACACGCGCAGGCCGCGCGCGAGGCTGACCTCGATATTGGCCAGCGCGCGGCCGCCGGTGTCGTGGAAATGCCCGGCCAGACGCGCCGCCGGCACCTGGTCGAGCACGGCATCGAGCATGCGCCCGACGCGCTCGGGCGTGCCGGTGCCGATGGTGTCGCCCAGGCTGACTTGGTAGCAGCCGAGATCGATCAGCGCGCGTGCCACCCGCGCCACGGCATCCGGCGGCGTCGGCCCGTCATAGGGGCAATCCGTCACGCAGGAGACATAGCCGCGCACCGGCAGGCCGGCCGCTTGGGCCGCAGCCGCGACCGGGGCGAAGCGCGCCAGGCTTTGCTCGATCGAGCAGTTGATGTTCGCCTGGCTGAAGCCCTCCGAGGCCGAGCCGAAAATGGCGACCTCGTCGGCACGCGCCGCCAGGGCGGCCTCGAAGCCACGCAGGTTCGGTGTCAGCACGGCATAGGCCACGCCGGGGCGCCGGCTGATGCCGGCCATGACGTCCGCGGCATCGGCCATCTGCGGCACCCATTTCGGGCTGACGAAACTGGTCACCTCGATCTTGCGCAGGCCGCTGGCGGACAGCAGGTCGACCAGGCGGATCTTGTCGGCCGTGGCGATGCGGGCGGTCTCGTTCTGCAGCCCGTCGCGCGGCCCCATCTCGAACAGCGTCACCGGCTCACTCATGTTCCGGCTCCAGCGCCAGCAGCAAGGTGCCGTCGGTGACCTGGTCGCCCTCGGCGGCGAGCAGCTCGGCGACGACGCCGTCGCGCGGCGCGCGCAAGGTGTGCTCCATTTTCATGGCCTCGAGCACGACCAGGGCATCGCCCTTGGCGACGCGCGCACCGGCCGACACGCGCACGGCGCGTACCAGACCCGGCATCGGTGCGATGATGCTGTCGCCGCCGGCCTGTTCGGCCTCGGCATCGGCCAGGGCATCGGGCAGCTCGAAGGTGTAGCTGCGGCCATCGGAGAAAATCGAGATCCGGGTCGCCTCGCGCACCAGTTCGGCGGCGAACTGGCGGTCCGCGAGATCGACGCGCACGCCGGTGTCGCCGAGCGGCGTCACGCCCAGGGTCACGCTGTCGGCAGCGACATCGACGACGAAGCGGCCCTTGCCCAGGCGGGTGACCTGCGCCTCGATGCGCGCGCCGGCGGCCTCGAGCACGACATATTGCTTGGCATCGGTCCAGTGCCGCCAGCCGACCAGGCGCTCCCAGGGCTCGTTGCCGGTGCCTTCGCGCACCAGGCCGAGGCCGCCGAGTGCCGCCAGAGCGACGACATGGCGCGACGGCGTCGGATCGGACAGCAGGGCATCGAGATCGCGGGCGATCAGACCGGTATCGACCTCGCCGCGGCCGAAGCCCTCGTGGCGGGCGAGCGCGCCGAGAAACTCGAGATTGGTCACGGCGCCGGTGACCTGGCAGCCTTCCAGCGCCGCCCGCAGCATGTTCAGGGCCAGCGCGCGGGTCGGCCCGTGCACGATGACCTTGGCGATCATCGGATCGTACCACGGGCTGATCTCATCGCCCTGGCGGACACCGGCGTCGATGCGCACGGCCGCGCGCGTGAACGCCGCCGCCTCGGGGAAGCGCAGATGGGCGAGCCGACCGGTGGCGGGCAGAAAGCCTTTCGCCACGTCCTCGGCATAGACCCGGGCCTCGAACGCCCAGCCGTCGATGCGCAGGTCCGCCTGGCGCACCGGCAAGGGCTCGCCGGCGGCGACACGCAGCTGCAGCTCGACGAAATCCAGGCCGGTGATCGCTTCGGACACCGGGTGCTCGACCTGCAGGCGGGTGTTCATCTCCATGAACCAGAACCCGTCCGCACGCAGCGGCCCCGAGCCGTCGACGATGAATTCGACCGTGCCGGCACCGGCATAATCGATCGCCCGGGCGGCATTGACGGCCGCCTGGCCCATGGCGGCGCGCACCGTGTCCGGCAGCCCCGGCGCGGGCGCTTCCTCGATGACCTTCTGGTGGCGGCGCTGCAGCGAGCAGTCGCGCTCGAACAGGTGGATGGCGTTGCCATGGGCGTCACCGAACACCTGGATCTCGATATGGCGCGGCTGGCCGATGTATTTCTCGATCAGACAGGCCGGATCGCCGAAGCTGGCCTGGCCCTCGCGCCGTGCGCCCTCGAGCGCGGCTGGAAAATCGGCCGGCCTTTCGACCAGGCGCATGCCCTTGCCGCCGCCGCCGGCGCGCGCCTTGATCAGCACCGGGTAGCCGATCGCATCCGCCTGGGCGGCCAGGAAGGCGGCATCCTGGTTGGCGCCGTGATAGCCCGGCACGACCGGCACACCGGCCTCGACCATGAGCGCCTTGGCGGCGTCCTTCAGGCCCATGGCGCGGATCGCCGCGGCCGGCGGGCCGATGAAGGTCAGCCCGGCCGCCTCGAGCGCTTCGACAAAGGCGGGGTTCTCCGACAGAAAGCCGTAGCCCGGATGGATCGCCTGCGCGCCGGTGCGCCTGGCGGCCTCGATGATGCGCTCGCCCACGAGGTAGCTCTCGGCAACCGGCGCCGGGCCGATGCGCACAGCCTCATCAGCCATGGCGACATGCAGGGCACCGGCATCGGCATCGGCATAGACCGCGACCGTCTTGATGCCGAGCCGCCTGGCGGTGGCCATGACCCGGCAGGCGATCTCACCGCGATTGGCGATCAGGATTTTCTTGAACATGGCCTGGCTCACATCCGGAAGACGCCAAAGCGCGTCGCATCGATCGGCGCGTTGAGGGCGGCTGACAGCGACAAGGCCAGCACATCGCGCGTCTTGCGCGGATCGACGATGCCGTCGTCCCACAGCCGTGCCGAGGCGTAGAGGGGGTGCGACTGGCGGTCGAACAGCTCGATGGTCGGCCTTTTGAAGGCGGCTTCGTCTTCCACCGACCAGTGCTGCCCGGCCCGCTCGAGCGCATCGCGCCGCACGGTGGCGAGCACGCCCGCCGCCTGTTCGCCGCCCATGACGCCGATTCGGCTGTTCGGCCAGGTCCACAGAAAGCGCGGGCTGTAGGCGCGGCCGCACATGCCGTAATTGCCGGCACCGAACGAACCGCCGACGAGCACGGTGAGCTTGGGCACCTGCGTCGTCGCCACGGCGGTGACCAGCTTGGCGCCGTCCTTGGCGATGCCGCCGGCCTCGTAGGCGCGGCCGACCATGAAGCCGGTGATGTTCTGCAAGAAGACCAGCGGCACCTTGCGCTGGGCGCACAGCTCGACGAAATGCGCGCCCTTGACGGCACTTTCCGAAAACAGCACGCCGTTGTTGCCGATGATGCCCACCGGCATGCCCATGACATGGGCGAAGCCGCACACCAGCGTGGTGCCGAAGCGTGCCTTGAACTCGTCGAAGCGCGAGCCGTCGACAATGCGGGCGATCACCTCGCGGATGTCGTAGGGCGTGCGCAGATCGGCCGGCACCACGCCGAGGATCTCTTCCGGGTCGTAGCGCGGCGGCTCGACCGGGGCGAGATCGAGCTGGCGCGGCTTGGTCAGGTTCAGATTGGCGACCGCGCGCCGGGCCAGCGCCAACGCGTGGGCATCGTCCTTGGCGAGGTAATCGGCGACGCCGGAAAGCCGCGTGTGCACATCGCCGCCGCCGAGCTCCTCGGCGCTGACCACCTCGCCGGTGGCGGCCTTGACCAGCGGCGGCCCGGCGAGAAAGATGGTGCCCTGTTCCTTGACGATGATGGCGACGTCCGACATCGCCGGCACATAGGCGCCGCCGGCGGTGCACGAGCCCATGACCACGGCGATCTGCGCGATCCCTTGCGCCGACATGTTGGCCTGGTTGTAGAAAATCCGGCCGAAATGGTCGCGGTCCGGGAAGACCTCGTCCTGGTTGGGCAGGTTGGCGCCGCCGGAGTCCACCAGATAGACGCACGGCAGCCGGTTGGCCTCGGCGATCTCCTGGGCGCGCAGGTGCTTTTTCACCGTCATCGGGTAATAGGTGCCGCCCTTTACGGTGGCATCGTTGCAGACGATCATGACCTCGCGCCCGGCGACGCGACCGATGCCGGTGACCAGACCGGCAGCCGGCGAGGCGCCGTCATAGAGCCCGTGCGCGGCGAACATGCCGATCTCGAGGAACGGCGAGCCCGGATCGAGCAGCCGGGACACGCGCTCCCTGGGCAGGATCTTGCCGCGGCTGACATGCCGGGCGCGCGCCGTCTCGCCGCCGCCGGCGACCGCCAGCGCCGCCGCCTCGTGCACCGGCGCCATGGCCGCCTCGTGCGCCGCGCGGTTGGCGGCAAAGCTGTCCGAGCGCGGCGACACGGCGGATTGCAGCGTCGCCATCAGGTCATCGCCTCCATCAGCTCACGGCCGATGAGCATACGGCGGATCTCCGAGGTGCCGGCGCCGATCTCCATGAGCTTGGCATCGCGAAAAAGACGGCTGACCGGCGTCTCGTTCATGAAGCCGGCACCGCCCATGGCCTGCACCGCCTGGTGCGCCACGACCATGGCCTCTTCGCTGGCATAGAGCACGCAGCCGGCCGCGTCCTGCCGGGTGACCTCGCCGCGGTCGCAGGCCTTGGCGACCTCGTAGACATAGGCGCGCGCCGAGTTGAGCTTGGTGTACATGTCGGCGATCTTGGCCTGCATCAGCTGGAACTGGCCGATGCTCTGGCCGAACTGCTTGCGCTCGACCATGTACGGCATGATTTCGTCGAGGCAGGCGGCCATGATGCCGGTGCCGATGCCGGACAGCACGACGCGCTCGTAATCGAGCCCCGACATCAAAACGCGCACGCCCCGGCCTTCCTCACCGAGGATGTTGTCGTACGGCACCTCGACATCCTCGAACACGAGCTCGACCGTGTTCGAGCCGCGCATGCCGAGCTTGTCGAAATGCTTGGATTGCGAGAAGCCGGGCATGTCTTTTTCGATGATGAAGGCGGTGATGCCGCGGGCGCCGGCCTCGGGATCGGTCTTGGCGTAGACGACCAGCGTGGCCGCCTCGCCGCCATTGGTGATCCAGAACTTGCTGCCATTCAAAATGAAGCGGTCGTTGCGCTTGTGCGCGCGCAGGTTCATGCCGACGACATCCGAGCCGGCGCCGGCCTCGGACATGACCAGCGCGCCGACATGCTCGCCGGAGATCAGCTTGGGCAGATAGCGGTGTTTCTGCTCGTCCGTGCCGTTCAGGTTGATCTGGTTGACGCACAGGTTGGAGTGGGCGCCGTAGCTGAGCGACACCGAGGCCGAGGCGCGCGCGATCTCCTCGACCGCCACGACGTGGGCGAGATAGCCCATGCCGGCGCCGCCGAACGCCTCGGGCACAGTGATGCCCAACAGGCCCAGCGCTCCCATCTCCGGCCAGAGCTCGTCGGGAAACGCGTTGTTGGCGTCGATCTCGGCCGCCATCGGCTTGACGCGCTCCTGCGCCCAGCGATGGACCATCTCACGCAGCGCATTGACGTCCTCGCCGAGATCAAACTTCATCGATGCGGTGAACATTGTGCCTCCTCGTTACGCTGCTGCCGGGACAGCTTGTTGATTGCCGAGCGATGCCCTAAGCGCGTCGCGCCTTGCCCGCTGCCGCTCGAATGCCGCCTGCTTGACCGGCCCATAGCCGCGAATGTCTTGCGGCAAGGCGAGCAGCTCGGCCAGCTCCGATGACGCCGCGTGCGCGGCGACCTGCTCGACCAGATCCAGATCTGCCTCATACAGCGTGATCAGCGAGCGCTCGAGCCGGCGGTCGTGGCTGTAGCCGAACGGATCGGCAAATGTGCCGCGCAGCCATTTGAGGCGCGCCAGCAGGCCGAATACCGGCAGGATCCACGGGCCGAACGCGCGCTTGCGCGGCCGGCCATTGGCGTCCTTTCCGGGCAGGACCGGCGGCGCCAGGTTGAAGGCGATGCGATAGTCGCCGGCGAACACCGCAGCCAGGTTCTGCCGGAACGACGGATCGGCGTAGAGCCGCGCCACCTCGTATTCATCCTTGTAGGCCAGCACGCGGGCATAGGCGATTGCCGCCTGGCGCAGCAGGGCGGGGCTGACATGCGTGGCAAGGCGCGCGAGGCGGTCCGCGTAGCGCTTGGCCAGCCGATTGTTTTGATACTGGCGCAGATGGGCTGTGCGCTGGGCGATCAGCTCATCGGTGCTCATGTCATCCTGGCTGCGCGCGGCCGTCCTGGCCGGCCCGGCGGCATGCTGCACCGCCTTTGCGTCATGGGCCAGCAGGCGCCCCCAGTCGAACGCGGCGATGTTGGCCTCGACGGCAACGCCGTTCATCGCGATCGCCTGCGCGATGCCCGCCCGGCCGATCGGCACGAAGCCGCACTGCCAGGCATAGCCGAGCATCATCATGTTGACGCCGATCTCATCGCCGGTGAGCGCCTGCGCCAGCTCGGCGAAGTTGCGGAAATGCGCACGGGTGCGCACGTTGCGCGCGACCAGACGTTCGAGCTCGGCCTCGCGGAAATCGAAATCGCGCAGGCGCACGAAGTCCGACACCGGCGTGATCTTGGCATTCAGCACGGCCTCGGTCCGCTGCGGATCGCACAGCACGATGCTGTCCTTGGACGCGGCGACCACGGAGTCCGCCGCGAGCAGCAGATCGGCACCGCCGGCCGCGATGCGCGGCGCCGTCGCCGGGCGTTCGGCGCGCGAGATGCGCACATGGCTCAGCACGGCGCCGCCTTTCTGCGCCAGACCGGCCATGTCGAGGATCATCGGCACCTTGCCCTCGATATGCGCCGCCATGCCGAGGATCGCGCCGATGGTCAGGACCCCGGTGCCGCCGACGCCGGCCAGGGCCAAGTTCCAGGCGCGCTCGATCTGCGGCAGCGGCGGTTCCGGCAGCGCTTGCACATCCGGGCCGCCTTTGGCCTGCGGCTTGGCCAGCGTGCCGCCGCGCACCGTGACGAAGGACGGGCAGAAGCCCTTGAGACAGGAATAGTCCTTGTTGCACATCGACTGGTTGATGCGCCGCTTGCGGCCCATCTCGGTCTCTTCCGGCTCGATGGCGATGCAGTTGGACTGCACCGAACAGTCGCCGCAGCCCTCGCACACCGCCGGGTTGATCCACAAGCGCATGTCCGGATCGGCCATCTTACCGCGCTTGCGACGGCGGCGCTTTTCCGCAGCACAGGTCTGCTCGAAGACGATGACGGTCGTGCCCGGCACCGCGCGCAGCTCGAGCATCACCGCATCGATGGCGTCGCGATGGCGGATCTCGGTGCCGGGCGCCAGATCCGCCTGGCGGTAGACGTCCGGGCGATCGGACATCAGCACGATGCGCGCGACGCCCTCGTGGTACATCTGGTGGGTGATCTGCTGCGGCGTGAGCGTGCCGTCGACCGGCTGGCCGCCGGTCATGGCGACGGCGTCGTTATAGAGGATCTTGTAGGTGATGTTGGCGCCGGCGGCGACCGACTGCCTGACCGCCAGATGGCCGGAATGGAAATAGGTGCCGTCGCCCAGATTGACGAAGCGGTGCTGCTCGTCGGTGAACCGGCCGATCGCCGTCCAGGGCACGCCCTCGGCGCCCATATGGGTGAAGGTTTCCGTGCGCCGGTCCATCCACTGCGCCATGAAATGGCAGCCGATGCCGGCCATGGCCTTGGAGCCTTCGGGCACGCGGGTCGAGGTGTTGTGCGGACAGCCGGCGCAGTAGTGCGGCAACCTGGTGACCGGCGCGACCAGGTCGGCGATCTTCGCCTCGGCCGCCTGCAGCGCCTGCGCGCGCGCCCGGATGCGCTCGCCCAGCCCTTCCGGCAGCTCGAGCTTGAGCATGCGCTCGGCCAAAGCGGTGGCGACGCGGCCCACGGTCAGGCCCTGGGACAGCGACAGGAACGGCCGGTCGTGCTCATCGAACTTGCCGACGATGCGCGGGCGGACATCGGCGCGCCAGTTGAAGAGCTGCTGCTTGATCTGGTTTTCGATGATCTCGCGCCGCTCCTCGACGATCAGCACCTCCTCGAGGCCTTGCGAGAACGCCCGTATGCCCTGCGGCTCGAGCGGCCAGGGCATGCGCACCTTGTAGAGCCGCAGGCCGATCGCGCGCAGTTCGTCAGCGCCGAGCTCGAGTTCGGCCATGGCCTGGCGGACGTCCTCATAGGCCTTGCCAGAGGCGACGATGCCGAAGCGGGCCTCGGGATTGGCGACCGTGACCTCGTCGACCGCGTTGGCGCGGGCGAACGCGATGGCGGCGTAGCCTTTCATCTCCTGCAAGCGGGCATCTTGCACCAGCGGCGGATCGGGCCAGCGCAGGTTGAGACCGCCTTCGGGCAGTTCAAAGTCCTCGGGCAGGCGGAACTGCCGGTCTTCCTGGGCAAGATCGACCACCGAGGTGGTTTCGACCGTTTCCGAGATGACCTTGAAGCCGACCCAGCAGCCGGAATAGCGCGACATGGCCACGCCGAGCAGGCCCATTTCGAGAAACTCGTGCACCGATGACGGATACAGCGTCGGCATGAGCGCCGACATGAAGGCGTGGTCGGACTGGTGCGGGATCGAGGACGACTTGCAGGTGTGGTCGTCGCCGGCGAGGGCGAGCACGCCGCCATGGCGGGCGCTGCCGGCGGCATTGGCATGCTTGAGCACGTCACCGGAGCGATCGACGCCCGGCCCCTTGCCGTACCAGATGCCGAGCAGGCCGTCCTTGCGGGCACCGGCGGACAGATGCAGCTGCTGGCTGCCCCACACCGCGGTCGCGGCGAGGTCCTCGTTCAGGCCGGGCTGGAAGACGATGTCGTAGGGCTCGAGATGCGCGCGTGCCTGGCTGAGCTGCTGGTCGTAGCCACCCAGCGGCGAGCCACGATAGCCGGAAATGAACGCACCGGTCTTGAGCCCGGCGGCGCGGTCGCGGCGCATCTGGGTCATCGGCAGCCGCACGAGCGCTTGCGTGCCGGTCAGGAACACGCGGCCGCGCGCAGCGACATACTTGTCCTCAAGGGTAATGGTCATGTGTTGCCTCCACGTTGATTATTTTGCCACGATGCGGAAGCAACACGGTCACCAATTTCGCGGGCTTCGCGGATTTGCCGGCTACACTGTATGACAGGTTGGCGGCGTTGGGGGTACACGGTACCCCGATCGCGGGACGCACAGGGATGCCATCACACGACAACGGGGACAGCCCGCCGGTGCCGATCGACGAGACCGACCGAAAGATCCTGCAGGTCATCCAGGCGCAGCCCGACATCACCATGCGCGCGCTGGGCGATGCCGTCGGCCTCAGCCATTCGCCCTGCTGGCGGCGCCTGCAGCACCTGCAGGCGGCCGGCATCGTCAGCGAGAAACGCTACATCGTCGATGTCGAAGCCGCCGGTTTCGAGATCGTCGTGTTCTGCTTCGTGCGCATGATCGAGCACCGCCGCGAACGCCTGAGCGCCTTCGAGGCGGCGGTGCGCTGGGTGCCGGAAATCCTGCAATGCTACTCGCTGAGCGGCGAGCACGACTATCTGCTGCAGGTCGTGGCGCGCAGCGTGCGGGACTACGAATCGACCGTGAAGAATGCCCTGGTCGAGCTGCCCAACGTGCAGTCGATCAACACCAGCTTCACCCTCAAGCGGATCAAGGACATCAAGGTCGTGCCGGTCTGAGCGGCGCGCGTTCAGGAGCGGCTGCGCACGTCGTCGATCAGATCCGGCCCGGCTTCCGGCCGGAAGCGCACGCCCATGCCGGTGAGGAGCGCCCGGGCATCTGCCTCGTGCTCGGCCGCCTTGTGCAGCAGCCAGTCGGAGAAGCGCTTGACGATGCGGCGGTTGAAGTGGCGCGGCGGGCAGACGAACCAGTAGGCCGGGAAGTCGATCACGGCAAAGCCGGTCGACAGCGGCACAAGCTCGCCGCTCTGCAGCTCTGGCAGCCACAGCGTCACGCTGTCCAGCGCGATGCCGCCGCCCTGCTTGGCCAGCTCGATCGACATCGACGAGCGATCGAAGCGAAACGGGTAGTCCAGCCCGGCGATCTCGATCCGGTTGGTCGCCAGCCAGAGATCCCAGCGATAGAGCGCCTTGACGCTGTCGATCAGGCGGGCGGCCCTGATCTGCGCGCGGGCATCGTCGGAAATCGCCTGCAAGCCGGCCAGATAGCCCGGGCTGCACAGCGGCAGGACGAGGTCGTGCATGATGCAGGTCACCGACAGGCCGGTCCAGCCGCCCAGGCCGTAGCGCAGATCGAAATCGACCGTCTCGGTCTCGAACGCGGTGAAGTCCGGCGTCGCGTCGACGCGGATGTTCCAGTCGCGGTTGCCGGCGGCGAACTCGGCAATGCGCGGCCCCAGCCAGCGGACGCCGAAGCTGGGGCTGACGCGCAAGATCAGGTTGCGCGTGTCGCGCTGGCGGGCGATCGCATTGCGGGCATTGCGGATCGCGCTGAACGCCTGGGTGGTCGTCTGGAACAGGCGATCACCGTCCAGGGTCAACACCAGCCGGCGCTTTTCCCGGCGAAACAGCTTCACCCCGAACTGCTCTTCGAGCAGGCGCAACTGCTGGCTGACCGCCGAGGGCGACACGCCGAGTTCCACGGCCGCCTTGGTCACGGTGCCGAGCCGGGCCACGGCCTCGAAATACTCGGTCGCCCTGAGATTGATGTCACGCATGCGGCAATGCTCCGACACGCAGGTCCCCGGCCAGGCACCGTGGGGACGATACGCCCGGCCAGCGCTTTGCTGAAGGCCCGGCGACGCGTGCGCCGGCGGGCCGTGCCGCTGCCGGCACCGGCGCTACGGCACAGATGGCGTGGCCTCGCCGCCCATCGCCTTGGACAGGTCACGCGCCGCCCTGATGGCCGCAGCACTGAACGCGGCCGTCGTCGCCGGTCCCAGGCGGCTGGTTGGACCCGACACGGAAATGCCCGCGATGGCCTCGCGGTTCATGTCGAACACCGGCGCTGCAATGCAGCGCATGCCGAGGCTCTTTTCCTCGGCATCGACGGCAAAGCCGCGCGCGCGGGTCTCGTCGAGCGATGCCAGCAGGGCGTCGCGCGTCACCAGCGTGTGCGCGGTGAACCGGTGCAGCGGGTGCGCCGCATGCCAGCGCTCGAAGCGGGCCGGATCCATCTGCGCCAGCAGGGCCTTGCCGATGCCAGATGCGTGCATCGGCGAGAGCGTGCCCGGCGGAAAGAACGCGCGGATGTTCTCGTGCGTCTCCACCTGGCTGACGAACAGCACCATACCGCCTTTCTCGATGCCGAGATTGGCGGTTTCGCCGGTTTCCTCCATCAGCGTGCGCAGGATCGGCCGGGCGCGCTCGACCAGGCTGGTGCGCCGCAGATAGCGCGCGCCGATGACGAACGCCTGCGGGCCGATGTACCAGACCTGGCTTTCAGGATCGAACTCGACCAGGCCGCGGCCTTCCAGCGTGACCAGGACCCGGTAGACCGTCGCCGGCGACTGCCCGGTTTCCGCAGCGAGCGCGGTCAAGGGCTTGCCCTGCACCTGGCTGAGATAGGCGAACACCTGCAGGGCACGGTCGAGCGACTTGACCGTGTTCTGGGCGGTGTTGTCCGTCCAGCCGCGCGGCCGGCCGCGCGCACGGCGCGGTTTGGCCCCGACATTGTCCAGCATAGTCACCTATCCATTTAAGCCACGAAATTATCTTTCGCTGCATGAAAAATATAAGCCATTGCGAATAGGGCGTTAATCCGGAACATGCAAGGCGTGAAAAATAGGTTCAAAAAAATTTCCGATCGCGCGCGACGCTAGTACATTAGCGATCAAACAGGGAGGCGATCATGAGCTTGCAAAACCCGGTATTCATCCCGGGCCCGACCAACATTCCCGAAGTGCTGCGCAAGGCCTGCGACATGCCGACCGTCGATCACCGCTCGGCGCTGTTCGGCAGCATCCTCCAGCCGGCGCTCGAGAGCGTGCGCAAGGTGCTGAAATCGGCCTCGGCCGAGGTGATCATCTTTCCGGCCTCGGGCACCGGCGGCTGGGAAGCGGCGATCAGCAACACGCTCAGCGCCGGCGACAAGGTGCTCGCCGGGCGCAACGGCGTGTTTTCCCATCGCTGGATCGACCTGTGCCAACGCCACGGGCTCGACGTCCAGGTGATCGACGTGCCCTGGGGCGCGGGCCTGCCGGCGGATCGCTACGCCGAGGTCCTGAAAGCCGATCGGGCACACGCCATCAAGGCAGTGCTGGTCACCCACAACGAGACCGCCACGGGCGTGAAGTCCGACGTCGCCGCCATGCGCAAGGCGCTCGACGATGCCGGCCATCCGGCGCTGCTGTTCGTCGACGGCGTGTCGTCGATCGCTTCCATGGAGTTCCGTTTCGATGCCTGGGGCGTCGACGTCGCCGTCACCGGTTCGCAAAAGGGGTTCATGCTGCCGGTCGGCCTGGCCATTGTCGGCTTCAGCGCCAAGGCCATGGCGGCAACCGCGAGCGCCGGCCTGCCGCGCACCTTCTTCGATGTGCGCGACATGACCAACGCCTATGCCAACAGCGCCTATCCCTACACGCCGTCGGTCGGGCTCTTGAACGGCCTGAACGTCGCCTGCGGCATGCTGCTCGACGAGGGCCTCGATGCCGTGTTCGCTCGGCACACGCGCATCGCCGACGGCGTGCGCGCGGCGGTTTCGGCGTGGGGCCTGTCCTTGTGTGCGCTGACGCCGGACGCCTATTCGGACACGGTCAGCGCCATTCGCACGCCAGAGGGCTTCGATGCCAACACCATCGTCAGCCATGCCGCGCGCGCGTACGGCGTCGCCTTCGGCGCCGGCCTGGGCGAGGTCGCCGGCAAGGTCTTTCGCATCGGCCATCTCGGCTGCCTTACCGACGTCATGGCCTTAAGCGGCCTGGCCACGGCCGAGATGTGCATGGTCGATCTCGGTCTCGACATCGAGCTCGGCTCCGGCGTCGCCGCCGCGCAGGAGGTCTACCGCAACCGCCCGATCCTGGCGCAGAAGGACGCGGCATGATGGCGGATGCGGCCCTTCTGGACATCCCGACCTATGACGATGTGCTGAGCGCGCACGCGCGCATCAAGCCGCATATCCGCCGCACGCAGGTGCTGACCTCGGACTACCTGAACGAGCTGAGCGGCGCCGAGCTGTTCTTCAAATGCGAGAACTTCCAGGAGCCGGGGGCCTTCAAAGTGCGCGGCGCCACCAATGCGGTCTTCGGCCTGAGCGATGCACAAGCGCGCAAGGGTGTGGCCACGCATTCCTCCGGCAATCACGCGTCGTGTTTGAGCTATGCCGCGATGCGCCGGGGCATTCCCTGCAACGTGGTCATGCCGCGCACGGCAACGCAGGCGAAGAAGGACACCGTGCGCCGCTATGGCGGCAAGATCACCGAATGCGAGCCGTCGACCTCGTCACGGGAGGCGGCCTTCGCCCGCGTGCAGGCCGAGACCGGCGGCGATTTCGTGCATCCCTACAACGATCCGCGGGTCATCGCCGGCCAGGGCACCTGTTCCAAGGAGTTCATGGAACAGACCGACGGGCTCGACATCGTGGTGGCACCGATCGGTGGCGGCGGCATGGTGTCCGGCACCTGTCTGACGCTGTCGACGCTGGCGCCTGAGGTGCAGGTCATCGCGGCCGAGCCGGAACAGGCCGACGATGCCTATCGCAGCTTCAAGGCCGGCCACATCATCGCCGACGACGCACCGAAGACGATTGCCGACGGGCTGCTCGTGCCGCTCAAGGAACTGACCTGGCATTTCGTCGCCAGATACGTCAGCGACATCATGACGGCCTCCGATGCCGAGATCATCGACGCCATGAAGATCAGCTGGAAACACCTGCGCATCGTCATCGAACCGTCCTGCGCCGTGCCGCTCGCGATCATCTTGAAGAACAAGGACCGGTTCGCCGGCAAGCGGGTCGGCGTCATCGTCACCGGCGGCAATGTCGACCTCGACCGCCTGCCGTGGCACCATTGAGGCAAGGGAGAGCCCCATGAACGTGCACGCCAACCTGAACAGCCTCGAGGTCGGCTTCGACGTCCCGGCCCAGCCGGGCATGGACGAAGCCGACATCCAGACGCCGTGCCTGGTCCTCGATCTCGACGCGCTCGAGCGCAACATCAAGAAAATGGGCGACTACGCCAAGGCGCACGGCATGCGCCACCGGGTGCATGGCAAGATGCACAAGTCGGTGGATGTCGCCAAGTTGCAGGTCGAACTCGGCGGCGCCTGTGGCGTGTGCTGTCAGAAGGTCTCCGAGGCCGAGGTGTTTGCCCGCGGCGGCATCGCGGATGTCCTGGTCTCGAACCAGGTGCGCGATCGCCAGAAGATCGACCGGCTGGCGCGCATGCCCAAGCTCGGCGCACGCACCCTCTGCTGCGTCGATGACCTGGCCAATGTCGCCGATCTGTCCGAGGCCGCGACGCGCCATGGCACGACCATCGAGTGCCTGGTCGAGATCGATTGCGGTGCCGGCCGCTGCGGCGTGACCACGACGCCGGCCGTGGTCGAGATCGCCAAAGCGATCGATGCCGCGCCGGGGCTGAAATTCGCCGGTATCCAGGCCTATCAGGGTGCCATGCAGCATCTCGACAGCTATGACGAGCGCAAGGCCAAGATCGACATCGCCGTGGCCATGGTGAAAGACGCCGTCGAGGCGCTGGCGGACGAGGAGCTCGCCTGCGACATCGTCGGCGGGGGCGGCACCGGCTCGTATTATTTCGAGAGCACGTCCGGCGTCTACAACGAGCTGCAATGCGGCTCGTATGCCTTCATGGACGCCGATTACGGCCGCATCCTCGACAAGGACGGCCAGCGCATCGATCAGGGCGAGTGGCACAACGCGTTCTTCATCCTC